>SHVZ01000001.1 GCA_009694025.1 Alphaproteobacteria bacterium | reverse complement strand
CTAAGGGGCCTCGTGCCCCGTCGAACCCAGATCCGCAACCCCCAGCCGAGCCATCGACATCAAACCGCGCCAATCGGGTGCCACCATGCCGCTCGTCCGCACCGCCCCAGCCCAGCTATCCCTTCGCATGGTGAATAGATCGGGTTAGCCCGCGCTCCATCATCGCCCCCAGGCGCTTGGCGAAGGCGCGGGGATCGGGGACCGGTTCGCCCTCGAGCAGGCGGGCCTGATCGAGCAGCAGGTGCGCCGCCTCCTCGAGCACCGAGGAGGCGCCCTCCTTGCCGGTCATCTCCGTCAGCTTCTTCACCAGCGGGTGCGCGGGATTGAGCTCGAGCACGCGCTTCACCGCCTTGTCGAGCTGCTTGTGCTGGCGCAGCAGCCGCTCGAGCCGCATGTCGAGATCGCCATCGGCGGCGACCAGGCAGACGGCGGAGTCGGTAAGGCGAGCCGAGGCGCGCACGTCCTTCACCTCCTCGCCAAGCGCCAGCTTGAAGAGGACGATCAGGGCACCGAGCGCGGCCGGCGTCTCCGCCGGCTTCGGGTCGTCCTTGCTCTCGCCCTTGATCGTGTCGAGGTCGAGGGCGCCCCGGGTCACCGACTTGAACGTCCTACCCTCGTAGGTCCCGACCGACGGCATCCAGAACTCATCGACGGCGTCGGTCAGCATCAGCACCTCGACGCCCTTGGCGGCGAAGCCTTCGAGCTGCGGGCTGGCGCGGAGCGCCCCCAGGTCGTCGCCGCTGATCGTGTAGATCGCGTCCTGGCCCTCCTTCATGCGCTGGATGTATTCATCCAGCGTCACCGGCTTGTCGGAACCGGTCGAATGGAAGCGGCAGAGCTTCAGGATCTCGGTCCGATGCTCGTCCTTGTCCTCGTAGAGCCCTTCCTTGAGGCAGGCGCCGAAATTCTCCCAGAAGCCGAGGTAGGCGTCGGGATCGTCCTTGGCCTTCCTGGTCAATTCGGAGAGAACCTTCCGCGTAAGGCCGGCGCGGATCTTGGCGAGGAGCGGGTTCTTCTGCAGCAGCTCGCGGCTGACGTTGAGCGGCAGATCCGGCGTGTCGACGACGCCCTGGAGGAAGCGGAGCCAGGCCGGCAGCAGGTCTTTGCAGTCATCGGTGATGAAGACCCGCTTCAGGTACAGCTTCACCCGGTGCCGGCGGTCAGGGTTGAAGAGGTCGAGCGGGCGGGCCGAGGGCACGAACAGGAGCGCCGTGTACTCTATCGTCCCTTCGGCCCGGTGGTGGATGATCAGCCACGGCTCGTCCATCGCATGGGCGACGTGACGGTAGAATTCCTTGTACTGGGCCTCTGTGACCTCGCTCTTCACCTTGTGCCAGAGAGCCGAGCCGTCGTTGAGCGGCTGCTTGTTCGGCCCGATGCGGAGCTCGATCGGCACCGGAACGTGGTCGGAGTAGCGCCGGACCACCTCCTTGATCTTGTAGTCGGCGAGGAACTCGTCCTCCCCTTCCTTCAGATGCAGGACGACGTCGGTGCCCGGTGCCTCGCGCTCGGCGGTCGCGATCGTGAACTCGCCCTTGCCGTCGGAGGACCAGCGATAGGCCTCGGCCTCGCCGGCGCGGCGCGAGAACACTTCGACCCGGTCGGCGACCATGAAAGCCGAATAGAAGCCGACCCCGAATTGGCCGATCAGGTTCAGATCCTTCTTGGCATCGCCGGTCAGCCCCTTGACGAAGGCCGAGGTGCCGGAGCGGGCGATGGTGCCGAGGTTCTTCACCAGGTCGTCCCGGCTCATGCCGACGCCGTTGTCGGAGACGGTGAGCTGTCGGTTCGGCTTGTCGACGGTGAGCGTGATCTTGAACGGCTGGTCGGATGTGGCGAGTTCCGGCCGGGTCTGCGCCTCGTAGCGGAGCCGGTCGCAGGCGTCGGCCGCGTTGGAGATCAGCTCGCGAAGGAAGATCTCCTTCTCGCTGTAGAGCGAGTGGGCGACGATCTCCAGGAGCCGGGCGACCTCGGCCTGGAATGTCAGCTTTTCTTCGGTGAGCGTGTCGGTCATGGGCGGCCTCGGCGATTCTCGACAATGAAAGTGTGAAATCGCCGCCACATATGGGAATGACCCTCGGGCGTGCAAGGGCTCTCCTGCGCCTCCTTGCGAACGGCGCTAGGAAAGCCGATCTTTCCGGGCATGGGCGGAGCGGCAAGCTTGGGCGGGCGCATCACCGCCGTCCTCGGGCCCACTAACACGGGCAAGACCCATCTCGCGATGGAGCGGATGATGGGTCATGTGAGCGGCATGATCGGCTTTCCGCTCCGCCTGCTCGCCCGCGAGAACTACGACCGGGTCGCCCGGGCCAAGGGCGAAAAGGCGGTCGCCCTCATCACCGGCGAAGAGAAGATCGTCCCCGAGCACCCGCGCTACTTCGTGTGCACTGTCGAGTCGATGCCGGTCGACCGGCCGGTGTCGTTCCTCGCGATCGACGAGATCCAGCTCTCCGCCGACTGGGAGCGTGGCCATGTCTTCACCGACCGCCTCCTCCATGCCCGCGGGCTCGACGAGACGATGTTCCTCGGCGCCGAGACCATCCGGCCGCTGCTCCGGAAGCTCGTCCCACGCGCCGAGGTGGTGACACGGCCCCGGCTCTCGACTCTCGTCTATGCCGGCCACCGCAAGCTCGCCAGGCTTCCCCGGCGCTCTGCGGTGGTCGCCTTCTCGATCGCCAACGTCTACGAGCTGGCGGAAGCGATCCGCCGCCAGCGGGGCGGGGCGGCGGTGGTCATGGGGGCGCTCAGCCCGCGCGTCCGGAACGCCCAGGTGGCGATGTTCCAGGCCGGCGAGGTCGACTTCCTGGTGGCGACCGACGCCATCGGCATGGGCCTCAACATGGACGTGGACCATGTCGCCTTCGCCCAGCTGTCGAAGTTCGACGGGCGGGCGCCGAGGCGTCTGATGCCGGCCGAGCTCGCCCAGATCGCCGGCCGCGCCGGCCGCCACATGGCGAACGGCACCTTCGGCACGACGTCGGACGCTGGCGAGCTCGACGAGGGGGAGGTGACGCGGATCGAGGAGCATCGCTTCGAGCCGCTGCAAAGGCTGTGGTGGCGGAACGGCGACCTCGACATGCGCTCGCTGACCGCGCTCTCGCGCTCGCTCGAGGCCAAGCCGCCGTCGTCGCTGCTGATGCGAAAGCGCGACGCCGACGACCACCTGGCGCTCCAAGTGCTGGCGAATGACGCCGAGATCCGGGAGCTCGCCGCCGCCAGGGGTGGCGTCCGGCTCCTTTGGGAAGTCTGCCAGATTCCGGATTTTCGCAAGATCCTGGCCGACGCTCACACCCGGCTGCTCGGCCAGATCTACCGGCACCTTACCGGGCCGACCGAGCGGCTGCCGACCGACTGGGTCGCCCGCCACGTCCAGGCGCTCGACCGCACCGACGGCGACATCGACACGCTCACCCAGCGCATCGCCCATTGCCGTACCTGGGCCTATGTCGCGCACCGCCCGGACTGGGTCGCCAACGCCGGAAACTGGCGCGAGAGGGCCCGCGCCATCGAGGAGCGGTTGTCGGACGCGCTGCATGAGCGGCTGACTCAACGCTTCGTCGACCGCCGCGCCGCCGCGCTGACCCAACGGCTGGCCGATGGCGAAGATCTGGTCGCCGCCGTCCGCGCCGACGGCGAGGTCGTGGTCGAAGGCCACGCCGTCGGCCGGCTCGAGGGGCTGCGCTTCGTCCCCGATGTCGGCAACGAGCCGGAGGCCCGGCCGGTCATGGGCGCCGCCAGGCGGGCGGTTCCCCGCGAGATCGCACACCGCGTCGACCGGTTGGAGGCGGCCGGCAACGGCACCTTCCGCCTGGACGGCGCGGCATTGCTCTGGGACGGCGCGCCGGTGGCCCGCCTCGTCCCGGGCCGGTCGACGATCGAGCCTCGGATCGAGGTGCTGGCCAACGACTACCTGGATGCCGCACAACGCGACCGCGTGGTTCGCCGCCTTGCGACCTGGCTCGTGCGTCATGTCGCGCAGGCGCTGGGGCCGTTGAAGGCGCTTCGCGACGCGCCGCTCGACGGGGCTGCGCGGGGCCTCGCCTTTCGCCTGGTTGAGCGGCTGGGGACAGTTCCCCGCGGCGAAGCCGACGCCCAATTGGTCGCGCTCGGGCCGGCCGACCGCAAAGCGCTCGCCCGGCTCGGCGTTCGCTTCGGCGTTCACCACGTTTTCCTGCCGGTGCTGGCGAAGCCGGCGGCGGCCCGGCTTCTGGCTCTCTTCTGGTCGGTGGCGGCCGGCCGGGCGCCGGTCGACATTCCGACGGGGCCGGCGCCTGCGGCCGATCCGGCCGTGCCCAGGGACTTCTGGACCGCGGTCGGCCGCGCCGTCCTCGGCGGTCTCGCGCTCGGCTGCGACCGCATCGAACGGCTCGCATTCGCCGCGCGGACGCTCTCGGCCCAGGGGCCGTTCCTTGCGACGCAGCGGCTGGTCGATCTCGCCGGGTGCCGCCCGGGCGAGCTCGCCGGCGTGCTCGCCGATCTCGGCTACCGGGCCGAGGTCGGACCGGACGGCACGCTGTTCTCCCCGAGGGTTCGGAACGCGGCCCGCCGCCGCCAGAGGCGGAAGCCGGCGATCGACCAGGGCTCGCCCTTCGCCCCGCTCGCACGACTGTTGAGGCGCCCATGACAGCCGAGCACGTCCGTCTCGATAAATGGCTGTGGTTCGCGCGCTTCCTCAAATCCCGGACGCTGGCGGCACACCTCTGCGCCCAGGGTCGGGTGCGCGTCTCCGGGCGAGTCGTCTCGAAGCCGAGCCAGATGCTCGGCGTCGGCGACGTGTTGACTTTCCCCTTGGGCCCGCATGTCCGGGTGATCGAGGTCATCGCCCTGGGCCAGCGTCGCGGGCCGGCCGAGGAGGCGCGCACCCTCTACCGGGATCTGTCGCCGCCGGAGCCGCGGGCGGCTGGTACCCCGGCCCCCGGCGGGCGCGAGGCCGGCGCCGGCCGGCCGACCAAGGCCGAGCGACGCGCGATCGACCGGCTGATGACGCGGGGTTGATTCGGCGGACCCGGATCGTCGCTGCCGTCCCGGCACCGGCATGTCCCACTAGGGACCGGGCCCAAGGGCGCCGGCGAGGAAGTCGGCGGCGCGGCAGCGGACGGCGTTTTCACCCGCGACGGGCGATGCTATATGAAGCCGCCTTTCGCGCGGCTCGAGATGCCCCGTTGCTTCCGGCTCGCCAACCGGACGCGCCCCACCGCGCCCCACCGGAGACCGGCGATGACCTATGTCGTGAACGAAGCCTGCATCAAGTGCAAATACATGGACTGCGTCGAGGTCTGCCCCGTGGACTGCTTCTACGAGGGCGACAACATGCTGGTCATCCACCCGGACGAATGCATCGACTGCGGGGTGTGCGAACCGGAGTGCCCGGTCGAGGCGATTACCCCCGACACCACTTCGGGCGCCGAAAAATGGGTCGAGATGAACCGTCAATATGCGGAACAATGGCCGAACATCACCCGAAAGGCCCCGGCGCCGGCGGATGCTGATTCGTTCAAGAGCGTCGAGGGCAAGTTCGAAAAGTTCTTCAGCCCGGACCCCGCCAAGCGTTGACGAAGCCGCCGCCCGAACCCATCTCGCAGGCGGGCCATCGCAAGCCCACCCTCAATCTGGGGCCGGTATTGGCGCCTGCGGCAACATGTTGCGGGCAACATGGTGCAAACGCCGGCAAATCACGGGTTTGCGAGGCTTGAGTTCTCGTTGTGGGGCGACGTCTTGGCGCTCATATCTGGAAATTCGCAGAAAATTGTGCTATACATATTCTCTAGGTGAATACGAAAGGGGCCGGGGACTTAGGCCATAGTTTCGGCACAGGCTCCTTTTCAGCACTTTACTGCTACTGGGGGGATCGGCGGGGGCCTTGGCCGCTGCCGAGGGGGTTCTTGACCGCGTTTTTGCGCGTGCGAGCAAGGGGGTTGGAGCAGCGATGACCGCGAAAAAGACCAAGGCCAAAGCGCCTGCGACGGCCAGGAAGGCGAAGCCTGCCTCTGGCGCTAAGCCAAAGAAGAAGGCCAAACCCGGGAAGCCCCCGGCGAAGGCGGCTGCCAAGAAGCCGCATGGAAAATCGGTTACGGTGAAGAAGAAAGTTCAGGTCCAGGTGAAGAAGCCGGCTCCGGCAAAAGTTCAGGCGAAGAAGACTCCTGTCGTGCGCAAGGTCGAAGCCAAGAAGGTCGCGCCTGCCGTCCGTCCGGCCGCCGCGAAGGTGAACGGCCAGGTGGCGAAGAAGCCCGACTCGGCCAAGCTTCTCATTGCTAAGCCGCTCCCGGGCAAGGCGCCGCTGCCGGCGCGGAAGTCCGACGGCCACGGCGCCAACGGTGCCAGATCCGGCGCGCCGCGCTCGATGACCATGGCCTCGACCCCGGTTCGCCCGCCGGTCGTGGCGGTTCCCGGTCAGCCCGCGATCATGGTCAAGTCGGCGCCGTCGGCGCCGCCGCTCACGGGCGGGCCGCGCCCGTCGGCCGCCGGAGAATCGGCGAGACTCGCGACGCTGATCCGCGCCTCGGGCTTTGCCACGGGCGACCACGTCGTCTATCCGACCCACGGCGTCGGCCGCATCGTCGAGACCGAGACCCAGACTATCGCCGGCCAGGATCTCCATCTTTTCGTCATCACCTTCGAGAAGGACCGGATGACGTTGCGCCTGCCGATCGCGAAGGTGCGCGCTTCCGGTCTTCGCAAGCTCGCCACCCGCAAGGAGATGCTGGCTGCGCTGACCCGGCTCAAGGGCCGCTCGCGGGCACGCCGCACCATGTGGAGCCGCCGCGCACAGGAATACGAAGCCAAGATCAACTCCGGCGATCCTAACTCGATCGCAGAGGTGGTCCGCGACCTCTACCGCAACGCCGGCCAGCCCGATCAGTCCTACTCCGAGCGCCAGATCTATCAGGCCGCGCTCGACCGTCTCGCTCGCGAGTTCGCCGTGATCGAGAAGATCGACGAGCAGACGGCGGCACAGCGGCTCGAGCAGATGCTGCGCGCCGCCTGAGGCGGGGCTGCCGTTTCGGCGCATGGCCGATCGGGACAAGTTCGCAGACATCAGGCCGGGCGGCCGTCTCTGGGCGGTCGCCTCGATCCACGGCGAGGCCGAGCGTTTGAGCCGCCTCCATGGCGAGCTCGCCCGGCGGCTCGCTCCCGACGACCGTCTCGTCTATCTCGGCAACTACATCGGCCACGGCCCGACGGCCGCCGAGACGATCGACGAGCTGCTCCGCTTCCGCTTGTGGTTCCTCGCCCGGCGCCGGGCAATGGTCTGCGACCTCGCCTATCTCCGCGGCGCTCAAGAGGAGATGTGGCGCAAACTGCTCCAGCTCCAGTTCGCGACCGATCCCCGCGGGGTTCTCGCCTGGATGCTGGACCACGGCGTCGGCGCGACGCTGGCCGCCTACGGCTCGAGCGCCGACCAGGGCCGCATGGCGGCGCGCGACGGTGCCGTCGCGATCGGCCGCTGGACCAACAGAATCCGCGACGCCATCCGCGCCCGGCCGGGCCACGACCCGTTCTTCTCCGGGCTTAGGCAGGCGGCGACGGGCGGCCGAATCCTCTTCTGCCATGCCGGCATCGACCCGTCGCGGCCGCTCAACGCCCAGATCGACAGCTTCTGGTGGGGCAGCCCGGCCTTCGCTCAGATGGACCAAGCCTATGGCGGTTTCGCCGTGGTCGTCCGCGGCTACGACCACCGGCGCCCCGGCCTGCTCGCGACGCAGTTCACGGTGACGATCGACGGCGGCTCCGGCTTCGGCGGCACCTTGATCGCCTGCGCCTTCGATGCCGACGGAAGGATCGTCGACCAGCTCGAGGTCTGACGGCCGCCGTTTGGCCCGCCCGGAAGAGGGAAGGCCTCCCTCAGACGATGCGGAAGAGTTCGGTCGCTTCCATCCGGCCACGGAGCTGTCGCGTGCCGACGCTTCGGCAGAGGCGTGCCTCCTGTCCGGCCGCCCTGACGGTCTCGCCGCTCGCCAGGGCGATCACGTCGTCCGGGTCGTCCAGCAGCTTGGCCTCGCCGAGGATGCGGGTCGCCGAGTTCACCGTGTCGCCGACGATGGTGTAGTTGACCCGGCCGGCCGGTCCGACATTGCCGACGATGGCGGGCCCGGTGTGGAGCCCGATCGCGACATGGATCGCCGGCAGCCCGTCGGCGATCCGCCGGCGGTTGTCCGAGGCGATCTCCGTCGCAATCGAGCGGGTGGCGCGCAGCGCTCGGGCGGCGTGGTCAGGCTCGATCGCCGGCGCTCCCCAAAACGCCATGACGCTGTCGCCGATGTACTTGTCGACGATCCCTTCCTCGCCCTCGACGATGCGATCGATCAGCGCGAAATGTTCGTTCAGCAGCGCCGCGACCTCGGCCGCTGAAAGCCGTTCGGAGAGGCTGGTGAAGCTGCGGATGTCGGTGAACATCACCGTCACCCGGCGCTCGGCCGAGGCGACCGTCGTCGTCCGCCGGCCGATCAGGTGGCTGACCAGGCGCCTGGGCACGTAGGTCTCGAACCAGCGGAGCCCGGTCAGCATCTGGTTGAAGGCGCGCCCGGCGTCGTCGAGTTCGCGCACAACGCTTCGCTTGAGCGGCCTGGCGGCGGCGAGGTCGAGGCTCCTGACCGCCTCCGCTGAACGGGCGAGCGCAATGATCGGCCGGCCGAGGAGGCGGGCGAAGCCGATGGCGGCGATCAGGGCGACCACCAGCACGGCGCCGCCGGCAAGGGACGCCCGGACGAGGCGAAGCAGCTCCCGCTCGACGTCCTGCTGATCGAAGTAGGTCCCGATGATCCATGGCGTCGGGCCGTAGCCGCCGAGCTCGCGGACGAGGAAGACGAAGGTCCGGCCGTCGATGTCGACCAGATGGCCCTCGGTCGTGCGCGCGCGCAGGGTCTCGAGCGGGATGCGCTTCGGATCCCAGATGCGTGCCAGCACCGGATCGTCGACCTGGCCGAGCAGGGGCAGGGGCTGGCGCTCGTCGGTCGCGACCGAGCGCCGGGCGGCGAGATTGGGGTGGGCCAGGACCTCGTCGCGGCCGCGGAGGATGAAGGCGCGGCCGACGATCTCGCCGGGGATGGCGAGGAGGGTGCGGGAGAGGTTGCCGACCTGGACCACCGCGGCGAGCGCGCCGACGAAGGCGCCGTCGCGCCAGAGCGGGGTGCGGAGATTGATGAAGGCGCCGAGCTGGCGGGTCCACAGGACCTCGCCCCAGAACGACTGCTTGGTATGGCTGGCCTCGTCCAGGCGCTCGCGCGTCGCCGCATCGTCGCTCCAGTCGTTGACCAGCACGATGCCCTGGCGGGAGACCAGGGTCGCCTGCAGGGCGGTATCGATCACGACCAGGCTGCTGACCTCGGGCGTCGCCGCCTGGGCCGCATTGAGGGTGTCGGAAACCTGGGTCCGGTTGGCGATGTCGAGCTCGCGGGCGGCGACCTGGCGGGCCAGGAACTCCGCCTGGTGCCGCGCCGGCTCGAGGTGCAGGCGGACCTGCTGCTCGATCGCGCTCATCACCAGGTCGGCCTTGTCGGACAGGAGGTCGTAGGTGTTGCGCCGGCTGGAGCCGAGCCCGATCAGCAGCACGGTCAACACGGCCGCCAACACCAGGCCGCCGATGCCGACCAGCAACACGGCCAGGATGGGAATCCGCGGCAGCCAGGACCGTCGCCGTCGCGGCTCTGCGAACGGGGTGCCGGTCATTCGGCGATCACCTTGACCACGGTGCCGACCGGCGGAATGGCGCCGTCCGCGAGCCCGTTCATGATGTCGAAGCGCCGGCCCCGGCCGGCCTCGGGCGGCATGAAGTCGATGAGGCCGGCCCGCGTGTCGCCCGGCCTGACGGCGTGGAGGCGGATCCGCTGCGGGCGTGCGGCGGCGGCCTCGGCCGAGGTCAGCCGACGGAAGCTGTAAGTGGCACGGCGGAGGTCTGTCTCCAGGGGCTGAGTCAGCGCCGGCGGCGTCAGATACAGAAAGCGGTGGATCGCCTGATCCATTCGGATGGCCACGAGCCGGAGGTCGAGGGGCCCGCGCCGGGCCTGGATCCTGACCGCGCCGGTCGCCGTCTCGAAGCCGTTGACCTGGGTCTGCTCGACCTCGCCGAGAGGGAGGCTCCGCCCCCAGACGCGCCTGAGGTAGTCGGCCGTGGCGATCGGCTCGACCTGCGCCGAGTCGAATGCGATGGTGGCGCCGTTCGGGTTCTGGGCGATGACCTGTCGCGCGCCGTTCACTAGGCGGAATCCCGGCGGCACCTCGAAGCGGATGCCGAGCCTTGGGTGGATGAAGGCCTGCCCGCTGACGAAGCCATGTTCCGGATCATCGCCATAGACCAGCCCGTCGATGGCCTGGAGGTAGGCGTCCCGCTCGCGCCGGCCCTGGCCCGGACCGCCCGTCGAGGCGGCGCGCTGAACCCGGTCGAGGGTGCGTGGGTGCGTCGACATGATGTTGAGTCCATCGACTTCGCCGGGCGCCCGGCCGGCGAGCTCGGCCTCGAACCGGGACTGGCGATCGAGCTTGCCAAGGAACCCCGCCATCGCATCGAGCGCATAGCCAACCCGGCCGAGGTAGCGGACGGCGAGCGTGTCGGCCTCGAATTCCTGGTCGCGGGAGTAGCTCTGCAGCACGGCGGACGCGCCGAACGAGAAGCTGTCGGCGAACTCTTCGGAGCCGGTGATGGCGCCGACGACCGCTGCCCCAAGCCCTGCCACGACCTGCTGGCTGTGGCGCTGGGCCGAATGCCGGGCCGTTACATGGCCGATCTCATGAGCGAGCACGCCGGCGATCTCGGCCTCGTCCGACGCAAGGGCCATGAGGCCGCGGGTGACGTAGACATAACCGCCAGGAAGCGCGAAGGCGTTGATGACCGGTGAATCGAGGACGGTGAAGGTAAACCTGAGATCCGGCAGCTCGGTGACCCGGACGAGGGACTGGCCGACCCGCGTCATGTAATCCTGGATCCGGCGGTCAGGGTAGACCCCGCCGAAAGCGCGCACGACCTGAGGATGCTGCTCGCGGCCGATGCGGCTTTCTTCCTCCGGCCCCATGAAGCCGGTGAAGCTCGGGCCGCCGGTCGCGGGGTTGACCGTGCAGCCCGCGAGCGCCGGGGCGAGGAGCAGAGCAGCGAGGGCGAGGGTGCGGATCACGGGCGGCTTCCAGCGACATCATGCGGGCCGGACGCGCTCTTTGCCAAGCCGCAGGTCCCGTCGCTATGATCCGCGCCTCATGACCCAAGCCGAGCTCTATCCGGAGATCGACCCGCATGCCCATGGTCGGCTCGACCTCGACAGCCGCCATGTCATGTACTGGGAGGTGTCCGGGAATCCGCACGGGCTTCCCGTGCTGTTCCTCCACGGCGGCCCGGGCGCCGGCGCTTCGCCTACCCATCGCCGGTTCTTCGATCCGCGCGCATACCGAATCGTCATCTTCGATCAGCGCGGCTCCGGCCGCTCGGCGCCGCTGGGATCGCTCGACGACAACACGACGCCGCACCTGATCCGGGATATCGAGACCCTCAGGCGGCACCTCGGCGTCGACCGCTGGGTGGTGTTCGGCGGCTCCTGGGGATCGACGCTCGCGCTCGCCTACGGCCAGGTCCATCCCGAGCGCTGCCTCGCCTTCGTGCTCCGCGGTATCTTCCTCTCGCGGCCGTCGGAGATCGACTGGTTCGTCCGCGGCATCCGCTCGATCTATCCGGAAGCCTGGCGGGCCTTCGCCGATCCCATTCCCGAGGCCGAACGCGGCGGCCTGCTCCACGCCTATCATCGCCGGCTGGTGCATCCCGATCCGTCCGTCCATCTGCCCTATGCACGGGTCTGGAGCCGCTATGAGGGGGCCTGCTCGACGCTGCTGCCGAATCCCGAGCTGGTGGCGCAGTTCTCCTCCGACAGCCACGCCCTCGGGTTGGCGCGGATCGAGGCGCACTACTTCGTCAACGGCTCCTTCCTGCCGCCAGCCGGCCTCATGGCCGGTATCGATCGCATCCGCCGGATCCCCACGGTGATCGTCCAGGGTCGCTACGACATGGTCTGCCCGATCGTGACCGCCGACGAGCTGACGCGGGCCTGGCCCGAGGCCGAGTACGTGGTCGTTCCCGATGCCGGCCATTCCGCCCTCGAGCCCGGAGTGCGTGCCCAGCTTGTCGGCGCGACCGACCGTTTCCGCGCCTTCGTCGAAGAAAGGGTGACGACATGAAGAAGAAGCTGGCGCCGCTCAAGCCGGACACCAGAAAGCTGCTGGCGCAGTGCTCGTCGGCGACGCTGACGACCCAGCTGTTCAAGCGGGGATTCCGCAACGTCTTCCTGATCGGCCTCCGGCCGCTCAACCCCGTTGCGCCGGTCATGGTCGGCGAGGCCTACACGCTCCGCTACATCCCGGCGCGCGAGGATCTCGACCACCTCGGAGTCTTCGAGGACTGGGAGCACCCGCAACGGAAGGCGGTCGAGGCGATCCCGCCCGGCCACGTGCTGGTGATGGACTGCCGCGGCGACATGCGCGCCGCCTCCGCCGGGTCGATCCTGGTCACCCGCATGATGAAGCGCGGCGCCGCCGGCGTGGTGACCGATGGCGGCCTTCGCGACTCGCCGGGCATCGCCGCATTGCCGTTCCCCACATATGCCCAGGGGCCGTCGGCGCCGACCAATCTGATCCACCATCACGCGGTCGATCTCAACGTGCCGATCGCCTGCGCCGGCGTCGGCGTCTATCCCGGCGATGTGATCTTCGGCGACGCCGAGGGCGTCGTGGTGATCCCGCGCCACCTTGCCGACGATGTCGCCAGGGATGCCGCCGGCCAGGAGCGCTTCGAGGCGTTCGTCACCGAGAAGGTCCGGGAAGGCCGTTCGATCTTCGGGATCTATCCCCCGAACGAAGCGGCGAAGAAGGAATACGCTCGCTGGAAACCCAAGTCCCGCGGCCGGTTCGCAGGCGGCAAGGCACCGAAAGGGAGAAAGAAGTAGACATGAGGACGCTTGCCTCGGCGCTGGTCGCCATCGCTCTCGCCTGCGCGGCCCCGGCCAGGGCCGGCGAGACGCCGAATATGCTCGACGTGTCGGCCGGTGTCTTCGACATGCTCGACGACGGCTCCGCCGCCGAGTTCCGTCTCGAATGGCGCGGCCGCCCGATGCTTGGATGGCTCCGGCCGATGGTCGGCGTCATGGGGACCTCGGACGCCGCCGCCTATGGCTACGCCGGGCTCGCCTTCGAGCTCTGGTGGTTCGACAAGCGCGTCGTGCTGACGCCGAGCGCGGCGGTCGGCGCCTATCACAAGGGCGACGGCAAGGACCTCGGCCATACGCTCGAGTTCCGCACCGGCGCCGCCCTCCACTACCGGTTCGACAACGACAGCCGTCTCGGCATCTCTCTCCACCACCTGTCCAACGCCGGCATCAGCAAGAACAGGAAGAACCCGGGGTCGGAGTCGCTGATGATCACCTACGCTTGGCCGATCGGCGTGCCCGGCAAGTAGGTCTCAGATCGGGAACAGGCCGACCGAGAGGGCGAGGCCGGCCGAGGCGAGGGTGACCTCGGCGGCGCCGTCGGCGATGACGGTATCGCGGGGGGCGAGCTGGAACGCCTCGCCGTCGACCGTCACCCGTCCGCCGGAGGGAACGAAGACCGCGAGTGTCGGCGCCGTCGTCAGGCCTCGCGCCGCCACCCCCGCCTCCAGCCGCTCGACCCGGTGGCGGATGCGGCCACGGTCGGTCATCACGTTGAAGTCCTCGGTCGGCCCGCCGACCAAGGCGCAGCCGGGCGCCCATTCGCCGGAGAAAGCGAGCGGCTGCATCGGCTTGTCGACGCGGGCGGAACCGCGTTCGCCGAAGCTGAGTACCATGCCGGCACCGGCGACGAGTGCAATGGTGCGGTCGTAGCCGTCGAAGGCCGAGAACGGGCCGGAGCGGTCGATGCGGGCGAGCGAGAGCCGCCAGAGGAAGCGCGTTTCGACGGTCGACCCTTCCGGCTCGACCGCGATTTCCGCGGTGATGCCGCCGCCGTTCTGCCAGGGCACCGTCCGATACTGGGATGCGGCCACGTGACGGACGCGTCCCGCCATGATCTCATCCTCCGATGGCCAACGCACCGGACGATAGCACGCGTCGCGACTTCGCGTCGTACTACGAGGGCGCCAAGGGGCGACCGCCGCGCCCGACGCTGGTCCAGGCGGCCGCCGCCTTCGCCCGGCCGGGCTTCGCCGTCGATCTCGGCTGCGGCGACGGGCGCGACTCGGTCGAGCTTCTCCGCCGCGGCTGGCGCGTGCTCGCCATCGACGCGAGCGAGGAGGGGATCGGGCGCCTCGGCCGCCGCGACGATCTGCCTGACAACGCGGCGCTGGAGGCGCGGGTTCAGCGAATCGAGGCGGCCGACTGGCCGCCGGCCGATCTCGTCAACGCGAGCTTCGTCCTGCCGCTCCTCGGCCCCGAAGCCTTCCCTCGGGTCTGGGCACGGATCGGCGCGCGCCTGGCCCCCGGCGGTCGCTTCGCGGGCCAGCTGTTCGGGCCGAGGGACGGCTGGGCCGACCGGGCCGGCCTCGCCATTCACGACCGATCGGCGGTCGAGCAGCTCCTCTCAGGCTACCGGGTCGAGCGTCTGGACGAGGTCGAGTCGGACGAGCCGACGGCGCGCGGCAAGCCCAAGCACTGGCACGTCTTCCACCTCGTCCTCGCCATGCCTCAATCGGCGGCCCAGGTCGCCGCCGGGTCCATCGGATAGACCGGCCTCGGCAGGCCCTTCCACGTGTAGCGGGAGAGGATCGGCGAGACCAAGCCGGGGCAGTCGACCTCGATGACGCGCTCGTGCGGAAACAGATGGTCGAAGCCGGCGCGGAAGTGGCCGCGCGACTTCACCACCAGCGAGCGCATCTGGTCGACCGCGACGCCGAAGCTCTCGAAGTAGCCGGTGTCGAGCGCCTGCGTGCGGTTGGAGATCACCACCACGCGGATTCCGCCGACCTGGAGGGTCGCGGTCGGCCCGAGCCGGATGGTACGCCCGGCGCCGGTACCGCGCCGGCCGACGATGACGCCATCCGAGAGGTTGCGCACCACCGCCTCGGCCTCGAAGGGTTTCGAGAACTCCTGGGTCTCCGAGCGGTTGAAGCGGGCGAGAAAGCGGGTGCCGCAACCCAGCTTGTGCGCGTCGGCGGCCATCTCCTCGTCGAAGAACGGCGTGATCGCCATGTCCTCGACACCCGCTTCGTGCGCGGCCTTGAGAATCCAGGTGGTATTGCCGCGGGCGCCGCCGCCGGGATTGTCGGCGACATCGGCGAAGACCAGCGCCGGCTTCGAACTGTCGCGGTTGAGATCCTTCATCATCCCGATCGCGTCCTCGAGCGGCGTCAGCGTCACCTGGTAGCGCTCGCGGTCGGCCCAGCAGGCCTTGGCGAGGTCGCGGGCGAGGCGCTGGCCGGGATCGGTCGAGCCGCGCGAGGTGACGACGATCGCCATGCCGTTGTCGGGCGTGTCCGACCAGGCGAAGCCGCCCATGATCGTCACGTTGACGATGGCGTTCTCCTTGGCCCGGCGCGCCTGGCCCATGTTGATGAGGTCGCCATAGGGTCCGCGGGCGGTCAGGAGCGTCACCGACGGCGCCACCAGCGGCAGGCGGATGAAGGTCGGATAGTAGCGGACCCCGGCCAGGAGCTCGCGCATCGCCTTCGCCGCCTCGATGCCGCGATCCCACATGTCGACATGCGGGTTGGTGATGTATCCGACCAGGAGGTCGGTCGACCCGACCATCAGCTCGGAGATGTTGGCATGTAGATCGAGGGTGGCGATGATCGGCACGTCCTTGCCGACGACCGCGCGTGCCATCTCGAACATCAAGCCGTCGGGGTCGTGATGCTCGGTGGTGATCGCCGCGCCGTGCTGGGAGAAATAGACGCCGTCGAGCGGCTTGGCCGCCTCCAGGCCCCGCTTCATGTCGGCCATCAGCTCGGTGAAGAACGTGTGGTCGCACGGGCCGGCCGCGGCGCCGTTGGCGATGACCAGCGGCACCGGCTCCCAGTCGCCGGACTCGTCCATGGTCTTGATGAAGCCGGTGACGTTGGCGGCGATGCGCGGATTCGGCTTCCGTGCCTCGTCGAGGATCGCCTGGCCTTCCAGATAGTTGATCCGCTCGAAGCCGGACCGGCCGATCACCGGGGCGAAGCGATTGCTTTCGAGCGCGAATCCCAGGATCGCGATGCGTGGACGCTTGGGCATGGGAGGGACTCCGGAGGAAATAGGCCCGAGCATCGTCACGTTGATTGGGATTCAAAGCAAGATTTGCGGCTCGACCCCGGATGAGGATAACGTTCCCGCGCCCGGGAGGCACTGTATGACCTGGTCGATCGTTGCACGCGACCCGAAGACGGGCGCGTTCGGTGTTGCCGTCGCCACCAAGTTCTTCGCCGTCGGCTCGATCTGCCCCTACGGGCGGAGCGACGTGGGCGCTCTCTCCACGCAGGCGCTGGTCAACCCGCTCTACGGCGTGAACGGCATGAGGATGCTGGCCGCGGGCGTTCCCGCGCCCGATGCCGTCCGCCTGCTGACGACGCCCGACGAAGGTCGCGAGACCCGCCAGCTCCACGTCGTCGACGGCGCCGGGCGCAATGCCGCCCATACCGGGCGCGATTGCATCGACTGGTCGGGCCATGTGCTGGCCGCGGGCGTGTCTGTCGCTGGCAACATGCTGGCGGGGCCGCAGGTGGCCCAGGAGACCTTGAGGGTCTACCAGGCGAACCTGGACCAGCCGCTGGCCGAGCGGCTGATCCGCGCGCTGGAGGCCGGCGATGCGGCCGGCGGCGACAAGCGCGGCCGCCAGTCGGCCTGCCTGGTGATCCACTCCGGCGAGGAATATCCGGAGCTCGACCTCCGGGTCGACGATCACACGTTGCCCTTGCCCGAGCTTCGACGCCTCTGGGACGTGGCACGCACCCACTATCTCCCGTTCAAGAGCTGCCTGCCGAAGAAAGGCGATCCGGTCGGCATCTACGACCGCACCAAGATCCTGGACATCGTGGCCAAGGCCCAGGCGGCGCTTTCGTGAGCGCATCCCTGCTCGCCGTCGGGGCGCTCTCGACCGAGTTCAAGACCGATCAGGGCCGGTTTCGCGCCGTCGACGAGGTGTCGTTCTCGCTCGAGAAGGGCCGGACCCTCGGCATCGTCGGCGAGTCCGGCTGCGGCAAGAGCGTGACGGCGCTGTCGATCATGGGGCTGGTGCCGAGCCCTCCCGGGTACATCGTCGGCGGGTCGATCCGATTCGAGGGCGAGGAGCTGATCGGCCTCACGACGGAGCGCTACCAGAGCCTTCGCGGCAACCGCATGGGGATGATCTTCCAGGAGCCGATGACCTCGCTCAATCCGGCCTTCACCGTCGGCGACCAGATCGGCGAGGCGATCATCCGCCATGAGCAGGTGAGCCAAGCGGAATCGAAGCGGCGCACCATCGAGCTGCTCCGTCGCGTGCGCATCCCGAGCCCGGAGAAGCGTTACGACGACTACCCGCACAAGCTCTCGGGTGGGATGCGCCAGCGCGCGATGATCGCGATGGCGCTTTCCTGCTCGCCCGACCTCCTGATCGCCGACGAGCCGACCACTGCCCTCGACGTCACCATCCAGGCGCAGATCCTCGAACTCCTGGCCGAGCTTCGGGCCGAGACCGGCATGGCGATCATGCTGATCACCCACGATCTCGGCGTCATCGCCGAGATGGCCGACGAAGTGGTGGTCATGTATGCGGGCAGGGTCATCGAGCGGGCGCCGGCGGCCGCGCTCTTCGCCTCGCCCCAACACCCCTACACCATCGGCCTGATGGGCTCGATCCCAAGGCTCGATCTCGAGCAGGACCGGCTGGCGGCGATCGAGGGCCAGGTGCCGAACCTGGTCTCGCTGCCGAAGGGCTGCCGCTTCCGCGCCCGTTGCCCGTTCGCCGTCGCCGCCTGCGCCGAGTCCGATCCGCCGTTGATCGAGGTCGCGGCTGGCCACGAGGCGGCCTGCCTGCGCGCACCGCTCGAGGTGGCGTGAGATGGCTCGGACGATTCTCACCGTCGAGGGCCTGGTCAAGCACTTCCCGATCAAGCGCGGCGTGCTTCAGCGCACGGTCGGCCACGTCCGCGCCGTCGATGGTGTCGATTTCACGGTGGCAGAGGGCGAGACCCTCGGCCTGGTCGGCGAGTCCGGCTGCGGCAAGTCGACCACCGGTCGGCTGGTGCTCCGGCTGATCGAGCCGACCGCCGGCCGGGTCGTCTACGACGGCCGTGAGATCTTCGGCCTCTCCGGTTCGGCCATGCGGCGTCTCCGGCGCGAGATGCAGATCGTCTTCCAGGATCCCTACGCCTCGCTCAACCCGACGATGACGGTCGGCGCCATGCTGCGCGAGCCGATCGAGCTGCACGGGCTCGCCTCGGGGAAGGCGACCGAAGCGCGCATCCGCGACCTCCTCGGCCTGGTCGGGCTCGCCCCCTACCACGCGCTCCGCTACCCGCACGAGTTCTCCGGCGGCCAACGCCAGCGGCTCGGCATCGCCCGCGCTCTCGCTGTCGAGCCCAAGCTGATCATCGGCGACGAGCCGGTCTCGGCGCTCGACGTCTCGATCCGCGCCCAGGTCATCAACCTGATGCAGGACCTGCAGCGGCGTCTCGGGCTCTCCTACATCCTGATCGCCCACGACCTTGCGGTGGTCAAGCACATCGCCGACCGGGTTGCGGTGATGTACCTCGGCAAGATCGTCGAGCTGGCGCCGACGCGGACGCTGTTCCGCCGGCCGCGGCATCCCTACACGCGGGCGCTGCTGAACGCGATTCCCGCGCCGGACCCCAGGCTCAGGCGGCCCCGCGTGCTGCTCGAGGGCGACGTACCGAGTCCGATCGATCCCCCGCCGGGCTGCCGATTCCACACGCGCTGCGCCTTCGCGGTCGAGCGCTGCCGGGTCGAGGAACCGCCCCTGGTCACCGGTGCCGACGGGCACGCGACCGCCTGCCATCTCTGGCCGGAGATCGCCGATCGGGTCGGCGCCGGCATCGACGGCCACCGGGTTCCCGACAACCCGCGGCTCGAGCGGTTGAAGGCAGCTTTCCGGCCGACTTGATAGGTAGTCTTACTAACGATAGAGTTGGGTCAACGTGGCGTCGGGGGCGAGCCACGGAAAAACATAATCATCGCGGGGAGACCGATCATGAAGCGCGTAGTTCTGCCGCTGCTGGCGCTCGGACTGCTGACCAGCGCCGCATCGGCGCAGCAGAATTTGCGGATCGGCTTGGCCGAGGATCCGGACATCCTGGACCCGACGCTGGCGCGTACCTTCGTCGGCCGCATCGTGTTCATGGGGCTTTGCGACAAGCTCCTCGACATCGACAAGGACCTGAAGCTGGTGCCCCAGCTCGCGACCGAATGGTCGTGGTCGCCGGACCAGACCGCGGTCACCTTCAAGCTCCGCCAAGGCGTCAAGTTCCATGACGGCGAGGCGATGGACGCCGAGGCGGTCAGATACTCACTCGACCGCCACCTGAACCTCCAGGGCTCGTTCCGCCGCTCGGAGATCAACGTCGTCAAGTCGATCGACGTCGTCGACCCGCGGACCGTGAAGGTCAGCATGGGCGCGCCGTTCGCGCCGCTCTTGGCCCAGTTCACCGACCGCGCCGGCATGATCCTGTCGCCGAAGGCGGCGAAGGACGCCGGCACCAGTTTCGGCGCCAAGCCGATCTGCTCGGGGCCCTACAAGTTCGTCGAGCGGGTCCAGCAGGACCGCATCGTGGTCGAGAAGTTCAAGGAGCACTGGAACGCCGGCGCCTACCACGTGGACCGCGTCACCTATCTGCCGATCGTCGACGGCACCGTCCGGCTCGCCAATCTCCGTTCGGGCCAGCTCGACCTGCTGGAGCGCCTGCAGGCGAGCGACGTCGCCGAGGTCAAGAAGGACTCGAAGCTCAAATTCGCCTCGCTGACCGGCCTCGGATATACCGGCATCACCATCAATGTCGCCAACGGCGACCGGGCCAAGACCAACGTGCTGGCCAAGGACAAGCGCATCCGCCAGGCGCTCGAGCTGTCGATCGACCGCGATGCCATCAACCAGGTGGTGTTCACCGGCGAGTTCAAGGCCGGCAACCAGTGGGTCCCGCCGACCAATCCTTGGTACGTCAAGTCCGCACCGATCCCGAAACGCGACGTCGCCAAGGCGAAGGATCTCTTGAAGGCCGCCGGCGTCACCAACCCGTCCTTCACCCTCATGGTTCCGACCGGCAACGAGGCCCAGCAAGTCGCCCAGGTCGTCCAGTCGATGGTCAAGGAATCGGGCTTCGACATGAAGATCCAGCAGGTCGAGTTCGCCACCTCGTTGCAGTCCGCGCAAAAGGGCGACTTCGACGCCTTTCTCATCGGCTGGTCCGGCCGCGTCGATCCGGACGGCAACCTGACCGCCTTCATCGCCTGCGACGGCGGCCAGAACGACGGCAAGTTCTGTAGCCCGCAGGTCGAGGCGGCCCTCAAGGACACGCGCTCGACCAGCGACTTCGAGGCGCGCGCCCTCGCTTACGAGAAGATCGCCAAGGTCCTCGCCGACGAGATGCCGCGCCCCTACCTCTATCACCCGACCTGGTTCTGGGCGATGAACCCGAAAGTCGACGGCTTCATTCCGGTTCCCGACGGGCTCATCCGCCTCTCCGGCATCAAGATGAACTGAGCGCATACGGAATCGGCGGGAGAGGGGAGCCATGCTCACCTACATCATCCGTCGGATTCTGATCAGCATCCCCACGATCGTCTTCGTGTCGATCGTGGTGTTCGGGCTTCAGCTCCTCCTCCCCGGCGATCCGGCGTTGGCCCTCGCCGGGGAGGAGCGCGATCCGCAGCTGATCGCCGAGCTGAGGCGGATCTACCACCTCGACCAGCCGATCTGGCGGCAGTATCTGATCTGGGTCGGCAACGTGCTCCAGGGCAATCTCGGCGAGTCGATCCGGCTCAAGATGCCGGTCGGCGACCTCGTCACCGCCAAGCTTCCGGTCACCATGCAGCTCGCTTCGATGGCGATCCTGATCGCCACCTGCGTCGGCATCCCGATGGGCATCGTCTCGGCGGTGAAGAAAGAGACGATCCTCGACTATGGGGCCAACGTGGTGGCGCTCTCCGGCATCTCGGTGCCGAGCTTCTGGCTCGGGATCATGATGATCTTGCTGTTCTCGGTGAATCTCGGCTGGCTTCCCGCGTCCGGATTCGTCAAACCGTCGGAGAGCCTGTCGCAGAACCTGAAGACCATGATCATGCCGGCCTTCGTCTTGAGCAGCGTGACCACGGCGATCTTCATGCGCCACACGCGGTCGGCGATGCTGGCCGTGCTGCGCTCCGACTACGTGCGGACGGCGCGGGCCAAGGGCCTCCGGGAGCCGCGGGTCATCTTCCGCCATGCGCTCCGCAACGCCATCATCCCGGTGGTGACGCTGGGCGCCATCCAGCTCGGTGAGCTGATGAGCGGCGCGGTCCTGACCGAGCAGATCTTCACCATCCCGGGCTTCGGCAAGCTGATCGTCGACGCCGTCTTCAACCGCGACTACGCGGTGGTCCAGGGCGTCGTGCTCTGCACGGCGACCGGCTTCATCTTCCTCAACCTCTGTGCGGACCTGATCTACTTCCTGGTCAATCCGCGCATGCGGGGCTGATCCCATGGTCGCCGTCGCCGCGACCGAAGACGTCCTGATACAGCGGCCCAGCGCCTTCCGTCGGCTGCTGCGCCGCAAGGGCGCCGTGGTCGGCCTCGTCGTCGTGGTGGTGTTCGTCACGATCGCCCTGCTTGCGCCCTGGCTCGCGCCCTATGATCCGATCGCGACCAATTTTCTCCTGGTGCGGAAGGCGCCGAGCGCCCTTCACTGGCTGGGGACGGACGAGATCGGCCGCGACCTGGCGAGCCGGCTCATCTATGGCGCCCGGGCGTCGCTGCAGGCCGGCGTCATCTCCGTCATGATCGCGATTGCCTTCGGCGTTCCGCTCGGGCTGCTTTCCGGCTACAGCAAGGGCTGGGTCGACTCGCTGATGATGCGCATCGTCGATGCTTTCCTCGCCTGCCCCTTCCTGATCCTCGCGATCGCCATGGCGGCCTTCCTCGGCCCCAGCCTCACCAACGCGATGATCGCGATCGGGTTGACCCAGATGCCGATCTTCGTCCGGCTGATCCGCGGCCAGGTGTTGGCGGTGACGGTCGAAGACTATGTCGAGGCGGCCCGCGCGCTCGGCAACCCGCACCTGCGGATCGCCGTCCGCCACGTGCTGCCGAACATCGTGGCCCCGGTGCTGGTGCAGGCGACGCTCGCCATCGCCCAGGCGACGCTGGCGGAGGCGGCGCTTTCCTTCCTTGGTCTCGGCCAGCAGCCGCCCGAGCCGAGCTGGGGCAGCATGCTCAACGTCGCTCGTCAGTTCATCAGCCAGGCGCCGTGGATGGCATGGTGGCCGGGCCTCGCTATCGCCACCGTCGTGCTCGCCTTCAATCTCCTGGGCGACGGGCTACGCGATGCGCTCGATCCGAAAGAGGTCTGAGCCGCGGCGTCTAAGACGAAACGGGCGGCGCCGGTGGCGCCGCCCGTTTCCGTTGGCGGTCCCGAGACTCAGGACGTCTTCGGCATCATCGCCTTCTTGGCGGCTGTCTTCTTGGCCGCTGGCTTCTTCTTAGCTGCGACCTTCTTGGCTGTGGCCTTCTTCACAGCCGGCTTCTTCGCCATCGGCTGGGTGGTGGTGGTCGAGGTCTGGGCCAGGGCGGCATTGGTCAGCGCCGGCTGCACCGCGAACAAGCCGAGAACGAGAGCCATCGGGAGGAGGATCTTGAGACGCATTGGGGGTACTCTTTGGAAGGAAGTTGCTAGGGTGCGCAAGATACTAGCGAATCCTAAACAAACGCAAGGATTGCAAGAAATCATCGACGCTTTTTCTGAGGCTAGACGGCCGCCTCGGTCGATGCCGGCAGGTCGAGGGTGGCGGCAAGGCCGCCCAACCGCGACCGGCTAAGAGTGACCTGCCCGCCATAGAGCAGGGTCAGGTCGCGGACGATGGCGAGGCCGTAACCGCTGCCTGGAACCGACTCATCGAGGCGGCGCCCGCGCTGAAAGACCTCACCGTGGAGCGCCTCCGGCATGCCCGGGCCGTCATCCTCGACCACCAGGGCGAGGCGGGCGCCTTCGCTTCTCGCCGTCACGCTGACCCGGCTTCGGGCCCATTTGCAGGCATTGTCCATCAGGTTGCCGACCATCTCTTCCAGGTCCTGCCGCTCACCGCGGAACAGGACCTTGGCCGTCGCCTCGACGTCGATCTCAAGGTCGCGCTGGGCATGGATCTGCGCGAGCGTGCGCGCGAGGCCGTCGAGCACGTCGGCGACGGACGTGTGGCGGTAGACGCCGCCTTCAGGTCCGGCCATGCTTGCACGCGCCAGATGGTGCTCGACGTGCTTGCTCATCATTGTCGTCTGTGTACGCACGACGTCGGCGAGCGGACCGTGGTCGATGCTGGCGCGGGCCGACAGCACCGAGATCGGCGTCTTCAACGCATGCGCGAGGTTGCCGACATGGGTGCGGGCCCGCTCCATCACCGTCGCGTTGTGGCGAACGAGCTGGTTGATCTCGTCGACCAGCGGCTGAAGCTCGCCCGGGTAGTTGCCGGCAATCTCCGGCGCCTGGCCGGCACGGACCTGGGCAAGGGCGCGGCCGACCGCCGCCAGCGGCCTCAGGCCGACGCGGATCTGGAAGACGACGGCGACTAAGAGGCCGACGCCGAGAATGGCGAGGGCGGCGCTCATCGATCCGGCGAAGCGACTCGCGTGCTCCTCGATCTCGGAGCGATCGACGGCGACCGAGAAGGTGAAGGGTGTTCGCGCACCCGGCATCAGCAGCGTCCTGGTCAGCACGATGAGCTGCTGGTCGTTGGGTCCGTCGATCTGCAGCGGATCGGGATTCGGCGCCATCGGCAGGTTCTCGTCGCCAAGCGAGCGCGAGCGGAGCGCATCACCTTCGGCGACGTAGATCTGCCAGTAGATGCCCGACCGGGGTTCCTGGTAGCGGATGTCATCGTGAGGCCGCTGGAGCACCGGCCGGCCGTCGGCGGCGACCGAAGTCGCGCCGATGAGCGCCCCGAGGCGCGCCTCGGCGTCGCGGCGGACGTCGTAGTCGACGCGGTCTCTCAGCGCCGCATCGAGGAGGACGCCGGCCGCGACGAGGCTGACGACAATCCAGATTCCGGCGGCCAGGACGAGCCGGCCGACCAGAGAGCTAGGCAGTGCCCGCCACACCGCGTTCGGATGGATGGGCGATCAGGTAGCCCTGGCCGCGGACTGTGGTGATGAGGTCGGAGCCGAGCTTCTTGCGCAGGCGCCCGACGAATACCTCGATCAGGTTCGAATCCTTGTCGTAGGCGTGATCGTAAATGTGCTCGGCCAGCTCCGAGCGGGACACGGTTCGGCCCATGTTGCGCATGAGGTAGGACAGGATCTTGTACTCTTGGCCTGAAAGACGAACGAGTTCGCCGTCATTCGTCACCCGGTGGCTCTGGGTGTCGAGCATCACGTTGTTCCAGCGCAGCACGGCCTTGGCGCCGCCGGCGGTGCGCCGAAGGATCGCGCGCAACCGCACCAGCACCTCCTCGACCTGGAAGGGCTTGGTGACATAGTCGTCGGCGCCCGCCTCGAACCCTGCGATCTTGTCGCCCCAGCGTGAGCGCGCCGTCAGCACCAGCACGGGCATGTCGCGGCGCTGGGCGCGCCAGCACTTCAGCACCGACAGCCCGTCGATGGTCGGAACGCCGAGGTCGAGCACCACCGCGTCGAAATCGTCCTCCGCGCCCCGGGTCAGCGCCTCGGCGCCATCGGTGGTCAGCTCAACCTGGTAGGCGTCGCGCTTTAGAGCTTCGGCCAGGTGCGGGCCGAGTTCGGGATCATCTTCGACGACGAGTATGCGCATGGTTGCTGGGGTCCTAGCCGGCCAGGGCGAACGCGCCGACGATCAACGCCGCGGTCATCCCGCCAGCGGCGAAGACGCCCGTAAGGCCCGAAATCTCTTTGAGCGTGCGAAGCATCTATCGAGTCCCGCTATTCAAGTGCAAGTATCCATGAACACTATCATAATTCCTCCGTCCTCTGGAACCCTGCGAGACTCTTCCCGGATCTGTTGCGGCGCAGTCCTAAGCCGCTCGCGCGACGCTGTTGCAAAGGTGTGGTGCTCGCCGGTATTTCCGTGATATGACCGGCGCTTACGGGCGGAATCGCAGAAGGCGCGGAAGCCAGAATAGGGCGAGTGGATGCGCGGGCAGCTCACGAGTACGAATGTCGTCGATGTGTTCGCGAAGGAATTCGCGAGATTTCTGAACCGGGTGCAGAACCAGCACGCCGACATGCTCGGCTGATTCCTGATCGACAGCGAGTGGGAGCGTTACAAACCCGACGCCAGCTCCGTCGTGAAGTCGTTCGAGCTCTCGGGCTATGCCATCGCTCCGCGCGATCCGGCCGAGAGCATGGTCGCCAAGGCGGACGCGTCGTTTCAGGCGAGCTGCAGCCTGCTCGGCCCCCGCGGCTTCCGCACCTACGTCAGCACGATTTACAAGGCGATGATCGAGGCATGGCTCGGCACGCGTGACCCCCAGCTGATGACCGATATCCTGTCGATGGCGCTGGCGCGGGCGTCCAGCCCGGGCCGGAAGGAGCAGATCACCATGACGGACAACTCCTATCGCCGCTTCTCCAAGACCTCCCAAGAGATCCTCAACGATCTCGAAAAGGGCGGCTTCGTCATCCTTCCGGACGAGGCGACGCCGCACATGGTCGCCGCCGCGGTCGCCCAGACCGCCGAGCATCGTGCCAACGCCAAGGCGATCGGCGCCGATCCGAAGTACTTGAAGGCGATGTTCGCGAACATGCTCACCGCCCGGCCGAAGGAGTGCCGGCCGCTCGACTGATCTCGGCGGATCGGTTCAGCTCTTCTTCTTCTTGTAGGACGAGGCCAGCGCCTGGAGCGCCTTCGCGTGCTTGGGTGAAGCCTCGGCCGGCTTCGGCGCCGGCTGCGGGATCGCCGGATCGAGGCGGCGCTTGCCGGTCTTCTCCTGCAGCGCGTCGATGACGAGATCGATGGCCGTGCCTTTGACCTTGGCCCGGTCCCTGGTCGAGGGCCTCGCCGTCGTGCGCTGGATGGCGAATCGGCAGATGTTGGGGAGGAACGGGCGGATCAGCGCCCCTTTGAGCCGGACATCGTCGCCGCACCAAATTTCCAGGAGTTCGGCGGCGCGCCCATGATCGCCGTCGGCTTGGGCCAGCGCTTCCCGCGCCTTGCGGTCGACGTATTCGCTCATTTCCGCACCGTCCCTTCACTCCCGCTTGCGGCACGCGCTGGCGAAGCTACCATGATTCGCCTTCATGCCAACGACTCGCCCCGGGAGCCCGTCATGCCGTCACCCTCCGCCTCGGTCGATGGCCTCGATCATTTCACCATCACGACCGCCGACCTCGGCCGGTGCCGGTCGTTCTATATGGACGTTCTTGGCCTGACCGAGGGTGACCGGCCGCCGCTCGGCTTTCCTGGCCATTGGCTCTATGCCGGAGAGCGGGCGATCCTCCACTTGGTCGGCGACCGGGATGCCGTGCGGCGTAGCGGCCGCGAATCGGACGAGCAGGGTTTCGATCACATTGCGATGGCGGCCCGCGGCATGGCCGAGATGGCGAGGCGCCTTAAAGCCCGCGGCATCGCCTTCGAGACCCGCGACGTTCCCGGGCGTCCACGCAAGCAGATCTTCTTCGTCGATCCGGACGGCGTGAAGGTCGAACTACAGTTCGACGCGAGAATCGAATCCGGCGAATGACGGCTGGTGCGCCACCATGGAGAATCGGGCTAACATCCGGGTCACCCGACGGGAGGCGCTCATGTTCCGCCTAGCCTTGGTCCTTCTTTTTGCCATTGCCGCGCCGGCGGCGGCGCAGCCGGCCGACGACGTGCTGGCGACCGTCGTCCGGGTCGAGGTCAAGGTGCCGCCGACCGCGCGGAGCGCCGCCACCCTCGGCACCGAGCGGCGCGGCCACGGCGTCGTCATCGCCAACGACGGCCTGATCGTCACCATCGGCTATCTGGTGCAGGAGGCGAGCGAGATCCAGGTGACCGGAGCCTCGGGCAAGCCGATATCGGCGACCCTGGTCGGATACGACTATGAGTCGGGCTTCGGCCTCGTCCGCACGGCCATCCCGATGGCCGTCAAGCCGATCGAGCTCGGCGACTCGGCCGAGCTCGCCGAGCGCCAGCAGGTGCTGGTCGCGGGATACGGCGGCTATAAGGCGGCGACGGCGGCGGTGGTGGTCGCGCGGCGCACCTTCGCCGGCTACTGGGAGTATCTGCTGGAGAACGCCATCTTCACCTCGCCGCCCTACGCCGAATTCGGCGGCGCCGCCCTGATCGGTAGCGACGGGCGGCTGGTCGGGGTCGGCTCGCTCTACGTCGCCGATGCCTATCGCGGGGGCGAGCGCTATCTCCCCGGCAACATGTTCGTTCCGATCGACCGTCTGAAGCCGATCCTCGGCGACATGATCCGCCACGGCCGGCCGCAGACGCCGCCCAAGCCGTGGCTCGGGCTCACCTCGGAAGAGCATCGTGGACGGATCGTCATCGTGCGGGTCGCCCCCGACAGCCCGGCGGCGCGAATTGGGCTTCGGTCGGGCGATCTCGTGCTCTCGGTTGCGGGCGAGCGGGTCGGCAACCTTGAAACGCTTTACCGGCGGATCTTCGCGGTCGGTCCGGCAGGATCCACGATCCCGCTCAAGGTCCTGCAGGGCCAGGATATTGTCGACGTCAACGTGCCGTCGGCTGATCGCTACAGCTATCTCAAGGCCGGCCCGACCTATTGAGCCATTTGCGCTGCGCCACCTTGTTTGCGTCCGTGAAAGCAATTATATTGCGCTGCAGCAAGTTCCTTTCCGCGGTGCATCATGAACGGCGATGGCTACTTTCTTGAGGACCTCAAGATCGGAATGACGGCGTCCTACGCCAAGACCGTCACCGACGCCGACGTCGTCCTCTTCGCCGGGATTTCCGGCGACACCAACCCGGTGCACCTCAACGAGGAATACGCCAAGGAGACGATGTTCCAGGGCCGCATCGCCCACGGCATGCTGTCGGCCAGCTTCATCTCGACCGTGCTCGGCACCAAGCTTCCCGGCCCCGGCTGCATCTATCTCAGCCAGAACCTGAAGTTCAAGGCGCCGGTCCGCTCGGGCGACACGGTCTCGGCCACCGCGACGATCACCGATATCGTGCCCGACAAGAAGCGCGTGGTGATGCAGACCACCTGCTCGGTCCGC
Source organism: Alphaproteobacteria bacterium (assembly GCA_009694025.1). GTDB lineage: Bacteria > Pseudomonadota > Alphaproteobacteria > SHVZ01 > SHVZ01 > SHVZ01. Next base: position 67,957 of record SHVZ01000001.1, on the reverse strand, counting down.
AACCAGATCGTCCTCGAAGGCGAGGCGGTCGTCATGGTGCCCGCGAGGAGCTGATTCCCATGGGAATTTCCGGCCGAAATCGTTGACTTCGGAGGCGGCGGCGGACGACAAAGAGCCGCGCAGCCGAGGGACGTCCATGGAGCTTTTCGAGAATCCGGAGGCGCTGCCCCCGCCGTTTCGGGGCGGCGTGGTCGCCGTCGGCAATTTCGACGGCGTCCATCCCGGCCACGCCGAGCTCATCCGAACCGCCATCCATCTTGCCCGCGCCGGCGGTCGCCCCGCTGGCGTGCTCACCTTCGAGCCGCACCCCAAGGCGGTTTTCCGTCCGGATGCGCCGCCCTTCCGGCTGACGCCCTGGCCGGTCAAGCGTCGTCAGCTCGCCGAGCTCGGCCTCAGCTTCACCGTGGTGCTGGCCTTCGATCGGGACCTCGCCTCGCGAACGGCCGAGGCATTCATCGACCTGACGCTGGTCGGCCAGCTCGGCGTCTCCCAAGTCGTCGTCGGCTACGACTTCTGCTTCGGCCGCGGGCGTGCCGGCACCGCCGAGACGCTCATCGCCGCCGGCGAAGTGAAGGGCTTCGGCGTCACCCGCGTCGCGCCGGTCAAGGGCGGAGACGGCGAGGTCTTCTCGGCCTCCCGCCTCCGCCACCTGATCGTCGCCGGCGAGGTTCGTGCCGCCGCCCGGCTGCTCGGCCGTCCGTTCGAGATCGAGGCGGTAGTGGAGGCGGGCGATCGCCTCGGGCGCAAGCTTGGATTCCCGACGGCCAATCTCCGGCTCGGCGAGACCCTGCAACCCGCATTCGGCATCTATGCGGCACAGGCGATGATTGACGGGCGCTGGCTGGACGCGGTCGTCTCGCTCGGCATCCGCCCGACCGTCGCCGATCGCGGCGTCCTGGTCGAGGTCCATGTTTTTGACTTCTCTGGCGACCTCTACGGCAGGGCGCTTCGCGTTCGCCTCGTCGACTATCTCCGGCCCGAGGCCACCTTCCCGGATCTGGACGCGCTCAGGCGTCAGATCGCGGAGGACTGCCGGATGGCCCGTGCCCGGCTGGCCCTCGCTGCCGCCTCCTGATCGCAAGAGACGCTGTCATGAATGACGCTGCCAAGACCGACTACAAGAACACCGTCTTCCTGCCGAAGACCGAGTTCCCGATGCGTGGCAACTTGGCCGAGCGCGAGCCCGAGCTGCTCCGGCGCTGGCAGGAGATCAATCTCTGGAAGAAGCTCCGGGAGGGATCGGCCGGGCGCGAGAAGTTCGTCCTCCATGACGGGCCGCCCTACGCCAACGGCCACATCCACATCGGCCACGCGCTCAACAAGATCCTGAAGGACGTCATCAACCGCTCCCAGCAGATGCTGGGGAAGGACGCCAACTACGTTCCCGGCTGGGACTGCCACGGGCTGCCGATCGAGTGGAAGATCGAAGAGGACTACCGGGCCAAGGGCCTCGACAAGGATGCGGTGCCGATCGCCGAGTTCCGCAAGGTCTGCCGCGACTTCGCCGAGAAGTGGATCGACATCCAGCGCGACGAGTTCCGCCGGCTCGGGGTCGAGGGCGACTGGGCGAACCCGTACACCACCATGTCCTACGGCGCCGAGGCCCAGATCGTCCGCGAGATCGGCAAGTTCCTGGTGAACGGCGGGCTCTTTCAGGGCGCGCGTCCGGTGATGTGGTCGGTGGTCGAGAAGACGGCGCTGGCCGAGGCCGAGATCGAGTACCACGACCACAAGTCGGCGACCGTGCACGCCGCCTTCGCCGTGGCCCGGCCGTCCCAGCCGGCGCTCACCGGCGCGGCGATCGTCATCTGGACGACGACGCCGTGGACGCTGCCGGGCAACCGCTGCCTCGCCGCCGGCGAAGACGTCGATTACGCCGTGGTCGAGGCGAAGGCCGTGGGCGAGGGCGCCTTCGTCAAGGCGGGCGCGAAGCTGGTCGTCGCCGGGTCGCTGCTGGCGAGTTTCCTCGGCGCGGCGAAGATCACCGAGCATCAGGTGACTGCCAGGCTCAGGGGGCGCGATCTCGTCGGCACCGTCTGCCGCCATCCGCTCGCCGGTCACGGCTATGATTTCGAAGTGCCGGTGTTCACCGGCGATTTCGTCACCACCGATGCCGGCACCGGCTTCGTCCACATCGCGCCCGGTCATGGCGCCGACGACTTCGAGCTCGGTCGGAAGAACGGCATCGAGATCCCGCAAACCGTCGGCGAGGACGGCAGCTACTATGCTCATGTGCCGCTGTTCGCGGGAAAGCGCGTCTATACGTCGGACGGCAAGCCGGGTGACGCCAACGGCGCGGTGATCAAGGCGCTGATCGAGTCCGGCACCCTGGTCGCCAAGGGCTCGCTGGTGCACTCCTATCCGCATTCCTGGCGGTCGAAGGCGCCGCTGATCTTCCGCAACACTCCGCAGTGGTTCATCTCGATGGACACCAACGAGCTCCGCAAGAAGGCGCTCCAGGCCATCGACGACACCCGTTTCGTGCCGGGAACCGGACGGAACCGCCTCTATGCGATGATCGAGCAGCGGCCGGACTGGTGCATCTCGCGCCAGCGCGCCTGGGGCGTGCCGATCGCGGTCTTCGTCGACAAGAAGACGGGTGAGCCGCTTCGCGACGCCGCCGTGGTCGAGCGTGTGGCGCAGGCGTTCGAGGCCGAGGGCGCGGATGCCTGGTACACCAGCGATCCCAAGCGCTTCCTCGGCAACGCCTACGATCCCGAAAACTACGAGCAGGTGAAGGACATCGTCGACGTCTGGTTCGACTCGGGATCCACCCACGCCTTTGTGCTGGAGCAGCGGTCGGACCTCGAATGGCCGGCCTCGCTCTACCTCGAAGGCTCCGACCAGCATCGCGGCTGGTTCCACTCTTCGCTGCTCGAATCCTGCGGCACCCGCGGGCGCGCGCCCTACGACGCCGTGCTGACCCATGGCTTCACCATGGACGAGCAGGGCCGCAAGATGTCGAAGTCGCTCGGCAACGTGACCGCGCCGCAGGAGGTGATCGACAAGTTCGGTGCCGACATCCTCCGCCTCTGGGTGGTCAGCTCCGACTATTCCGAAGATCAGCGGATCGGCCCGGAGATCCTGAAGCACCAATCGGAGCACTATCGGCGCATGCGGAACACATTCCGCTACCTGCTCGGCGCGCTCGACGGGTATTCCGCGGCCGAGACCGTCCAGCCGAAGGACATGCCGGAGCTGGAGCGCTGGGTCCTCCACCGGCTCGCCGAACTCGACCGCATCGTCCGCAAGGCGGTCGATGACTTCGATTTCCACGCGCTTTTCACGGAGATCCACGCATTCGCCGCGGTCGATCTCTCGGCCTTCTACTTCGATGTCCGGAAGGATGCCCTCTACTGCGACAAACCCGGCAGCCCCCGCCGGCGTGCGGCGCGGACGTTGATGGACCGCGTCCTTTCCTGCATGACCGCCTGGCTCGCGCCGGTGCTCTGCTTCACCGCCGAGGAGGCGTGGCTGCACCGCGGCGGTGCGGTCGCCGACGATGCGAGCGAGAGCGTGCATCTCAGGGTCTTCCCCGCGGTGCCTGCGGACTGGCGCGACGACGCGCTTGCGGCCAAGTGGACGAAGATCCGCGATCTTCGCCGGGTGGTGACCGGAGCCCTCGAGCTTGAGCGGGCGGCCAAGCGCATCGGCGCCTCGTTGCAGGCGGCGCCGACGGTGCACGCGACGGCCGAGCATGCTGCAGCCCTCGACGGCCTGGATCTCGCCGAGATCGCCATCACTTCGGGTGCGCGCTTCGTCGTCGGGGAGGGACCGGCCGATGCCTTCCGCCTCGCCGATGTGGCAGGTGTCTCCGTGGTGCCGGGTCTGGCCGAGGGGGCGCGGTGCGAGCGCTGCTGGAAGGTGCTGCCGGAGGTGGGGGCCAGGGGCAAACCGCTCTGCCGGCGCTGCGAGGAGGCGGTGGCGGCGTGACGCCTGCCGTCCAGAAGCTGCGTCTCGGTCTCGGCGTCGCCCTTGCCGTCGCCTCGCTCGACCAGGCGCTCAAGGCCTGGATGCTGAAGCTCGCCTTCGACCCGCCGCGGCTCCTGGAGGTCACATCGTTCTTGAATCTGGTGCCGGCCTGGAACCGCGGGGTGAGCTTCGGCCTGCTGGCCCATGAATCGGCCTGGGCGCCCTGGATCCTGGCGGCGCTGGCGGCGGCGATCGGCGGCTTCCTGCTGCGCTGGCTCAGCCGGGCCGAGACCCCCGGGGTCGCCGTCGCCCTCGGCCTCGTCCTCGGGGGCGCGGCCGGCAACGCGGTCGACCGGGTCCGCTTCGGCGCCGTCGCTGATTTCCTCGATTTTCACGCCTTTGGATGGCATTTCTGGGCCTTCAACCTGGCCGATTCGGCCATCACCGTCGGGGCGGCCGGGCTCGTCTTCTCGAGCCTGGTGGCGGGGCGCTTGTCCCAACCTGCCGACCAGCCTAAATAAGGGGTTCAATGTCCAGGAACGGCCGCCCCATTCGATCGTGCCTACGAGCGCTCCTGCCCGCGCTGGTGCTGCTTGGCGGCTGCGGCGACGAGATGCGGAAGTCGTTCGGGCTCGGCAAGAGCGCCCCCGACGAATTCCAAGTCGTGCGCCGCGCCCCCTTGAGCCTGCCCCCAGATTTCTCGCTGAGGCCGCCGCAGCCGGGCGCCACCCGGCCCCAGGAAGTCTCGGCCACCGATCAGGCCCGGTCATCCATCCTGGGCCAGGCCTCGGCCGCGCCACCGGTCGATCCGGCGGCGCCGTCGGCGAGCCCGCGCAGTCCGGTCGCCGCCGGCACCCTCGGCGGGGCCGCCCCGGCGTCGCCGCCTGCCTCCCTCCAGGCGGCGGTCGTGCGCCCGGCGCCTGCGACCGACCCCGCCGGGCCGAGCCAGGCCGAGCTGGTGCTGCTCAGACAGGCCGGAGCCGACAAGTCGGTCCCCAATATCCGCTCGGTGATCAACGAAGATCTGACCAAGCTCGCCTCCGCGGACTCGCGGTTCATCGACAAGCTTCTGGTCTGGCGGAAGAACGAGGCGCCGGCCTCGGTGCTGGATGCCCGCAAGGAGAACCAGCGCCTCCAGGAGAACGCCGCCCTCGGCAAGCCCGCGACCGAAGGCGATACGCCGACGATCAAACGCAAGAACAAGGGGATCTTCGACGGTCTCTTCTGACAGAACGGCCGCGTCGGGGGAGGCGGCCAGGAGCTCCAGTCACATGCGGACTCTCAGGTCACTCCTCGTGCTCGCGGCCGTGGGCCTCGTGGGCGGCGCGTCGGCGCAGGTCTACCAGCCGGAAACCTTCAAACTCGCCAACGGGCTCGAGGTCGTCGTCGTCGACAATCCGCGCGTGCCGGCGGTCGCCGTCATGGTCTGGTACCGCGCGGGATCGGCCGACGAGCCGATCGGCAAGGGCGGGATCGCGCATTTCCTCGAGCACCTGATGTTCAAGGGCACGCCGACGGTCGGCCCCGGCGAATATGCCCGCCTCATCGGCCGCGAGGGCGGCACCCAGAACGCGCTGACCTCCTACGACTACACCGCCTACTGGGCCGAGGCGGCATCCGACCGCCTGGAGATGGTGCTGAAGCTGGAGGCCGACCGCATGGTCAACCTCGAGCTGACCGAGGCGCAGGTGACCTCGGAGCGCGACGTGATCCTCGAGGAGCGCTCGCAGGTGGTCGACAACAGGCCGTCCTCCCAGCTCGGCGAGCAGGCGCGCGGCCTTCTCTATCAGCACTACCCCTACCGGCTGCCGGTGATCGGCTGGCGACACGAGATCCAGAAGCTGAGCCGCGACGACGCGCTCGCCTGGTACCGGCGCTACTACGCGCCCAACAACGCGATCCTGGTGGTTGCGGGCGATGTCAGCGTCGATCGGCTGAAGCCGCTTGCCGAGAAGTACTTTGGCCCGATTCCGTCGCGAGCCATGCCCGAGCGCTGGCGGCCGGACGAGCCGCCGGCACGCGCCGCCCGTCGCCTCACGATGAAGAGCGAGCAGGTCGGCACGGCGTCGATGTCACGGACCTACCAGGCCCCGAGCCACCGCTACGGCGACGCCAAGCAGCCCTATGCGCTGCAGGTGCTGGCCGAGCTCTTCGGCGGCAGCGCCACCAGCCGGCTTTATCGCCTGCTGGTGGTCGACCAGCCGCTCGCCACATCCGCCGGCGCCTACTACGAGGCTTCGACCATCGGCCCGGGCAGCTTCGGCTTCTATGCCTCGCCGCGCCAGGGCCGCACCGTCGAAGACGTCGAGGCGGCGCTCGATCAGGCGCTGGAAAAGCTCCTCTCCGAAGGACCGACCGAAGACGAGGTCGCGCGGGCGAAGCGGCGGCTCGCCGCGGCCTCGGCCTTCGCCCGGGATTCGCTGCGCGGGCCGGCGATGGCGCTCGGCGCCGCGCTCGCCATCGGGCGCGCCACCGCGGACGTCGAGTCCTGGCCGCGCCGCATCGAGGCGGTGACGCGCGATGAGGTGATCGCGGCCGCCCGGGCCGTGCTCAGGCCGGAATCCTCGGTGACATCGATCCTGCTGCCGAAGCCGACGAGTTGAGGGGACAGACATGCGTTTCATCCTGGTTCTCCTTGGGCTTCTCGTCTCGCCGCCGGTCTCGGCGATGGACGTGCAGCGGGTCCAGAGCCCGTCGGGCCTCGTCGCCTGGTTCGTCCACGATCCGACCATCCCGGTGGTCGCGGTCTCGATCTCGCTCGGCGGCGGTGCCGTCGCCGATCCCGTCGGCAAGGAGGGGCTCGCCGTCATCGCGACCGATCTCCTGACCGAAGGGGCCGGGCCCTATGACAGCCAGGCCTTCGCCGCCAAGCTCGAGGACGCCTCGATCGGCCTCGATCTCAACGCCGGCAGCGACTTCATCCGCGGCGGCTTCCGGGCGCCGTCGCAGAACGCCGCCGAGGCGTTCCGGCTTCTCGGCCTGGCGCTCGCCGAGCCGCGCTTCGCCGCCGCCGACATCGACCGGGTGCGCCAACAGCACATGAGCGGCTTGAGCCGGGAGGAACGCGATCCGCGCACGCTGGCGAGCCGCGCCTGGTACGCGGCGGCTTTTCCCGAGCACCCCTATGGGCGCTCGTCCAAGGGCACGGAGAAATCGGTCGCTGGGCTGACGCGGGAGGACATCGTCGACTTCGCCAAGGCGCGCATTGCGCGCGACAACCTGAAGATCGGCGTGGTCGGCGACATCGACGCCACCACGGTCGCCCGCCTCCTCGACGAGACCTTCGGTCGGCTTCCCGCCAAGGCGACGCCAGCCGAGTCGAAGTCGACGCCGCCGGCGGCAGGCGGCGACGTGCTGGTGATCGAGCGACCGGTGCCGCAGTCGGTGGTGATGTTCGGCCAGCCGGGCATCGCCCGCAGCGACCCCGACTTCATGGCGGCCAACCTCCTCAACCAGATCGTCGGCGGCGGCAGCCTGGGATCGCGGCTGATGACGGATATCCGCGAGAAACGCGGCCTCACCTACGGCATCTACACCTACCTCTCGACGCCCAAGAGCTCCGGCCTCTGGCTCGGCTCGGTCTCGGCCGAGAACGCCAAGGTCGCCGAGGTGATCCGGCTCATCCGCGAGTCCTGGCAGCACCTCAAGGACGACGGCGTGACCGCGGCCGAGCTCGACGACGCCAAGCGCTACATGACCGGCGCCTACGCCCGCGGGTTCGCGACATCGCGGGGCATCGCCGGCCAGCTCGTCGGCTGGCAGGAAGAGGGGCTTGGCATCGACTACTTCAAGCGCCGGAACGGAATGATCGAGACGGTGACGCTCGCCGACATCAACCGGGTGGCGAATCGGCTGGTCGAGCCGGACAAGCTGATGTTCTCCATCGTCGGGCGGCCGCAGGGCGTGACCCCGACCCGGCCGGCGCCGGCCCGCGGCTGATGAGACCGAGGGCATGACCGCGATCCGCCGCCTTTCGGAGTCGATCGTCAACCGCATCGCGGCGGGCGAGGTGGTCGAGCGGCCGGCAAGCGCGGTCAAAGAGCTGGTCGAGAACGCGCTCGATGCCGGCGCCCTGCACATCGACATCGTCGTCCGCGACGGCGGCCAGAGCCTGATCGCCATCGCCGATGACGGCTTCGGCATCGTCCGCGACGAGCTTGCGCTTGCACTCGAGCGCCATGCCACCTCGAAGCTGCCGGACGACGATCTCTTGTCGATCTCGACCCTGGGGTTCCGCGGCGAGGCGCTGCCTTCTATCGCCTCGGTCAGTCGGCTCACCCTGGCGAGCCGGCCCAAGGGGGCGAGCGAGGGCTGGAAGATCGCGGTCGAGGGCGGTCGCGTCGGCGAGGTCGAACCGGCGGCCATGGCCGAGGGCACGCGGGTCGAGGTGCGCGATCTGTTCTTCGCGACGCCGGCCCGGCTCAAATTCCTGAAGTCGCCGCGGACCGAGCTCGACTATGCCGTCGACTGGGTCCATCGCCTGGCGATGGCGCACCCGTCGGTCGCCTTCGCGCTGACCGACGGGACGCGGACGCCGATCCGTCTTTCGGCTGCGCTCTCCCGGCTCGATCGCCTCGCCCAGATCCTCGGGCGCGACTTCGCCGAGAACGCGCTCACGATCGAGGCCGAGCGCGACGGGATCAGGCTCTCCGGCCATGCCAGCCTGCCGACCCTCAATCGGCCGACCAGCCGCGAGCAGTATCTCTTCGTCAACGGCCGTGCCGTGCGCGACAAGCAGCTCCTGGGCGCCATCCGCGCCGCTTACATGGACTTCCTGGCATCCGACCGGCACCCGGTGGTGGCGCTGTTCCTGGAACTCCCGCCGGCCGCTGTCGACGTCAACGTCCATCCGGCCAAGACCGAGGTGCGCTTTCGCGAGTCCGGATCGGTGCGCGGTCTCGTCGTCGGCGCGCTCAAGCACGCGCTCGCTGCGGCCGGTCATCGTGCCGCCACCACCGTCTCCGGGGCCGCGCTCGCCTCCTTCCGCCATGGCCCCTATGGCGGCGGCTACGCCTCGTCGGCACCGCCGCCGCGGGCGCTGGCCGAAGCCGCGGCTATCTACCAGGCGCCGCTGATGAACTCCGGCGCCTCGATGCCGCCTTCGGCGCCCGAGCCTTCTTTGAGCGCGACCGAGCAGCCGCTGGGCGCCGCCCGCTGCCAGGTTCACGGCACCTACATCGTGGCGCAGACGGCGGACGGGCTTGTCATCGTTGACCAGCACGCCGCTCACGAGCGGCTGGTCTACGAGCGGATGAAGGCGGCGCTCGCCAATGGCGGGATCAAGCGCCAGGGACTTCTGCTTCCGGAAGTCGTCGAGCTGGGCGATGCGGGCGCGACGCGGCTGGTCGAGCGGCAGGCGGAGCTGGCCGAGCTCGGCCTGGTGCTGGAGGCCTTCGGCCAGGGAGCGGTGGTGGTCCGCGAAACGCCGGCGCTTCTCGGCCAGGCCGATGTCGCCGGCCTCGTCCGCGATCTGGCCGACGAGTTGCAGGAGTTCGACCAGGCGCTGTCGCTGAAGGACCGCCTCGCCGATGTCTGCGGCACGCTTGCCTGCCACGGCTCGATCCGCGCCGGCCGACGTCTGGCGCCGGCGGAGATGGACGCGCTTTTGCGCCAGATGGAGGTCACCCCCCACGCCGGCCAGTGCAACCACGGACGGCCGACCTACGTCGAGCTCAAGCTCGCGGACATCGAGCGCCTGTTCGGACGGAGATGAGAGGAGGGTGGCGATGCGAAAGCTCTTGATCCCGATGCTTTCTCTGGCCGTCGCTGCCGGAGCGCTGCTTCCCGCCGACGCCGCCGCCCAGGAGAAGAAAAAGAAGAAGGGCCTCGAGACCGAGATGACCTACGAGCGGAAGCTGCCGCCCAACTTCGCGCCCTTCGGTCCCTACACCGTCACCAACTACCAGGGCGGCCAGTTCTTCGAGGGCCGCGTCTCCATCGCGATCGAGGCGATCGACGTTCCCGCGCGCGGCGTCATCTGGTCCAACAAGCAGCTGGTGAACGGCATCCTCCAGCCGCTGGCGGTGAAGCTGTTCGAGCAGGGCCGCCCGACACCGTCCAGGATCGAGACGTTCAAGAAGGAAGTCGGCGCCAAGCTCGATATCCGCTTCAAGGACAAGATCAAGTCGATCTATGTCAAGGAAGTGATGGGCTGAGCTCGCCCGGCGCCGTCGCCAGCACCAGCCGCGCCGCGCCGTAGCGGCGCTCGTCCAGAACCGTGAATCCCTCCGGCGGCGCGAAATCCTCTTTGGCGCCGACCTCGATCGAGACCAGCGCGCCCGCGGCGATCCAGCCGCCGGCCGATAGGGCGACCAGCGCCGGGGCGGCGAGCCCGGAGCGGTAGGGCGGATCCAGGAAGACGAGACTCGCCGGCAGGCTCGGCCCGGTGATCGCCCGTCCCGGGCGAACCGCGTCGCGGGTCAGGACCGTCGCCCGGTCCGAAAGGCCGAGCTTGCCGAGGTTGAGGCGGATGGCGGCGAGCGCCGGCGCCAGCGCCTCCAGAAACGTGCAGTGCGCCGCGCCACGGGACAGCGCCTCGATGCCGAGCGCGCCCGATCCGGCGAAGACGTCGAGGACGCGAGCATCGACAAGCGGCCGTTCGTCGCGGTGGCTGAGGATGTTGAAGAGGGCCTCGCGGGCGCGGTCGGAGGTCGGCCGGACGTCCAGACCCTCCGGCGCCGTCAGCGCCCGGCGCCTGAGGCTACCGCCGACGACGCGCATCGGGCGCGGCCTCGCCGAGCTGTTCGCGCAGCACCTTCTTCTGCACCTCGCTCAGCTCGCCGGCGGCGAGCTGGCCGAGCTGGAAGGGGCCATAGGCGGTGCGGATGAGGCGTGTCACCGGCAGTCCCAGATGCTCCATCACCCGCCGCACCTCGCGGTTCTTGCCCTCCTTGAGCGCGAGCGTGAGCCAAGCGTTGGTGCCCTGCTCGCGGTCGAGTGCCGCCTCGATCGGGCCGTAGCGCACGCCCTCGACGGTGACGCCATCGGCGAGCTCGGCGAGCCGGGCCGGATCGACGCGGCCATGGACGCGAACCCGGTAGCGGCGGGTCCAGCCGGTTGCCGGCAGCTCCAGCTTGCGGGCGATCCCGCCGTCGTTGGTGAGGAGGATGAGGCCCTCGGAGCCGAAATCGAGGCGGCCGACCGAGATCACCCGCGGCAACGTCTTCGGCAGGCTCTCGAACAGGGTCGGTCGCCCCTCGGGATCGCGGTGGGTGGTCATGACTCCGCGCGCCTTGTGGTAGCGCCAGAGCCGGGCCGGCTCGATGCCCGGCAGCGGCTTGCCGTCGACGGTGATGACGTCGTCGGCGCCGACCAGCACCGCGGGCGTGGTCAGGACCTCGCCGTTGACGGTGACCCGGCCGAACAGGATCAGCCGCTCGGCGTCCCGGCGGGAGGCGACGCCGGCACGCGCCATCCGCTTGGCGATGCGTTCGCGCTCGGGGTTTTCGGCCATGGGCCGAGGGTATAGGCGGGCAGGGCACCCGAACGCAACGTCGGCCAGGCTTGACGGCCGCGGGCCGGCTCCCGATGGTGCGACCATGTCGCCATCGCCGACGCCCATGCAGCTCGCCTTCGCCGAGGCCGAGGCCGCCGCCGCCCGCGGCGAGGTCCCGGTCGGCGCCGTCGTCGTCGATGCCGGCGGCACCGTCCTCGCCGCCGCCGGCAACCGGGTCGAGGAGCTGAACGATCCGACCGCGCATGCCGAGATGCTGGCGATCCGCGCGGCGACCCGCCTGAGGGCGGAGAAGGCGCTCGCCGACTGCGATCTCTATGTCACGCTCGAGCCCTGCGCCATGTGCGCCCAGGCGATCGCGCTCGCCCGCCTCCGCCGGCTGCATTTCGGCGCCTATGATCCGAAGGGCGGCGGCGTCGAGCACGGCGCCAGGGTCTTCGACCATCCGACCTGCCACCACCGGCCGGAGCTGGTCGGTGGGATCGAGGAGACGCGGGCGGGCGAGATGCTGAAGCGCTTCTTCCGCGAACGACGCTAGCGCCCAAGCGCTCTTGCCGCGATGTCGCGGCGGCAAAAGCCTTCCGGCCAGTCAATCAGATCGACGGCGCGGTAGGCGCGCTCGCGCGCCTCCTTCAAGTCGCGGCCGACAGCCGACACGCCGAGCACACGCCCGCCATTGGCGAGGATGCGCCCGCCTTCCGCCCGGGTGCCGGCATGGAAGACGACGACGCCCGGCTCCTTGCCGGCGGCCCCGAGGTTCCGGATCTCCGAGCCCTTCTCCGGCGCCTCCGGATAGCCCCGGGCGGCCATGACCACGGTGATCGCCGGCTCGGCGTGCCAGCGAAGGTCGACCTGGTCCAGCTCGCCCTCGCGGGCGGCGATGAGCGCCGGCAAGAGGTCGGAGCGGAGTCGCATCATCAGCACCTGGCATTCGGGATCGCCGAAGCGGACGTTGTACTCGAGCAGCTTCGGTCCCTCCTTGCCGACCATCAGGCCGACGAAAAGGATGCCCTTGAACGGCCGTCCGGCCTCGGCCATCGCCTTCAAGGTCGGGTCGACGAAGTCGCGCATGGCGCGCCGGGCCATGGTGTCGTCCAGGATCGGCGCCGGCGCATAGGCGCCCATGCCGCCGGTGTTCGCTCCCTTGTCGCCGTCGAAAGCCCGCTTGTGGTCCTGGGCGACGCCGAGCAGGAGGGCAGTCTTGCCGTCGCAGAGCGCGAACAGGCTCGCCTCCTCGCCGTCGAGGAACTCCTCGACGACGACCTCGGCGCCGGCGGCGCCGAATCGGCGCCGGCCCATGATCTCGTCGACGGCGGCCAGCGCCTCCTCGACGATGGCGGCCACCACCACGCCCTTGCCGGCGGTAAGCCCGTCGGCCTTGATCACAATCGGCGCGCCTTGCTTTCGGATGTAAGCGCGGGCCGCCTCGGCGTCGGTGAAGCGCTCGTAGGCCGCGGTCGGGATCCCGGCCCGCCGGGCAAGGTCCTTCATGAACCCCTTGGATCCCTCCAGCTCGGCCGCGGCCTTGCTGGGCCCAAAGGCGGGGATGCCGGCCGTCTCCAACCGATCGACCAGGCCGAGGCACAACGGATCCTCCGGTCCGACCACGACGAAGTCGATTCGCTCCTTCCGGGCGAGGTCGACGATGCCGTCGAGGTCGCTCGCCGCCACCGGCACGCAGGTCGCCTCCTCGGCGATTCCGGCGTTTCCAGGCGCGCAGTAGAGCGCTTCGCAGAGCGGCGAGGATGCCAGTTTCCAGCACAGCGCATGCTCGCGTCCGCCGCTGCCGACCACCAGGATGCGCATCCTGCTCTCCTTACCTGCTAGGGCGCGGCTCATATATCATCGGGCCATGTCGGAGACGACTCACAACCTGCCGGAATTTTCAGTCTCGGAGCTGTCCCATGCGCTGAAGCGCACGGTCGAGCAGGCCTTCGAGCGGGTCAGGGTCCGGGGCGAGATCTCCGGGTTCAAGCGCGCCGCCTCGGGCCACCTCTACCTGACCCTCAAAGATGCGGAGGCGGTTCTCGACGCCGTCTGCTGGAAGGGCACCGCCGGCCGACTCGGAGTCAAGCCCGAGGACGGCATGGAGGTGATCTGCATCGGCAAGCTCACCACGTATCCCGGCCGCTCGAAGTACCAGATGGTGATCGAGCAGATGGAGCTGGCCGGCGAAGGGGCGCTCCTCAAGCTGATCGAGGACCGCAGGAAGCGCCTCGCCGCCGAAGGCCTGTTCGACCCCGGGCGCAAGCGCCCGATCCCGACGCTGCCCGCCGTGATCGGCGTCATCACCTCGCCGACCGGGGCGGTGATCCGCGACATCCTGCACCGGCTCGCCGACCGCTTCCCCCGCCATGTGCTGGTCTGGCCGGTCCTGGTCCAGGGCGAGGGCGCGGCCGAGCAGGTGACCGCCGCGATCCAGGGTTTCAATCGTATCGCGGCCGGCGGCCCGATCCCCCGCCCCGACCTGCTGATCGTCGCCCGTGGCGGCGGCAGCCTCGAGGACTTGATGGCGTTCAACGACGAGGCGGTGGTGCGGGCCGCCGCCGCTTCGGAGATTCCGCTGATCTCGGCGGTCGGCCACGAGACCGACACCACTCTGATCGACTTCGCCTCGGACCTTCGGGCGCCGACGCCGACCGCCGCGGCCGAGCTGGCGGTGCCCGTCCGCGCCGAGCTGGCGACGCGCCTCGCCGAGATCGGCGCGCGCCTTGCCGGGAGTATTCAGCGCGGACTCGAGGACCAGTCGAAGCATCTGAAGAGCCTGGGACGGGGCCTCGGCGATCCGGCCCAGGTCCTGGGGGCGTCGGCCCAGCGGCTCGACGACCGGGCCGAGCGTCTCCGCCTGGCGATGCCGCGCCTGATCGACGAACGGACGGCGATGCTCGCGCGCCTGGGCGCCAGGCTGCTGAGTCCGCGCGAACTCGTGCAAGCGGCCGGTCAGCACCTGAAGCTTGTCATGCAGAAGCTCGTCGGGGCGGAAGCGAAGGCGACGGCCGAGCGCGTGCGCCGCCTCGCTGTCGCGGCCGGCGGGCTGAGGCCACGGCCGCTGACGGTGGCGATCGAAGACGGCCGCCGTCGGTCGGCTGACCTCGGTCAGCGCCTTGGGCGCCTCGGCGGGCAAGCGGTGACCGTGGCGACCGGCGACCTCGCCCGGCTTGGGCAGCTCCTCGACAGCTACTCCTATGAGCGTGTGCTGGAGCGGGGATTCGTTCTGGTGCGCGACCGCGCCGGCGCGCCGGTGACCCAGGCTTCCGACCTCAAAGCCGGCGAGCGGCTCAGCCTCCGCTTCGCCGACGGCGAGCGGACGGCGATCGCCGAAGGCGAGTCCAGGCGTAAGGCCAAGGCCGCTGCCGAGCAGGGAACACTGATCTAGCCCTTGCCCGCCATCCGGCGGATGACGTTGCTGGTCGAATGGCCCTCCGCGAGTTCGGCCAGATACACCTGACCGCCATAGGCCTGGACCACGTCGGCGCCGACCACCGCGTCGACGGTGTAGTCGGCGCCCTTGACCAGCAGGTCGGGCTTGAGCGCCCGGATGATCTCGAGCGGGGTGTCCTCGCCGAAGACGACGACGAGATCGACACTGGCGAGCGATCCCAGCACGGCGGCGCGGGCCGCCTCCGACTGTACCGGCCGGTCCGGTCCTTTGAGGCGCGCCACCGACGCATCGGAATTGAGGCCGACGATCAACTTGTCGCAGCGGGTGCGCGCCTGGCCCAACAGCGACACGTGGCCGGGATGGAGCAGGTCGAAGCAGCCGTTGGTGAAGCCGATCCGAAAGCCCTGGCGGCGCCAGGTCGCGACCCGCTCCAGCGCCTGCTCCATGGTCGCGGCCTTGGCCTCGCTGAATCTCAGGTCCTCGGCGCGGAGCGCGAAGACCAGCTCCTCCGGGTGGACCACCGCGGTACCGATCTTGCCGACGACGATCCCGGCGGCGACCGAGGCGAGCCGTGCCGCGTCGGCGAGGGAGAGGCCGGAGGCGAGCGCGCAGGCGACGACTGCCACCACCGTGTCGCCGGCGCCGGACACATCGTAGACCTCGAGCGCCTCGGCGCGGAAATGATGCTCCTCGCCCGACGCGGTGAACAGGGCCATGCCGTCCTGGCTCAGCGTCACCAGGACCGCTTCGATGGCGCCCTGGCCCATGACCTCGTGGGCCGCCTCGCGGATCTGGTCGGCGGTGCCGATGCGCCGTCCGGCAAGCTCGCCGAGCTCGCGGCGGTTCGGCGTGATGACGGTGGCTCCGGCATAGCGACGGGGGTCGTTGCCGCGCGGATCGACCACCACCGGGCGGCCTTGGGCCCGGGCGGCGGCGATGATCCGGCCGATGACGTCATCGGACAAGACGCCCTTGCCGTAGTCGGAGAGGACGACGGACTGGCAGTGCTTGAGGTCGTCACCGGCGCGGCGGACCAGCTCGGACTCGGTCGTCGGCTTGGCCGGCCGGACGGTCTCGCGGTCGGCGCGAAGCAATTGCTGGGATCCTGCAACGTAGCGGACCTTGATGGTGGTGACCCGGTCGGGCTCGGGCAGCAGGTTGGGCTCGACCGAGGGTTCCGCCGCGATCAGCTGCGTCACTTCGCGTCCCGCCGGGTCCTCGCCGATCAGCGAGACGAAGCAGCAGCTCGCTTTCAGCGCGGCGAGGTTGCGGACGACGTTGCCGGCGCCGCCGAGCATCGCCATCTCGCGGGTGACCGAGAGGATGGGGATCGGGGCCTCCGGCGAGATGCGGTCGACCGTTCCGTATATATAGCGGTCGAGCATGACGTCGCCGACACAGAGGATCCGCGCCTTGGCGAAATCGGCGACGCGCTGGGCGAGGTCGGAGCGTTCGGTCATGCGGCGGTCCGAATCAGGCGAAGGCACGGAAGTAGTCGATGGTCCGCTCCAAGCCGGCTTCGAGCGGCACCGTCGGCTCCCAGCCGAGCTTCGAGCGGGCGAGGGTGATGTCCGGGCAGCGCTGGGTCGGGTCGTCCTGGGGCAGCGGCCTGTAGATCAAGGTCGAGGACGATCTTGTCAGCTTGATGATGCGCTCCGCCAGCTCCTTGACCGGAATCTCGACGGGGTTGCCGAGATTGACCGGCCCCGTGAAGTCGTCGCCGGTCCCCATCAGCCTGAGGAAGCCCTCGATCAGATCGTCGACGTAGCAGAAGGCCCGGGTCTGGCTGCCGCTGCCGTACAGAGTGATCGGCTGGCCGCGAAGCGCCTGGAGGACGAAATTCGAGACGACGCGGCCGTCGTTCGGGTGCATGCGCGGGCCGTAGGTGTTGAAGATGCGCGCGACTTTGATCCGCACCCGGTGCTGGCGATGGTAGTCGAAGAACAGCGTCTCGGCGCAACGCTTGCCCTCGTCGTAGCAGGCGCGCGGGCCGATCGGGTTGACGTTGCCGCGGTAGGACTCGGTCTGCGGATGCTCGATCGGGTCGCCATAGACCTCGCTGGTCGAGGCTTGCATGATCTTTGCCTTCACACGCTTGGCCAGCCCCAGCATGTTGATGGCGCCGTGGACCGAGGTCTTGGTCGTCGCCACCGGGTCGAACTGGTAGTGGATGGGCGATGCCGGGCACGCGAGGTTGAAGATCTCGTCCACCTCCACGTAGAGCGGGAAGGTGACATCCTGGCGCATCGCCTCGAAATGCGGATTCGCCAGGAGGCCGCCGATATTGTCCTTGGTCCCGGTGAAATAGTTGTCGACGCAGAGAACGTCGTTTCCCGCGGCGATCAGGCGCTCGCACAAGTGGGACCCAAGAAATCCGGCACCGCCGGTGACCAAAACTCGTTTTCTGAGCTGCATCGCGTCCGAATCTCCCCAAGCGAGGAACCGGGTCAAGCCACTAACCGAAGCCCGGGCCGCCGCCAAGCTGCGCTGCAAACAATGGCCTTCTGATGGCCAAGCCCCGGATTGTTATAGACAAATTGTTGGGTTTTGTTATCCAATCCTTGCATAGGCTGAGGCTCGGCGGTGGCCGCATAGACGGAACCGGGGCGCGGCGTTAAGGTCCGACACGGGGTTGATGCACTATGGGGTGGCCATTTTGATCGAGGCGCCCGTGCCATGACCACGGCCAAAACACAGATCTCAGGTTCGCGCGCTCCTAGCCAGGAGTACATGCTGCTGGACTACCTCCAGCGGCTTGGCAAGAACCTGGAGGGCCGTCGCGCGGTCCACATACATCTGTCGCGGCTCAGGCCCCAGAATCGGCGCGACTACCACATCAAGATCGCGGCGGCGACTTTCGAAGGCATCGTGCAGAACTTCGAGGGTCAGACCTTCATCCTCTCGAACTCCGACATCTTCTTCGTCTGCAAGGGCGCCTCGGTCACCGACATCGACACCGCGGTGATGAAGGTTCGGTTCCTGTTCAGCGAGGATCCGCTCAGCCAAGGCGAGGACGAGGAGGATCTGGCGCGGTTCTGCACCTGGTACAGTCTCGAACTCCAGTACGACGAAGTCTTCCAGATGGTGCAGCAGTCGCACCGGGAGCGCGAGCGGAAGTCCAGGCTGTCGGTTGCCGCGGAGGTCGCGGCCGAGAGCAGGGGCAAGGCGCAGCGAAAGTCGATCGACCCCGAACAGCTCGGCAAGCTCGAAGGCTTTCTTCTGCGCGCCGACCTCTCGAACCTGATGCGCCGCCAGCCGGTGTGTGCGATCGCGCCGGGATCGACCACGCCGCAGCCGGTGTTCCGCGAGCTCTACATCTCGATCGCCGACCTGCAGCAGACCGTGCTCCCGGATTTCGACCTTGCCGGCAACATCTGGCTGTTCCAGCACCTCACCCAAGTGCTCGATCAGCGCATGCTGTCTCTCCTGATGCGCAACGACGATACGACGATCGCCAGCTCGTTCTCGATCAACATGAACGTCGGTACCATCCTGTCGCCGGCTTTCCTCAACTTCGACTCCTCGCTGAAGGCGGTGGCCCGCGGCACGGTGGTGATCGAGCTGCAGAAGATCGACATCTTCGGCGACATGGGCGCCTTCATGTTCGCCCGCGACTTCATGCGCGAGCGCGGCTACCGCATCTGCCTCGACGGCATGAACCACCTGACGCTGCAGTTCATCGATCGCGAACGGCTCGGCCTCGATCTCATCAAGCTGATCTGGTCGCCGGACATGAACGACGACGCGAGCGGGCGCCGCCAGACCGAGATCAAGGAGCACATCGACCGCTCCGGCCGAGCCCGCATCATCCTCTGCCGCTGCGACTCAGAGGAAGCGATCCGCTTCGGCCAGTCGATGGGCATCACCATGTTCCAGGGCCGGATCATCGACAAGATGATCCAATCCGAGCGCCGGGTCGGCTGACGCAGCGCCTCTTACGGAGGCGCTTTCCCTCACCCACGCCGCTTCGCCTCGCACCCTCTCCGTTCGACGGTAGACCCGGTCGCGCGTTCCCTGGCTTCGCCGCGCCGGCGGTCGGCCCATTCTCGGCGGCTCAGTCCTTCGGCGCGTGCTTGGCGAGGATGCGCTGAAGCGTTCGCCGATGCATGCGCAACCGCCGCGCCGTCTCCGAGACGTTGCGGTCGCATTGTTCGAAGACCCTCTGAATGTGCTCCCAGCGAACCCGGTCGGCCGACATCGGGTTCTCCGGCGGTGGCGCCATGGTCTGGGTGCGAGCCCTCAGCGCCGCTTCGATCGCGTCGGCGTCCGCCGGCTTCGGCAGGTAGTCGACCGCACCTGCCTTCACGGCGGCAACCGCGGTCGCGATGTTGCCGTACCCGGTCAGCACGACCACGCGCACGTCGGGCCGCGCGCTCCTCAAGGCCTGGACGACGTCGAGGCCGCTGCCGTCGCCAAGCCGCAAGTCGACAACGGCGAAGGCGGGCGGCGAAGCGGCCGCATGAGCCTTGCCGGCGGCAACGGATTCGGCGGTCGCGACCAGGAAGCCGCGCTTCTCCAGCGCACGGGCGAGCCGTGTGCGTAAGGGTTCGTCGTCATCGACGATCAGGAGCGTCTGGTCACCCGCCGCCGTGGTCATCGATGCGCTCGCGCTCAAGGGGTGCGGACTCCCTCCAGTATGGCGCGATCCCAGCGGACCACAACCCGGGCACCGCCCTCCGGCCGGTTGTCGAAGGCGACGGCGGCGCCGCCGCGATCGAGGAGCGAGAGCGCGATGAAGACGCCGAGGCCCATATGGCCGCCGCCCCCGGAGCGGCTGGAGACGTAGGGTTCGCCGAGCTCGGCAAGGACCATCGGTGAGAACCCGGGGCCGTCATCGAGGATGGCGATCCTGGCCTCGGCCTGGTCCCATGAGGTTTCGACCGCGACTCGGGACTTGGCGAATTGGACCGCGTTCTGGATCAGCGTGCCGAGGCCGTGCAGCAGCTCCGGCGTCCGCGGAACCACCGGCTCGGCGTCCCCGCCCTCGGCGGGCTGGCGGAAGTCGACCTCGATGTCATCCTTCTCGTAGGGGAGGGCGGCGAGCTCGACCAGGGCCGAGATCGGCAGGCGTTCGAACGGCGTCGCCGGATCGGCTTCCTCCGGCAGGTGGGCGATCTGGGCCAGGATGTCGCTGCAGCGCTGGCTCTGGCTCACCAGCAGACGGACATCGTCGGCATAGGGCGAATCCGGCGGGACGTCGCGCGCCAGCTCCTTGGCAGCGACCGCAATGGTCGAAAGCGGCGAGCCCAGCTCGTGCGCCGCCGCCGCGGCAAGGCCGCCGAGCGCCGAGACCCGCTGCTCGCGCGCGAGCGCCATCTGGGTCGCCGAGAGCGCGTCCGACATGCGCCGGGCCTCCTCGGCGACCGCGAAGGTATAGCTCGCCGTGAACACGATGGCGCAGACTTGCGCCACCCAGAGGCCGAGCGCAACCATGCGCGACGGCTCGGCCCAGACGAAGGGCGACGGCAGGGGCAGGTGCCAGAACGCCAGCACCGAGACGAGGAAGACCGCCAGTACCGAGAGCGCGACGGTCGTGTGTCGGGAGAGCACCGTCGCCGAGATGGTGACCGGCGCCAGGATCAGCACGGCGAAGGGGTTGTAGAGCCCGCCGGTCAGGAACAGGAGGGCGGCCAGCTGCAGGAGGTCGTAGGTGAGGAACAGCGTCGCCTGGCGGTGGTCGATACGCCCGCCGGTCGGTGGGCTCAGTTGCAGGACCAGGTTGAGGAGGGCGGAGACCCCGACGATGGCGATCGCCAACACCATCGGCAGCTCGAGACCGAAGCCGATATGCACGACGAAGAGGGCGACAGCCTGGCCGATCACGCCGATCCAGCGGATCAGCATCAGCGTGCGGAAGCGGACGGGACCGGACGGGACGGACCGGGGGAGGGCGCGGGCCGGGCTGGGCCGGATCGGGTCTACGCGAGCGGTCACGCTGTTGGCCTCGTCGTCGGTCCCTCCCTATATTCCCTCGATGGCTCTTACGGCAATCGAAGTCGACGGCCTCACCAAACGCTTCGAGCGGGTGACGGCGGTGGACGGCATCTCCTTTACGGTCGCGGCCGGTACCACCGTGGCGCTGCTCGGCGGCAACGGCGCCGGCAAGACGACGACGCTCGCCATGCTGCTCGGCCTGCTCGAGCCGACGGCGGGCGAGGTTCGCGTTCTTGGCCGCGACATGCGGCACGAGCGCGCCCATGTGCTGCCGCGGATGAACTTCTCCTCGCCCTATGTCGATCTGCCGCATCGCCTGACCACCCGCCAGAACCTCCGTGTCTACGGCCACCTCTACGGCATCGAGGATGTCGGCGACCGCATCTCCGGCCTGATCGAGGACCTCGATCTCGTAGGCTTCGCCGACCGACCGGTCGGGGCGCTCTCGGCAGGACAGCGGACCCGGGTGGCGCTCGCCAAGGCGCTGATCAACGAACCCGAGCTCCTGCTGCTGGACGAGCCGACGGCGTCCCTCGATCCCGACACCGGCGACTGGGTCAGGTCCTATCTCGAGGCCTATCAGCGGCGGCTCGGCGCCACCATTCTGCTCGCATCCCACAACATGGGCGAGGTCGAGCGCCTCTGCCGCCACGTGCTGATGCTGCGCCAGGGCCGCATCGTCGATCGGGGGTCGCCTGCGGACCTGATCCAGCGCTACGGCCGCTCGACGCTCGAGCAGGTCTTCCTGGACATCGCCAGGAGCCGCGAGGCCGCGCAATGACCGCGCGCGCGCTTCGTCAGAATGCCCCCGTCGGCCTTTCCATCGGCCGCATCGGCGCCATCGTGCTCCGCCACTACTATCTCCTGAAGGGCTCCTGGGCGCGGATCTTCGAGCTCGCCTATTGGCCGACGGTGCAGATGATCATCTGGGGCTTCACCACCCAGTTCTTCATCGGCCATTCGAGCTGGGTCGCCCAGGCGACCGGCGTGCTGCTGGCGGCCGTGCTGCTGTGGGACATCGTCTTCCGTGCCCAGATCGGCATCACCGTCTCCTTCCTCGAAGAGCAGTGGTCGCGGAACCTGGCGAACCTGTTCGTGACGCCGCTGAAGCCGAGCGAATTTGCCGTCGCCCTGATGGTGATGAGCATCATCAGGACGGCGATCGGCGTCGGCCCGGCGGTGCTGCTGGCGATCCCGCTCTATCATTTCTCGATCTTCGATCTCGGCCTGCCGCTGATCCCGTTCTTCGTCTGCCTGATGATCATGGGCTGGGGCATCGGGCTCGCGGTCTGCGGCCTGGTGTTGCGCTTCGGCGCCGGCGCCGAGGGGCTGGCCTGGGCGACGGTCTTCGGTTTCGCGCCGATCAGCGGTATCTACTACCCGATCTCGACGCTCCCCTGGTGGCTGCAGCCGGTCGCCTGGGGGACGCCCGCAGCCTATGTCTTCGAGGGTATGCGCGCGGTCATGTACGAAGGCGTCTTCCGCTGGGATCTGCTCGCCGGTGCGCTGATCACCGATGCCGCTTATATAGCCGTCGGCCTCTTCCTCTTCCTCATCGCCTTCCGCTGGGCTAGGCGCCAGGGGAAGCTGCTGCAGCAGGGCGAGTAGGCGTCAGGGTTTCCCGTCGACCCCGGCCTCGGCGAATGTGGCCATGCCGGTGTGGCAGGCGACCGCCGCTTTGAGCACGCCGAGGGCGAGGGCGGCGCCGGAGGCTTCGCCGAGGCGCATGCCGAAGTCGAAGAGGGCGGTCTTGCCGATCGTCTGGAGCAGCCGGCGATGGCCGGGCTCGGCCGAGACATGCGAGACGAGGCAGTGGTCGAGCAATCGCGGATCGATGCGGTGGAGCACCGCGGCGGCGACGGTGCAGGCGAATCCGTCGAGCACCACCGGCGTCCGCGCCCGCCTTGCGGCGATCACCGCCCCGGTGATGGCCGCCAGCTCGAAGCCGCCGAGCCTGGCCAGGATCTCCAAGGGGTCTTTGGCGTCCTTGTGCCTGAGGACGCCGGCGGCGATGACCTCGGTCTTGCGCCTCAGGGCGTCGCCGACGACGCCGGTTCCGGGACCGGCCCAGTCGGCGGCGGTGCCGCCGAACAGCGCGCAGGCGAGCGCTGCCGCCGAGGTCGTGTTGGCGATGCCCATCTCGCCGAGGCACATCACGTCGAGGCCGGGCTCGACCGCCATCATGCCGTAGGCAAGCGAGCGGGCGGCCTCCTCTTCGTCCATGGCCGGTCCTTGGGTGAAGTCCAGGGTCGGGGTCTCCAGCGCCATCTCATAGACGCGGAGATCGGCATCGAAGGTCGTGCAGAGCTGGTTGATCGCTGCACCGCCAGCGATGAAGTTCTGCACCATCTGCTGGGTTACCGACGCCGGAAAGGCGGAGACCCCAAGGGCCGCGACGCCGTGATTGCCGGCGAACACCGCGACCCGCGGATGATCGAGGCGGGGTCGTGCGCGGCCCTGCCAGGTGGCGAGCCAGGCCGAGACCTCCTCGAGCCGGCCGAGCGCGCCAGGCGGCTTGGTCAGCTGCGCCTCGCGGGTCGCGACCGCGCTCGCCGCCTCCAGGTCCGGTCCGGGCAGCGCGCGGAGGATCTTTCGGATCTCGTCCAGGGTGGCGATCGGCTCGGCCATGGGGTGCCCTTCCGGAGAGGGGCGCCTTCATCGCTGGATTTTTGGCGCCGGCCAAGCGAAAAAGGGACATGATCTGGATCGCCGCCCTTCGCCTCGAGCTCGTGACCGCTGTCGCCTTCCTGACGCGGCTGCCGATTCGATTGGATGCGACACTGCCGCTGGCGGCGGCGGCACGCGGGTTTCCGCTGGCAGGAGCGCTGGTCGGCGGCATCGCCGCGGCGGTGCTGGCGCTCGCCCATGGGGTTGGCATCCCGCCGCTGGTGGCGGCCGTGCTCGCGGTCGGTGCGGCGGTCGCCGCGACCGGCGCACTGCATGAGGACGGGCTTGCCGATTCGGCCGACGGGCTTTTCTCCGGCGCGGCGCGCGAGCGCGTTCTCGAAATCATGCGCGATTCCCGTATCGGCACCTTCGGGGCACTGGCCCTCATCCTGTCGGTCGGGCTGCGCGCTGGATCGCTCGCCGCTCTTGCCGACGGCGCTGCGGCGCTGATCGCCGTGCACGCGCTGTCCCGGGGCTGGCTCCCCTGGCTGATGCGGATCGACGCGCCGGCCCGCACCGACGGGCTCGCGGCTGCCGCCGGGAAGCCGGAGGCCGACGGTGTCTACTGGGCGGCGGGCCTCGGCATTACGATCGCCGTCATCGCGCTCGGCCCCGGCCCGGCGCTACTTGCCGCCGCGGTCTCCGCCGGTTCCGCCGCGGCGGTCGCGGCGCTGGCGCGCCGGCGCCTCGGCGGCTATACCGGGGACACCCTGGGCGCCACCGAGCAGGCGGCGGAGATCGGGGCCCTCCTCGCGTTGACGACGATCCCCTAGACAGGCGCCATGAGCACGATCTTCGACCCCGGCCTCTCGACGCGCTGGTGGTGGATCCGGCACGCGCCGGTCACAGTGAACAAAGGCCGTGCTTACGGCCAGACCGACCATCCCTGCGACACCTCGGCGTCGGAGCATTTCGAGTGCTGGGCCAAGCTCCTGCCGAAGGATGCCGTCTGGGTGCATTCGCCGCTCCGGCGCACCCGCGAGACCGCGCTCGCCATCGGCGCCGCCGGCTACCGGCTGCCGGAGATGCGGGTTGTCCCGGACTTCATCGAGCAGCATTTCGGCGACTGGCAGGGCCGCACCTACGAGGAGCTGAAGGCGAGTCCGGAATCGGGCTACCACCGCTTCTGGCTCGCGCCGGCGGCGGCGGTGCCGCCGGGCGGCGAGAGCTTCGAGCACCTGATGGCCCGGGTCTCCGTCGGCATCGAGCGGCTCAACCTCGAGCTGGCCGGCAAGGACATCGTCGCCGTCACCCATGGCGGCACCATCCGGGCCGCCGTGGCGCACGCGCTCAGGCTCGATCCGGAGGCGGCGCTCCGGGTCGACGTCTTCAATACCCACCTGACCCGGCTCGATCATTTCGCCGGGACCAGTCGCCACCCGCCTGCCTGGCGGGCGGTCGCCATCAATCAGGCGCCGCGGTAGCCCCCTCCCGGCGCGCCGTGCTAGGGTCGGCTCCAAGACGTCGAGACAGGGAAGTTCGGTAGGCGGGTTCACCGCGAGACCGGCGCTGCCCCCGCAACTGTGACGGGCGAGGCGACGAGCGAGAGCCACTGACCGGCAACGGTTGGGAAGGCTTCGTCGCCAAAGACCCCGGAGCCAGGAGACCTCCGCGACGTCGCCCGCAACGGTGCTTGCTCCTCGGGTGGAGGGCCTGCCGTGACCATGACCGTACCGGCCCGCTCGGCCGCGGCCTCGCTCCCGCCGTTCACGCGGGCGTTGATCTTAGGCGGGGCGCGCTCGGGAAAGAGCGCGCGTGCCGAGGAACTGGCGCTGTCCGCCGCGGGTGTTGGTGAAGTCGTATATCTCGCCACGTCCGAGGCCGGCGACGCGGAGATGGCCCATCGCATCGCCGAGCACCAGGCCCGTCGCGGCCGGCGCTGGGTCACCCGCGAGGTGCCGCTCGATCTCGTCGGCACGCTCGCCGGCGAGGCTCGCCCGGTGCTGGTCGACTGCCTGACGCTCTGGCTCTCCAATCTGATGGTCGCCGGACGGGACGTCGTCGGCGAAGGCGAGCGTCTCGCCGCCGCCGTTGCAGCCAGATCCGCGCCGGTCGTGCTGGTCTCGAACGAGGTCGGCATGGGCATTGTCCCGGACAACGCTCTCGCCCGCGCCTTCCGCGACCATGCCGGACGGCTGCATCGGCGGCTCGCCGGCGCCGTCGACCGGGTCGAGCTGGTCGTCGCCGGTCTCCCTCTTGTCCTCAAGCCGCAAGGATCTTCATGAACCGCATTCCCGCGACCGTGGTTACCGGCTTTCTCGGGGCCGGGAAGACCAGTCTGATCCAGAACCTGCTGCGCACGGCGGGCGGACGTCGCCTCGCCTTCGTCATCAACGAGTTCGGCGAGCTCGGCATCGACCGCGAGCTGATCTTGGGCTGCGGCATCGAGGGCTGCGAGGACGACGACATCGTCGAGCTGGCCAACGGCTGCATCTGCTGCACGGTCGCCGACGACTTCCTGCCGTCGATGAAGAAGCTGATCGAGCGGCCGGAGCCGCCGGAGCACATCATCATCGAGACCTCGGGACTTGCCCTGCCGAAGCCGCTGGTCCAGGCCTTCAACTGGCCGGAGGTGAAGGCGCGATCGACCGTCGACGGGGTGATCGTGGTGATCGATGCCGCCGCGGTCGCCGGCGGCCGCTTCGCCGACGATCCGGAAGCGGTCGCACGCCAGCGCGCCGCCGATCCGAATCTCGACCACGAAAATCCTCTGGAGGAGGTCTACGAAGATCAGCTCGCCTGCGCCGATCTCGTCATCCTCAACAAGAGCGACCTGGTGTCGCCCGCAGACCTCGCCCGCGTGCGCGCGGAGGTGACGGCGGTCTTGAGGCCGGGCGTGAAGATCGTCGAATCGCGCCATGGCAATCTCCCGGCCTCGGCGCTGCTGGGGCTAGCGGCGGCGGCCGAGGATGATCTCTCGAACCGCCCCTCTCACCATGACAACGAGACCGAGCACGACCACGAGGACTTCGAAAGCTTCGCGGTCGCCTTGGCGCCCGCCGCCGATCCTCAGGCTCTGGAGGCCCGCATTCTTCAGGCCGTCGAGAAGTTCGGCGTGCTCCGGGTCAAAGGTTTCGTCGAGGTGCCGGGAAAACCGCTCCGCCACGTCATCCAGGGTGTCGGCCCGCGTCTCGTCCGTCACTTCGACCGGCCGTGGAAGCAAGGCGAAGCCCGGGACGGGCGTCTCGTCGTCATCGGCCTTAAGGGCCTCGACCGCAGAGGCATCGAAGCGGAGATCCGAGGATAAGCATGCACCTGCTCGTCGCCGAACCCGGACGCATCGACGGGGCCGAGGCCGTCGACCTCGGCCAGAGCCCCGGCGACGTGGTCGTGCTCACGGCGGCCGACACGGAAATCGCGGCGCTGGCCGCCGCCCGGCAGCGCCAGGGCGACGGGCCTTCGTTGCGCCTCGCCAACCCGACGCGGCTCCAGCACAATCTGTCGGTCGATATCCATGTCGAGCAGGTCGTCGCTAAAGCGCGGCTGGTGGTCGTGCGGCTGCTCGGCGGCCGTGCTTACTGGCCCTATGGCGTCGACCGTATCGTCGAGGTCTGCCGTGCCAAGGGGATCCCGCTGGCGCTGCTGCCCGGCGACGACCGGCCCGACCCGGATCTGGCCTCGCTGTCGACGGTGCCGCCGGAGGCGTCGACGCGGCTCTGGCGCTACCTGATCGAAGGCGGCCTCGCCAATGCCGAGCGTTTCCTCGCCGCCGCGGCGCATCTGATCGGCAGGGGCGAGAGGCCGCTGCCGGCGGAAGCGTTGCCGCGGGCCGGCATCTACCGGGCGGCCTCGGGCGATCGTCCGGTCGCCGCCCTCGTCTTCTATCGCGCCCTCGTCCAGTCCGGGACCCTGGCACCGGTCGATGCGTTGATCGCGGCGCTGGATCGGGTGGGGCTGGAAACGCAGGCGATCTTCGCCGCCTCGCTCAAGGACGAGGAGGCGAGGGCGCTCGTCGTCGCGGCGAAACCCGACATCGTCCTCAACGCCACCGCCTTCTCCGCCGGCGTGATCGACGGGCTCGATCGTCCGGTGCTGCAGGTCGTCTTCTCCGGCTCGACCGAGGCGGCCTGGCAGGCCGACGCCCGCGGGCTGCGCACGGCCGACCTCGCCATGAACGTGGCGATGCCGGAGGTCGACGGCCGCCTGTTGTCGCGCGCCGTCTCGTTCAAAACGCTGCGCCGCCGCGATCCGCTGACCGAGGCGGACATCCTCGACTACCAGCCGGTGGCTGATCGCATCGCCTTCGTCGCCGACCTGGCCTCGGCCTGGGTCCGGCTTCGGCGGACGCCGGCGCCGGCGCGCCGCATCGCCATCGTTCTCGCCAATTATCCGAACAGCGACGCCCGCATCGGCAACGGCGTCGGTCTCGACACTCCGGCATCGACTGTGGAGGTGCTGTCGGCGCTGGAGTCGGCGGGGTACCGCGTCAAGGGCCGCCCTACCGATGGGGCGGCACTGATGGCGCGACTTCTCGCCGGCCCGACCAACGCGCCGTCCACGCGCGCCGCGACGGTGACGCTGCCGCTCGCCCGCTACCGCGCCTGGCTCGTCGCCCAGGCCAGGGAGACGCGGGAAGCGCTTGCCGAGCGCTGGGGCGATCCGGCGGCCGACCCCTTCGTCCGCGGTGACGCCTTCGCGTTGGCGATCCACCGGTTTGGCCACGTCGTCGTCGCCGTGCAGCCGGCCCGCGGCTACAACATCGACCCGGAGTCCACCTACCACGACCCCGACCTGGTGCCGCCGCACGGCTACCTTGCCTTCCACCTCTGGCTCCGCGAGGTGTTCGGCGCTCATGCCGTCATCCACCTCGGCAAGCATGGGAACCTGGAGTGGCTGCCAGGGAAGGCGACGGCGCTCTCCTCGCTCTGCTGGCCCGAAGTGGCCCTCGGGCCGATGCCCAACCTCTATCCGTTCATCGTCAACGACCCGGGCGAGGGGACCCAGGCGAAGCGGCGGGCGGCCGCTGTGATCATCGATCACCTGACGCCGCCGCTCACCCGTGCCGGCAGCTATGGCCCGCAAGCCGATCTCGAGCACCTGATAGACGAGTACTATCACGCCGCCACCCTCGATCCACGCCGCCTCGACCCGCTGGCCTCCGACATCCTCGACCGCTGCCGCAAGGCCGGGCTCGACCGCGACTGCGGCATCGGCGCCGACGATGACCGGCAGGCGGCGCTGCAGAAGCTCGACCGCCATCTCTGCCGGATCAAGGACCTGCAGATCCGCGACGGGCTGCATGTGCTCGGCTGCTCCCCGGACGGTGAGCGCCTGGATGCGCTGCTGGTGGCGTTGGCGCGTGTGCCCCGCGGCGCGCGGGCCGAGGACGCCTCGCTGATCCGCGCGCTTGCCGACGATCAGGCGCTCGGCGTCGACCCGCTGACCGACGACGGCGCCGGACGCATCGTCGACCGCCTGGAAGCGGAGGCGCTCGACCTCGTCGCCGGAAAGCGCGCCTGCGATCCGGCATGGACGCGCACCTCGGCCGTTCTGGGCGAGATCGAGACGCGCCTGCGTCCGGCGGTGATCGCCTCCGGTCCGGCCGAGCGGCAGGCGCTGCTGGCCGGCCTCGACGGCCGCTTCGTTGACCCCGGTCCATCGGGTGCGCCGACTCGCGGCAAGCCGGAGGTGCTGCCGACAGGGCGCAACTTCTACTCGGTCGACACGCGTTCGGTGCCGACGCCGGCGGCTTGGACCCTCGGCTGGCACTCGGCCTCGCTTCTGGTCGAGCGCCACGCCCAGGAGCATGGCGACTATCCCCGCCGCATCGCGCTCTCGGCCTGGGGCACCTCCTGCATGCGGACCGGCGGCGACGATGTCGCCCAGGCGCTGGCCCTCATGGGCGTGCGCCCGACCTGGGACACGGGCTCCCGCCGCGTCACCGGCTTCGAGATCATGCCCGCTTCGGTCCTCGGCCGGCCCCGCGTCGACGTCACTCTCCGGGTCTCCGGCTTCTTCCGCGATGCCTTCCCCGGCCTCATCGACCTGGTCGACTCGGCGGCCCGCGCCGTCGCCCGTCTCGACGAGCCGGAAGCCGACAATCCGCTCGCCGCCGCCTTCCGCCGCGATCGCGCGACGCTGGTCGGCCGGGGCCTCGATGCGGCGACCGCCGAGCTCCGCGCCGGCTTTCGGGTCTTCGGCTCCAAGCCCGGCGCCTATGGCGCCGGACTGCAGGCGCTGATCGACGAGCGCGGCTGGCGGACGCCGGCCGACCTCGCCCGCGCCTTCCTGGCCTGGAGCAGTTTCGCCTATGCGGCCGGAAAGGAGGGGGCGTCGGAACCGATGCTGGCCGAGCGCCTGGAGCAGGTCGAGGCGGTCGTCCACAACCAGGACAACCGCGAGCACGATCTGCTCGATTCCGACGACTACTACCAGTTCGAGGGCGGCCTCGCGGTCACCGTCGCCCATCTGTCGGGCGCGGCACCGGTCGTCTACCACAACGACCACTCGCTCCCCGAGCGCCCGCGCATCTCGACGCTGGCGGAAGAGATCGCCCTGGTGGTGCGCGGCCGGGCGGCCAATCCCAAGTGGATCGCCGGCGTGATGCGCCACGGCTACAAGGGCGCCTTCGAGATCGCGGCGACGGTCGACTACCTGTTCGCCTTCGCCGCGACCACCAGTGCGGTCCGTGACGACCAGTTCGACTTGCTCTTCGACGCCTATCTCGCCGATGAGCGTGTACGCGGCTTCCTCTCCGAGGCCAATCCGGCGGCGCTCCGCGACATCATCGGGCGCTTCGAGGAGGCGCGGACGCGCGAGCTCTGGCAGCCGGGCGGCAACCGGCGGCCGGCTCTGCTGGCGTCGCTGCACGGAACGCGGGAAGCTGCGGCATGAGCGACGACGACCTCGCCCGCCACGCCGCCAAGGCGGCCAAGCGGAAGGCCTTTCGCGACAAGAAGATCGCGACCAAGACGATCGAGAAGGGTCTTCTGATGGTCCATACCGGCAAGGGGAAGGGGAAATCGACTGCCGCCTTCGGCTTGGTCTTGAGGGCGCTCGGCAACGGCCTCAAGGTCGGCGTCGTCCAGTTCACCAAGGGCAAGTGGAAGACCGGCGAGCGGGGCGCCCTCGAGCGCTTCGGCGACCAGGTCCGCTTCGCCACCATGGGCGAGGGCTTCACCTGGGAGACCCAGGATCGCGCCCGCGACGTCGCCGCCGCGGAAAAGGCCTGGGCAGCGGCCACGGAGATGCTCGCCGATCCGGCGCTCGGCCTCGTCCTGCTCGACGAGCTCAACATCGTGCTGCGCTACGATTACCTGCCGGTCGCGGACGTGGTCGCCGGCCTTCAGGCCCGCCGGCCCGGGCTGCATGTGCTGGTCACCGGTCGGAACGCTAAGAAAGAACTGATCGAGGCGGCCGACATGGTCACGGAGATGGTGCCGTTGAAACACCACTTCGACGCGGGCGTTAAGGCGCAGATAGGAATCGAGTTTTGATCGGAGCCCCTGACATGAAAATCCTGACGACGTTGCTTCTTGCCCTCTTGCTCGCTCCGGCGGTATCGGCCGAGGAGCCCCAGGCCCTCGTCGACCGCGCCCGGCTCTCGGTCGAAAGCATCCTCAAAGACCCAAACTTCGCCGCCGCCAAGGCGCGTCTGAGGAATGCCAAGGGCGTCCTCGTCGTTCCCCAGCTCATCAAGGCCGGCTTCGTCATCGGCGGCGAGGGGGGCCCCGGGGTGCTGCTGTCGAAGGACGCCCAAGGGCGCTGGTCGCAGCCGGCCTTCGTCTCCGTCGCCGGCGCCTCCTTTGGGTTCCAGATCGGCGTCGAGGCCAAGGAGGTGCTGTTTCTCGTCGTCACCGATAAGGGCATGGCCTCGCTCCTCTCCGCCCAGGCCAAGCTCGGCGCCGACGCCAGCATCTCTGTCGGCCCGGTCGGCGCCGGGGTCGAAGCCTCGACCACCGGCTCGCCCGCGACCGACATCGTCGCCTTCTCCAAGTCCCAGGGGCTGTTCGGCGGCGCCGCGCTCGAAGGCTCGGTGATCCGGCCAAAGAGCGACTTCAACGAGTCCTACTACGGCAAGCCCGTGACACCGAAGCAGATCCTGATCGATCGCACGGTCAACAATCCGGGCGCGGACGGGTTGAGGAGGGCGCTTGGGGCGGGCTGAACGCAATCGCACGCCGGCCCTGATGCTGCAGGGTACGGGATCGGATGTCGGAAAGTCCCTCCTTCTGACGGCTCTGGCGCGCCACTACGCGCGCCGAGGCCTCGGCGTCAGGCCGTTCAAGCCCCAGAACATGTCGAACAACGCCGCGGTCACCGACGACGGCGGCGAGATCGGCCGCGCCCAGGCCCTCCAGGCACGGGCCGCCGGGGTGGCGCCCTCGGTCGACATGAACCCGATCCTGCTGAAGCCGGAAGGCGAGACCGGCGCCCAGGTCGTCGTCCAGGGCAAGGTCGCCGGCCGGGCGGACGCACGGGCCTATCACGCGATGAAGCCCCAGCTCCTGCCGCGCGTGCTCGAAAGCTTCGACCGGCTCGCCGCCGAGGCCGACCTCGTGCTGGTCGAAGGCGCCGGCAGCCCGGCCGAGATCAACTTGAGGGATGGCGACATCGCCAACATGGGCTTCGCCGAGGCCGCCGACCTCCCGGTGGTGCTGGTCGGCGACATCGACCGGGGTGGGGTCATCGCCGGCCTGGTCGGCACCTGTCGGCTTTTAGGCGAGAGCGAGCGGGCCCGCCTCAAGGGCTATCTCGTCAACAAGTTCCGCGGCGATGTCTCGCTCTTCGCCTCGGCCTTCGCGCCGCTCAAGGCCGAGACCGGGCTCGACTGCCTCGGCGTCGTCCCGTACTTCGCCGATGCGGCTCTGCTGCCGGCCGAAGACGCGCTCGGCCTCGACCGCGTCGCCGTCAACGGCCATGGCCCGATCCGCATCGTCGTGCCACGCCTGCCGCGGATCGCCAATTTCGACGACCTCGATCCATTGCGGGCGGAGCCGGATGTCGCTGTCGAATTGGTGCCGCCCGGGAAGGCGCTGCCGGTCGCCGACCTGATCCTGCTGCCGGGCAGCAAGGCGACGCTCTCCGACCTCGCCTTCCTCCGCGCCCAGGGCTGGGACATCGACATCCTCGCGCATCGGCGCCGCGGCGGACGCATCCTCGGCCTCTGCGCCGGCTACCAGATGCTCGGTCGTCAGGTCGCCGACCCTGACGGCATCGAGGGCCGAGCCGGCTCGGTGCCCGGCCTCGGCCTGCTCGACGTCGCGACCGAGCTGACGCCGGCGAAGACGCTCCGCAAGGTCGTGGGGACCCATCTTTCGACCGGTGCGCCGGTCCACGGCTACGAGATGCATATCGGCCGCACCGAGGGGCCCGACCGGGCCCGCGCCGTCCTCCTGCTGCTGGGACCGGGCGAGGACGGCGCCCGCAGCGCCGACGGCCGGGTCGAGGGCTGCTATGTGCACGGCCTCTTCGCCTCCGATGCCTTCCGCCGGCGCTTCCTCGGCGCTCTGCGTCCGGGGCATGCCTCGACAGTCGCCTACGACCAGGTGATCGAGGACGTGCTCGACCGCTGGTCCGAGCATGTGGCCCGCGCGGTCGACACCGACCGTCTGCTGGAGATCGCCCGTGCTAGGTGAGCCGGAACGTCAGGGCCGCCACCAGCGCCGCCGCCACCAGCCCGGCGTCGATCAGGCAGGCGACCACATAGAGGCGGAGCGCAGCGCCGATGTCGGCGGTCGTCGCCCGCGCGCGACCGCTGCCGATCCAAGGGTCGTTGACCACCATCTCCGGGTAGCGGCGGGGCCCGGCGAGCGCGAGATCGAGCGCGCCGGCCGTCGCCGCCTCGGGCCAGCCGGCGTTCGGCGACTTGTGCTTCTTCGCATCGGTCCACATGGTGCGGAGCGCCGCCCACGGCTGGGCGCCGGGGGCGAAGATCGCAGCCGCCGCCAGGATCAGGCCGGAGATCCTGGCGGGGATCCAGTTGGCGGCGTCGTCGAGACGCGCCGCGACACGGCCGAAGTAGAGATAGCGCGGCGTCTTGTGGCCGATCATGCTGTCCAGCGTGTTGATGGTCTTGTAGGCGAGCAGCCCGGGCAGGCCGAAGACCAGGGTCCAGAACACCGGGGCGGCGACGCCGTCGGAAAAGTTCTCCGCCAGCGACTCGATCGCCGCCCGACAGACGCCATGGTCATCCAGGGCGTTGGGATCGCGGCCGACGATTTGCGAGACCGCCTGCCGTCCGGCGGCGAGGCCGGAACCTTCGAGCGCCGTCTTCACCGCGGCGACATGGTCGTAGAGGCTCCGCTGCGCGATCAACGTGGTGATCACCAGGAGCTCGGCGAACCACATGAAGGGAACGGTGACGGCGACCCAGTGAACGGTCGTTCCGACCGCCGCCGCCGCCGTCACCAGCAGCGCCACCAGGATCCCGCCGCGAATGAGTCGCGAGCGATTCGACCGCTCGATACGGTTGAGCCGGCCGTCGAAGAAGGCGATCGTGCGCCCGATCAGCACGACCGGGTGGGATACGAAGCGGAAGAGCCAGGGCATCTCGCCGAACACCGCATCGAGCACGAGCGCGAGCAGCAGGAGTCCGATGGTTTCGGCGCCGTGGCCGGAGAAGGTCAGCATGATGCGACCATGGAGAGGCGCCGTCCGCCCGTCAATTCACGCGACAGGAGCTTGTGAGGAAATGAACGATACCGCCGTCATGGTTTGCGGCCACGGCAGCCGCGATCCCGATGCGATCCGCGAGTTCCAGGCGCTGGCGACCGGCCTGAAGGCACGGCTCGCTCACTACGACCTCGAATCGGGCTACCTCGAGTTCGCCAAGCCGGTGATCCAAGAGAGCCTGGCGAAGCTGGTGGAGCGCGGCGCCAAGCGGATCCTCGCGGTGCCCGGCATGCTGTTCGCTGCCGCGCATGTGAAGAACGACCTGCCCTGGGAGCTCAACACCTTCGCCGCCGCGCATCCCGGTGTCACCGTCAACTTCGGGCGCGAGCTTGCGATCGAGCCGAAGCTGCTCAAGGTCGCCGCCGAGCGCATTACCGCTGCCGAGCTCCGCTCCCAGGCCGACCTCCCGAGGGCCGATACGCTGCTCCTGGTGGTCGGCCGCGGCACCAACGATTCCGACGCCAACTCCAACGTCTCGAAGGTGGCGCGGATGCTGTGGGAGGGCATGGGCTTCGGCTGGGCCGAGACCGCCTATTCCGGCGTCGCCCATCCCCGGGTCGACGTGGCGCTGGAGAAGGCGGTCAAGCTGGGCTTCCGGCGCATCGTCGTCTTCCCGTATTTCCTCTTTACCGGCATCCTGGTGAAGCGGATCTACGGGCAGACCGACGAGGTGGCGGCGCGTCATCCGGCGATCGAATTCCTCAAGGCCGACTACCTCAATAGCCATCCGTTGGTGCTCGACGCCTTCATCGATCGCATCCAGGAGATCCTGGTCGGCGAGAACAAGATGAATTGCCAGCTCTGCAAGTACCGCGAGCAGGTGATCGGCTACGAGGCCGAGGTCGGCGCGCCCCAGGCTGGGCACCACCACCATGTCCGCGGCATCGGCACCGATGCCGACCATCATCACCACCATCACGACGGGGACGGCTCCCATCGCCACTGAGACCTATCTCAAGGACCCGCGGGCGATCGTCACTCGGTCCTGGGAGCTGATCCAGGCGGAAACCGACGTTTCCGGCCTGGCCCGGGACCTGGCGGCGGTGGCGCTGCGGCTGGTGCACGCAACCGGCATGCCGGAGGTCGTCGCCGATCTCCGGGCCTCGCCCGGCGCGGCGACGGCCGGCCGTGGCGCGCTGTCCTCGGGGGCGCCGATCCTCTGCGATTCCGAAATGACGGCTGCCGGTATCACCCGGTCCCGCCTTCCGGCCGGCAACGACGTGGTGGTGACGCTAAACGATCCGCGTGCCGCCGATCTCGGGAAGAAGGGCGGGATCACGCGCTCGGCCGCGGCCGTCGAGCTCTGGGGCGAAAGGCTCGCCGGTGCGGTGGTGGCGATCGGGAACGCGCCGACCGCGCTGTTCCGGCTGCTGGAGCTGATCGAGGCCGGTGCGCCGCGGCCCGCCCTCGTGCTCGGCTTCGCCGTCGGCTTCGTCGGCGCAGCGGAATCGAAGGCGGCGCTGGCGGCGAGCGGCCTGCCCTTCATCACGCTGCTCGGCCGGCGTGGCGGCAGCGCGCTGGCCGCCGCCGCCGTCAATGCGCTGGCGAGCGACGCGCCGTGACGCCTTGGCTCTCGATCGTCGGTGTCGGCGAGGATGGCCTGGACGGTCTCGGGCGATCCGCCCGCACGCTGGTCGAGCGGGCCGAGGTGCTGGTCGGCGGTGAGCGCCACCTGGCGATGGTGCCGCTGGGCGCCGCCGAGCGGCTGACCTGGGCGACGCCGCTCTCCGACACCATGGCGGCCGTCGTTGCCCGCCGCGGCCGGCGGGTAGTGGTGCTCGCGACCGGCGATCCCTTTTGCTACGGCGTCGGCGTGACCCTCGCCCGCCACGTGCCGATAGCCGAGACCGTGGTGGTGCCGTCGGCCGGCTGCGTCGGCCTCGTTTGCGCGCGTCTCGGGTGGCCCTCGGCCGAGGTCGAGGTGGTGACCCTGCACGGTCGCCCGATCGCGCTTCTGGCCGCCAGCGCCCGGCCGGGCGCGCGGCTGATCGTCCTCAGCCACGACGGGACGACGCCGGCGAAGATCGCCGACTGGTTCGCCGCACGCGGCTTCGGCGACAGCCGCTTCGTCGTGCTGGAGCGTTTGGGGGGGGCTTCCGAGCATGTCGCCGAGGCGACGGCCGCGACGTGGCGCGGCAATCCCCACGACCTCAACACGGTCGCGGTCGAATGCCGACTCGCTCCGGGTGCGGCGTGGCGGCCACGGACGCCGGGCCTGCCCGACGATGCCTTCGAGCATGATGGGCAGATCACCAAACGCGAGGTCCGCGCCGTCACGCTCGCCCGGCTTATGCCCGAGCCGCAGGGCCTGCTCTGGGACGTCGGCGCCGGGTCTGGCTCGATCGCGATCGAGTGGCTCAGGGCCGAGCCGACGGCGCGCGCGGTCGCGATCGAGCGCGATGCTGATCGTGTCGCCCGCATCCTCCGCAACGCCTCCTCGCTGGGGGTCTCTCGCCGGCTCGAGATTGTCACGGGCGAGGCACCGGAAGCGCTTGCCGATCTGGATGCGCCCGCCGCCGCCTTCATCGGCGGCGGCACTGGCGACGACCGCGTGCTCGGGCGCTGCTGGGAGGCGCTCAGGCCCGGCGGACGCCTGGTCGCCAATGCGGTGACGGTGGCGGGCGAGGCGGCGCTCCTCGCACGCCACACCGCCTTGGGCGGCGATCTCACACGCCTCTCGGTGTCGCGCGCCGAGCCGCTGGCCGGTGGGGCCGCCTGGCGGGCGCTGAGGCCGGTCATGCAATGGGCGACGGTCAAGCCGTGAGCGGCCGCCTCTACGGTCTCGGCGTCGGCCCCGGCGATCCCGAGCTCCTGACGCTCAAAGCCCTCAGCATCCTCAAACGGGTTCCGGTCGTGGCATATCCGGCGTTGGAGGAGGGCGACAGCTTCGCCCGCGCCATCGTCGCCGCCTATCTGCCGGCCGGAATCCGCGAGATCGCCGTCCGCGTCCCCATGAGCCCCGATCCGGCGGCGGCGCTTGGCGCCTACGACCGCGCGGCGGCAGAAATCGCGACTGAGCTCTCGGCCGGGCATGATGTCGCCGTACTCTGCCAGGGCGATCCCTTCCTCTATGGCTCCTTCATGTATCTCCACGAGCGTCTCGCCGACCGCTTTGCGGTCCAGGTGGTGCCCGGCGTCACCTCGCTGACCGCGGCCGCTGCTGCTGCTGGCCGGCCTTTGGTCGCCCGCAACGAGACGCTGGCGGTGGTGCCGGCGACGCTGGCGGAGGAGGCCCTGGCCGCGCGGCTCGCCGGCAGCGACGCGCTGGCGATCGTCAAGCTCGGCCGCCATCTCGACAAGGTGCGCCGCGTGCTGGCCCGGATCGGCCGTGCCGACGACGCGCTCTATGTCGAGCGCGCGACCTTGCCCCAGCAGCGCCTGTCGCCGCTCGGCCAGGCGCCGGCCTCGGCGCCCTACTTCTCGATGGTTCTCGTGCCGGGGCGGCGGCGGCGGTGATCGTGCTGGTGGCGCTGACCGAGGCCGGGGCCGCGCTCGGGCGCCGGCTCGCTCTACCGGGGATGCGTCTGCACGGCCGAGCGGGCCGTGTCGCGGCGCCGGACGTGGCGTTCGCCGACGCGGCCGGGCATCTCCGGCGGCTCTTTGCGGACGGAACGCCGATCGTGGCCGTCTGCTCGGCCGGCATCGTCGTTCGTGCCCTGGGGCCGGTGCTCGCCGACAAGCGTGCGGAACCCCCGGTGGTCGTCGTCGCCGAGGACGGCAGCGCCGTTGTCCCTTTGCTCGGCGGTCATCGCGGCGCCAACGACCTCGCTCGGACCATCGCCGTGCGCCTCGGCATCGCCCCGGCTATGACCACGGCGAGCGACGTCAGCCTCGGTTTCGCCCTCGACGACCCGCCCGACGGCTGGCGCCTCGCCAACCCGGAGATGGCGAAATCGGTGGCGGCCGCGCTGCTCGCGGGCGAACCCGTCCGCCTGGAAGGCGAGGCGGCTTGGCTCGACGCCTCCCGGTTTTCGCCGAGCGGCCGTCTTGGCGTCCTCGTGACCGAGCGCGCGTCGTATCCGCCGGCGACGCTGGTCCTGCATCCGCCGGTCCTCGCCCTCGGTGTCGGCACCGAGCGCGATGTGCCGGTGGACGAGCTGCGGGACCTTGCGATGCAGGCTCTCGTCGAGGGTGGCTTGGCGTCGGAAGCGGTCGCTTGCGTCGTCTCCGTCGATCTCAAGTCCGACGAGCCGGCGGTGCTGGCGCTCGCCCAGCACCTCGGCGTGCCCGCCTGCTTCTTTGCCGCGTGCGAACTGGAAGCGGAGACGCCCCGACTCGCCAACCCGTCCGAAGTGGTGTTCCGCGAAGTCGGCTGCCACGGCGTCGCCGAGGGGGCAGCCCTGGCCGCGGTCGGCGCCGACGGCGTCCTGCTCGTGCCGAAGCAGAAGAGCGAGCGCTGCACCGTCGCGATCGCGCGCGCCGCCCGCCCGATCGGGGCGGCGTCGGTCGGGCGCCCGCGGGGGCGGCTGTCGGTCGTCGGGATCGGGCCGGGAACACCGCTATGGCGGACGCCGGAGGTCGATCGGGCGTTGGCGGCGGCGACCGAGGTCGTCGGCTACGACCTCTATCTCGATCTCCTGGGATCCGCGATCGCCCATGCGCGCCAGCACCGGCTACCACTCGGCGCCGAGGAGGAGCGGGCGCGCCTCGCCCTCGACCTGGCGGCGGAGGGCGCCGAGGTCGCGCTGGTCTCCTCCGGCGACGCCGGCATCTACGGTCTTGCGGCTCTTGCAATGGAGTTGCTCGATCGGGAGGACCGCGCCGATTGGAACCGGGTCGAGATCGCCATGCTGCCCGGCCTCTCGGCGTTGCAGGTGGCGGCGGCGCGAGCGGGCGCTCCGCTCGGCCACGATTTCGCCGCGATCTCGCTCTCCGACCTGCTGACGCCCTGGGAGACAATCGAGCGCCGGCTCCGTGCTGCCGCCGAGGGCGGCTTCGTCATCGCCCTCTACAACCCGGCCTCGGCCAAGCGCCGGGCCCAGCTCAGCCGTGCCCTCGCCATCCTGGCCGGGCATCGCGTGCCCGAGACGCCGGTGGTCGTCGCCCGCAATCTCGGCCGCGCCGACGAGGCCGTCGAGATCGTGACGCTTGCGACCTTGGACCCCGACCGGATCGACATGCTGACGCTCCTGCTGATCGGAGCGCCGACCACACGGGTGACGACGCGGGGCCGCCGGCGCTGGGTCTATACGCCTCGCGGCTATCTCGACGCGCCGGGCCGGCGATGACCGTCCATTTCATCGGCGCCGGTCCGGGAGCGCCCGACCTGATCACGGTCCGCGGGCTGGCGCTTATCCGCCGCTGCCCGGTCGTGCTCTATGCCGGCTCGCTGGTCCCGCGCGAGGTCGTCGCCGAGGCGCTGGCCGGTGCGCGTGTGCTCGACACCGCGCCGATGACGCTGGATGCCATCGTCGAGGAGATGCGGACGGCCCATGCCAGGGGCGAGGACGTCGCCCGCGTCCATTCCGGCGATCCGTCGCTCTACGGCGCGATCGGCGAGCAGATGCGCCGCCTCGACGCCCTCGGCATTCCCTATGAGGTGACGCCGGGCGTCCCGGCCTTCGCCGCCGCCGCGGCCGCCCTCAGGCAGGAGCTGACCCTGCCGGGCGTCGCCCAGACGATCGTGCTGACCCGCACTGCCGTCCGCGCCTCGCCGATGCCTGAGGGCGAAGACCTCGGCCGCTTCGCGGCCGGCGATGCGACTCTCGCTATCCACCTCTCGGTCAACAACTTGGCCCGCGTGGTGCGCACGTTGACGCCTGAACGAGGAGCCGACTGCCCGGTGGTGGTGGCGGTCCGTGTCGGCTGGCCCGACCAGGAACTGATCCGGGGCACGCTCGCCGACATCCGCGACAAGGTGAAGGCCGCCGGCGTGACCCGCACGGCGCTCATCCTGGTCGGCCGGGCGCTCGGCGAGGCGGATTTCGCCGACAGCCGGCTCTACGACGCCGGTCACAGCCACGTATTGCGGCCCAGGCGCTAGAGGCGCGCAGAGATCCAGTCGGCAGCGTCTGCGACGCTCTCGACCCGCTCGCCCGGCTCGGGCAGCGGCCGGCGCACCATCACCACCGGCAGATCGGCCTCGCGCGCCGCCTCGATCTTGGCGTAGGTGGCATCACCCCCGGACGCCTTGCTCACCAGGACGTCGATGCGATGGCGGCGGATCAAGGCCCGCTCGTTCTCGAGCGGGAAGGGGCCTCTCGCCTCAATCACCGTGCAATCGGCGAGCGGTAGCGGCGCCTTCGCCTCGATCAGGCGGACCAGGTACCAGCGGTCGGGGAGGGCGGCGAAGGGCGCGAGCTCGGCGGCGCCGACGGTCAGCCATACCCGCCGCCCGAGACGGGCAAGCGCCAGGGCCGCGGCCTCGAGGCCGTCGACCTCGATCCAGCGATCCAGGGGGTGGCGCGGCCACGGCAAGCGCCACAGCACCAGCCGCGGAATGCCGGTCCGGTCGGCCGCCTCGCGTGCGTTCCGGCTCATCTGCCGGGCGAAGGGGTGGGTGGCGTCGATCACCAGATCGATCCGCTCGCTCATGAGATAACGCTGAAGGCCCTCGGCGCCGCCGAAACCGCCGATGCGGATCCGCCCCGGCGGCGGCCGCAGGGCCTCGACGCGTCCGGCGAAGGAAGAGACGAGATCGATCCGCTCGCCGTGGCGACCAAGGACGGAAGCGGCCAGCTGCGACGCCTCGGCGGTTCCTCCGAGGATCAGGACCTTAAGGTCCGGCATGGGCGAGGAGCTGGCCGCCGCGGTCGAAGACGGCGACGTCGATCGCGACGCCGCCGGCAAGCGTGGCGAGCGCCACCTCGCGGCTGCGCCGGGCGATGAGGTCGGCGAGCGGGAGTCCGGCCTCGTCGGCGAGAGCCAGGACGGCTCCGCCGGACCCGGCCTCCCGCGCCTTCGCCACCAGGTCCGGGTCGGCGCCGAGCGACGCGAGGGCGGTCACCAGCCCGTCGAGGTCGACCTGACTCGCCCCGGAATGGAGATCGAGATGGCCGGAGGCGAGTTTGGCGAGCTTGCCGAAGCCGCCGGCCAGCGTGAGGCGCGGCACCGGGTGCGCGCGGAGATACTTGAGCATGCCGCCGGCGAAGTCGCCCATGTCGATCAGCGCCTCCTCCGGCAGGCGATGGAGGCGCTGCACCGCCTCTTCCGACACGCGCCCGGTCGATCCGGCGACATGGGCGAGGCCGGCGGCGCGGGCCACGTCGATACCGCGATGGATCGAATGAATCCAAGATGAACAGGAATAGGGGATGACGATGCCGGTGGTGCCGAGGATCGAGAGGCCGCCGATGATGCCGAGCCGGCTGTTGAGGGTGCGCTTGGCGATCTCCTCCCCGCCTGGGATGGATATGGTGACCACCGCGTCCGCCAGGCGGCCGAGGTCGGTGGCGGCGTCCGCGAGCGCACGCGCGATGATCTCACGCGGCTTCGGATTGATCGCCGGCTCGCCGACCGCCAGTGCCAGACCCGGGCGGGTGACCGTGCCGACGCCTTCGCCGGCGCGATAGGCGATGCCGCCGGCCGGGTTGTCGGCGACGCGGACGACGATCAGCGCGCCATGGGTGACGTCCGGGTCATCGCCCGCATCCTTGACGAC
Source organism: Alphaproteobacteria bacterium (assembly GCA_009694025.1). GTDB lineage: Bacteria > Pseudomonadota > Alphaproteobacteria > SHVZ01 > SHVZ01 > SHVZ01. The sequence goes on along the minus strand of SHVZ01000001.1, from coordinate 26,395 downwards.
CGCCGCCTCGGCCCACCCGCTTCCCCTTTCATGTCTCGCGAGTGCGAAGGCCGGGCGCTCGCCGCGCGGCAGCGCGATGCTTACCGGATCTGGAAAGCGGCCGGTGTGAAGCGCCTCGAAGGCGGCGCGCGCCGCCGCCGCGGCGCACGCGCCGGTCGTCCATCCGTGGCGAAGCGAACCCTCTGGGCGGCGCGGCATGGGAGGACTCTAGCAGGGCGCGGGCGGTCGCGATTCCGAATCGGTGGAGAAATCGGCTGCGAACGGCCGCTCCGTCAATCGCCTGAGGCTTGTTCCGGCAAAGAATTTTGCGGCGAGTGTTGTCGCACGATCACACCAAGTACATGCGGCCATCGGTGTCCCGCGATCGACTTAGCCATCGATGCACCTTGCGCACACGCGAGTACGAAGAAATCCGCATCACATGCGGATTTCTTCGATGTTCGATCGATCATGCCACATCTCGTCGCGGTTCATCGCGGATCGTTCGATGCGCGCGTCACGAGGTCGCTCGGTCGCACCCGCCAGTTCTTGACACCATCTTGCCGCCGCCGGTCTTTCATTGCGAATCGTTGACAGAGGCGCGCATGCGACGTAAGGCTGCCCCTGTCGAGACGAAAAATTGTTGCGTCTTGTCATACGTCTCGACGTGATCGCGGGGAGAAAGACGGCGTGGGTCCTCCGTTCCTTGTGCACAATTGCGCTGACACAGTTGGCGTCATCGTCGTCGAAGACGTGCGCAAGGGACAGAGTCTCACGGGCCTGGTGATGGACACTGAAGACGCCGTCACCCTCAAAGCCCTCGACGACGTTCCCCTCGGTCACAGGATCGCGCTCGAAAATATCAAGAACAATGAAACCGTCGTTAAGTACGGCCACAACATCGGGCGCGCCGTCGCTCCGATCACCCTCGGCCGTCACGTTCACGTCCACAACGTCAAGACAAAGAGGTGGTAATCATGGCTGCTAAGAAGAAGGCGAAGAAATCCACGAAGAAGGCCGCTTCCAAGAAGCCGGCCAAGAAGAAGGCCGCTGCGAAGAAGAAGCCGGCGAAGCGGAAGGCCGCGAAGAAGAAGTAGTAGGCCCTTCAGCCTTCGACAATGGCGGCTCGGCGCGCAAGCGCCGTGTCCGCAACAAGCCGCCGGGGTGCCGCGAAAGCGCGCCCCGGCGGTGTGCTTTCGGTTCTGGGCTATCGGCGCGAGAACGGCGGCGTCGGGGTCCGTAGCCACGCCATCGCGCTGCCGGTCGACGACCTGTCGAACGCGGCCTGCGAGGCGGTGGCCAACAATATCAAAGGCGTCCTCGCGATCCCGCACGGCCACCGCCGGTTGCAGTTCGGCGCGGACCGAAACCCCATTTCCGCACCCTGATCGGCACGGGCACCAACCCGAACGTCGCCGCGGTGGCGTCGTCGGCACCGAGCCGGGCTGGACCAAGCGGATCGTCGACGGCATCCGCGCCTCGGGCAAGCCGGTCGAGGGCTTCGCGATCGAGGGCAACGGCGACCTCCAGACCATCGCGGCGGCCAGCCGGCGGGCCGAGGAATTCCTGAAAGAGGCGGGCGAGGCCCAACGCGAGCGCTGCAACGCCGACGATCTTTGGGTCGCGGTCAAGTGCGGCGAGAGCGATACGACCTCCGGCCTTGCCGCCAACCCGACCGTCGGCAACTTCATCGACAAGGTCGACGCCGTCGACATGACCACCTGTTTCGGGGAGACCTCGGAGCTGACCGGGTCCGAGCAAGTCTGCGCCAGCCGCGCCGCCACCAGGCAGGTGCGGGAGAAGTTCCTCAATACCTGGTCCGACTACAACGACCTGATCCTCAAGAACAAGACCAGCGACCTCTCTGACAGCCAGCCGACCAAGGGCAACATCGCCGGAGGGCTGACCACCGTCGAAGGGAAGGCGGTCGGCAACCTCGAGAAGATCGGCCGGAAGGCCAAGTTCGTCGATGTCCTGGCCGACCGCGAGACGCCGGCCGAGGGGCCCGGCCTCTATTTCATGAACACGTCGGCGGCGGCCGGGTTCGCCGTCCACCTGTTTCCGACCGGGCAGGGCAACGTCATCGGCAACCCGATCGTCCCAGTCATCAAGCGTACCGGCAACCTGCGGACCGTCCGGCCGATGAGCGAGCACATCGACCTCGACGTCTCCGCCATCCTTCGCGGCCAGATGAACTTCGACAAGGCCGGTGGCGCCCTCATCGACATCACCCCCTGGGTGGCGAACGGGCGGCTGACCTGTGCCGAGTCCTTCGGCCACCGCTCGTCAGAGATCTGTCATTGAGCAAGGTCACCCGCGGCAAGATCATGGTCGCCGCCCAGGCGGAGATCCTGTTCCAGGCGATGGCCGGGCAGCCGGGCGTCCGCCTCCCCGGCGACCGGCGGTTGAAGCTGCGCAAGAAGGCGCGGGCCGACGGAGTCGACGTACCGGACACACTGCGGACCGAGATCGGACGCCGCGCGTCCTAGACCAGCAGGCGCCACGCCATCCCGAGGACGGCGGCTCCCGCCAGCGTCTCCACGACGCCGCGGTTGAAGCGGAACAAGGCAATCGCCGAGGCGAGCGCGAGTGTGACCGCCGCCGGGTCGAGGGTCGCCCAGTTCGGCCGCGGCAGATGGATCCAGCCGATGTCGACGAACCGCACCTCGGCGAAGACGACATGGAGGGCGAACCAGATGGCGAGGTTGAGGATGACGCCGACGATCGCCGCGGTGATCGCGGTCAGCGCCGCATCGAGCCGAGGGAGCCCGCGCAGCCGCTCGATGTAGGGCGCGCCGACCAGGATCCAGAGAAACGACGGAACGAAGGTGACCCAGACGACCAGCGTCGCCGCCAGCGCGCCGGCAAGGCTCGGGTCGAGGGTGCCTGGGTCGCGATATCCGGCGAGAAACCCGACGAACTGGACGACCAGGATCAGCGGGCCCGGCGTCGTCTCGGCGAGCGCCAGGCCGGACAGCATCTCCTCCGGCTCGAGCCAGCCGTATTGGTTGACCGCCTCCTGAGCGACATAAGCGAGGACGGCATAGGCGCCGCCGAAGGTCACCACCGCCATTTCCGAGAAGAACACGCCAAGCTGGGTCCAGGTCGACTGCCAGCCGAAGATGATCCACAGGATAGCGACCGGGCCGAGCCAGAGAGCGCCTCCGATAAGGGCGACGGCGACGGTATGGCCAGTGCTCGGGGTCAGATGGTCGGCACCGTCCTCGAGCACTTTGTCGGCAGCGCCGCCGCCGCCGCCGTGCCCAGATCCTTTGAACAGCTCGGGCGCGAAGCGATGACCAAGGAATCCCGCGGCGGCGGCGGTGCCTACCACCAGCGGGAATGGCACCTGAAGGAAGAACAGGGCGACGAAGGCGAGCGCCGCCAGCGTCACCATCGCCCGATTCCCGAGCGCGCGCTTGCCGATGCGGACCACCGCCTGGAAGACGATGGCGAGGATCGCTGCTTGGAGGCCATAGAAGAGCGCGGAGACGAGCGGAACGTCGCCATGGACGGCATAGAGCCAGGACAACGCCATGACGCAGAGGAAGCCCGGCAGAATGAACATCGAGCCTGCGACGATGCCGCCCAAGGTCCGGTGCAGGAGCCAGCCGATGTAGGTGGCGAGCTGCTGGGCCTCGGGCCCCGGCAGCAGCGTGCAGTAGTTGAGGGCGTGCAGGAACCGGGTCTCCCCGACCCAGCGCCGCTCGTCGACCAGCATCCGGTGCATCATCGCGATCTGGGCGGCAGGCCCGCCGAAATTGATGAAGCCGAGCTTGGCCCAGAGGCGGAAGGCCTCTCCGAAGCTAGGTTTGGTCATGCGGCGGGCGGCCAGCCATGGGTTTCTCCTCGTCCTTCGCGGCACCAGGCATAGAGCGCATCATAGAGAACCATGCCGTGGCGAAGCATTTCGTGATCGTCGGAGAAGACGCGGGAGAGGCCGAGCGAGACGGCAAGCAACCCCGGCGACTGCGGTGACAGCTCCGGATGGCCCGTGTCGGCGCCGCGGACGATGACGGCGAGATCCTGAAGCGCCGGGTCGTAGAGCCGGTACTTCTCGAGGAAGGCATCGAAGCTGCAGAGCGGACCGACGTGGCTGAGCTCGACGTCGGGCACATCGTAGGGGATGGCGCCGGTTTCGGCCGCGATGGTCCGGACCTGGTTCGCGGGCACGTAGAGGAACTCCGCTTCCCTGTCGATGAAGCGCTCGACCAGCCATGGACAGGCGATACGGTCGATCTTGGGTCGTTCGCGGGTGATCCATTTCATCGGATGCGCTCCACTTTGTCAGATCGGTTCGACCGGGCCACCGGCGGCCCGCCAGGCGGCGAGGCCTCCAGACAGGATGTCGGCATCGAATCCAAGGCGCCGGAGCGCGGCGGCGGCTTCGAGGCTGACCTCGAAGCCGTAGACGCAGGAGACGACCACCCGGCGACCGCGCGAGAGGTGCCGGCCCCACTCTTCGACCCTGCTCGGATCGTGCCAGGCGACACCGGGCATGCGGAGGCCCGAGGCGGCGTAGTCGTCGGGAAGGCGGACGTCGACGAGCAGAACCGATTCGCGATCGGCGAGGACCGCCTCGACGGGCACGCCGGCAGCGGCAGGCGACACGGTACGCCGCGCGCGGGCCATCTCGTAGCGAGCGGAGATCCGGCCCCAATGCAGGTTGCGCAGGACCGTGTCGACATAGCGCCCGGCGTCGGCGCCGAAGTCCTGGTGATAGGCGTGCTCGTACATGTCGAGGGCCAGGATCGGCTCGGCATCGGCCAACACGTGCGCATGATCGGCGGCCCATTGGTTCACCAGGCGGTTTGCCCGCCGCGACCAGGCGAGGATCACCCATCCGGAGCCGCCGGCGAGCGCCTTGCCCATGGCGGCAAAGGCGCGCTGCCAGCGCTCCACACCCTGGAAGTCGCGGGCGAGTGCGTCGGCGACCGCTCCTCCCGGGGCGCCGGTGCCGCCGAGCCCGTCGAAATGCACCTCATGCAGCACCATCGAGTTGTGGGCGATCAGCGCCTCGCGAGCGATGCCGTTGACGACAAAGCCGGGTTCGGCGGCGAGATCGAGGGCCGCGAGCCTCGCCTCGATCGCGTTCAGCCGACGGACCGCGCCGCCGTAGTTGTTGACGTAATGGCTAGAGACCAGCTTGGCCGAGAGGCCGTCGAGGCGGCTCGGCTTGAAGGCGAGGGGGGTAATGGCGTGTGTCATGGCGTCTATATAGCACACGTATCTCGCAAGATACAAGTGTATCTTTCATCCACGCTTCTCTTATAATGGCACCATGCCCGAGGCCGACCCGCCGGCGGATCTCCGCTGGCTCCTGCTGTTCCACCAGATTCCGCCGAAGCCGGCCTATCTGCGCGTCAAGACCTGGCGGCGGCTCCAAGCGATCGGCGCCGTCTCGCTGAAGAACGCGGTCTACGTCCTGCCGGCGTCGGCCGAGGCGCTCGAAGACCTGCAATGGCTCCGGCGCGAGATCGTCGAGGGCGGCGGTGAGGCATCGATCTGCGAGGCGCGCCTCATCGACGGAATCGGCGACGGCGAGGCCCGGGCCCTGTTCCTCGCCGCCCGCGACGCCGACTACGCCGAGATCGCCGAGGAGGCGCGGCGCCTGGACGCGGGCGCCGAGGACCCACGCGGGCGTCTCTCCCGGCTGCGTCGGCGCTTCGAGGAGGTCCGTCGGATCGACTTCTTCGGCAGCGAGGGCCGCGAGGCCGTCGATGGGCTTCTCGGCGAGCTCGAGCAGAGGCTCGGCGGCGGACCGTCACCGGTTCCCGATGCGCTCGCCGGCCTGACCGAACGCGTGTGGGTGACGCGGCGGGGCGTCCAGGTCGATCGCATCGCGTCGGCCTGGCTGATCCGCCGGTTCATCGATCCCAAGGCGCGCTTCAAGTTCGTCGCGCCCCAAGGCTATTCGCCGAAGTCGGGGGAGCTCCGCTTCGACACCTACGACGGCGAGTTCACCCACGAGGGCGATCGGTGCACCTTCGAGGTGTTGACCCTTCGCCTCGGTCGCGACGATCTGGCGCTCACGGCGCTTGCCGAGATCGTCCACGACATCGACCTGAAGGACGGCAAGTTCGGCCGCCCGGAGGCGGCCGGCCTGGCGCTCGCCTTCGCAGGTATCGCCGCCGGCGACGACACCGACGAAACCCGCCTCGAGAAAGGCGGCGCCCTTCTTGACGGCCTCTATCGGCATTTCAGCGGCAAGCCCTAGTCCAGGCTCTTGGACGCGATCTCGAAAACATCGCGCGACAGGCCGGGCTCGGCGACGATCCGTTCGAGCTCGGCTCGCATCAGCGCCTGGCGGCCCTTGTCGTAGCGCCGCCCGCGGCCGAGCGGGCCGACCAGGCGGGCCGCCACCTGCGGATTGAACTTGTCGATCGCGATCACTTGCTCCGCAAGGAACCGATAGCCGCCGCCGGAGACATCGTGGAAGCGGACCGGGTTGCCGTTGGCGAAGGTGCCGACCAGTGCGCGGATGCGGTTCGGGTTCCTGGCGTCATAAGCCCGGTGTCCGGTCAGTCTACGCACCCGGTCGAGGGCGTCGGCGGACGCGGCCGAGGCCTGGATCGCGAACCACTTGTCCAGCACCAGGGCCTCGCCCTTCCAGCGGTCGTGGAAGCGGGCGAGCGCGGTTTCGCCCTCGATCCCCCCGAGCTCGGTCAGGCGTCCGAGCCCGGCGACGGCGTCGGTCATGTTGGTGGCGGTCTCGAAATGGAGGGCCGCGCGTCGCCGCGCATCGCGCCCGTCCTCGGCGGTGAGATAGGAGAGGCAGACGTTGCGGAGGCTGCGGCGGCCGACATCCTCGGCCGCGTAGCGGTAGCCGCCCGTCGCCCGATTGGCCTCGTAGAGCCCCCCCCAGCGGTCGGAAAGGTGCTTCGCCAGGGTCTTCCTCAGATGCTCGCGGGCGGCCCAGAGGCCGTCGATGTCGATCTCCGCCATCATCTCGCCGAGGTAGGCGATGCCGGGCAGGGTCGAGGCGTCGGCGACCAGCGCCCGGTCGAGCCGCTGATCGTCGAGGGTGCGGCGAACAGCGCCGACAAAGGCCTCGGGCACCGTCATCGGCTGCCCGGCCTTGCGATCCGCGACCATGCCGAGGATCAGCTTGGCGGCGAGCTGCTGGCCGGCCTCCCAGCGGGCGAACGGATCGCTGTCATGGGCCATCAGGAAGGTGAGCTCCTGGTCAGACCGCGGCGCGGTCAGCTTGACCGGAGCCGAGAAGCCCCGAAGCAGCGAGGCGGCCGGCGCCTCCGGCACATCCTCGAAGGTGAAGACGTCGTGCTCGCCGCGGATGTCGAGGACCCGGGTCAGGCCGGTGGCGGCGGTCTCGCCGGCGAGGCGCAGCGGCAGGTCGCGCCCGGCCCGGTCGAGGAGGCCGACTGCGAGCGGGATATGCAGGGGCTTCTTGTGCGGCTGGCCAGGAGCCGACGCCAGATTCTGGCCGACCGTCATCGTATAGCGCCTGGCCGCCGCGTCGTAGGCGCCGTCGACCTCCAGCTCCGGCGTTCCCGCCTGGGCGTACCACAGCCGGAACTGCGTGAGGTCGACGCCGGAGGCGTCCTGCATCGCTTGGACGAAGTCGTCGCAGGTGACCGCCTGGCCGTCATGGCGCTGGATGTAGAGATCCATTCCCCTGCGGAAGCCGTCATGGCCGAGCAGCGTGTGCTGCATGCGGACGACCTCGGCGCCCTTCTGATAGACGGTCGCGGTGTAGAAATTGTTGATCTCGATGTAGGAGTCGGGGCGCACCGGATGCGCCATCGGACTCGCATCTTCCGGAAACTGGCTGGCCCTCAAGCTCTTGACCTCGCCGATCCGGCCGGTCGCCGCCGAGCCCATGTCGGCGGAGAATTGTTGGTCGCGGAAGACAGTCAGGCCCTCCTTGAGCGAGAGCTGGAACCAGTCCCGGCAGGTCACCCGGTTGCCGGTCCAGTTGTGGAAATACTCATGCGCGATCACCGCCTCGATCGCATGGTAGTCGGCGTCGGTCGCCGTCTCCGGATCGGCCAACACCAGCTTCGAGTTAAAGATGTTGAGGCCCTTGTTCTCCATCGCGCCCATGTTGAAGTCGTCGACGGCGACGACCATGAAGACGTCGAGATCGTATTCGAGGCCGTAGACATCCTCGTCCCACTTCATCGACTTCTTAAGCGAGTCCATGGCGTGGCGGCAGCGCTTGACGTCGCCCGGACGGACGTAGATGTGCAGGCTGACCTCGCGGCCGGAGCGGGTGACGAAGCGGTCGTCGAGCGGCTCGAGCGGGCCGGCGACCAGCGCGAAAAGGTATGCGGGCTTGGGGAAGGGGTCCTCCCACTTGGCGAAATGCCGGCCCTCGCCGAGGTCGCCCGAGGCGACCAGGTTGCCGTTGGAGAGCAGCACCGGCACCGCAGCTCGATCGGCGACAATGGTCGTGGTGTAGCGCGACATCACGTCCGGACGGTCGAGGAAATAGGTGATGCGGCGAAAACCCTCGGCCTCGCATTGCGTGCAGTACATGTCTTTGGAGACGTAGAGCCCGGTCAACTCGGTATTGTCCTTCGGGCGGATCCGGGTCGTGACGTTGAGGACGAAGCGGTCGGGCACGTCGCGGAGGGTCAGAGATTCCGGGCCTGCCTCGTGGGTCGGCGGTTGGTCGTCGAGCAGGACCGAGACCAACTCGAGCTTCTTCCCATCGAGGACGAGGTCGGCGACCCGGGAGGCCGCTGCCGGGTTGCGGCGGATGGCCAGCCGGGAGGCAACCTCGGTCGACTCCTTGCCGAGGTCGATCTTGAGGTCGATGAAATCGATCAGGAAGGGCGGCGGCGTGTAGTCTTCGCGGCGGATCGCATACGGCGCGGCGGTCATGAGCATCCTCGGATGGGCGGGGCGGAAGTCCGGGCGGGCGGAGTCATAGCAGATCGGGCCGGATGGGCGTCAGCCGATCCTGAACCAGGCGAGGAGGCCCGAAACCGTGACTACCGAGAGCACGGTCGAGACCAGCGTCGCCTGGGTTGCCTGGGTCGCATAGAGGCCGTAGCGCTGGGCGATGACGAAGGTCAGCGTCCCGGTCGGCATCGCGGCCAGGATCACCGCCGACATCGCCCAGAACGGATCGAGGGCGAGCACGCCGAAGGCCAGCCAGGCGGTGATCGCGGGCTGCACCAGGAGCTTGAGGAAGGCGAGCCAGCCGGCCTCGGCCAACCGCCCGCCACCGGCATGGGCGACCAGCGACAGCCCCATGGCGAAAAGGGCGCAGGGGCCTGAGGCGGCGCCGAGGATTTCGCAGAAGTTGGACAGCGGCTTCGGCAGCGGCAGGTGGAGCGCCGACCACACGATGCCGACGACCGCCGCCATCACCAGCGGGTTCCTGAGGAGGGCGAGGCCGACGTCGCCGAGGATACGGAAGGGGTGGCCGCCTTTGCTCAGGTCGAGCTCGATCAGCGAGACGACGACGCCGACCACCACGGCGCCGTTGAAGACCGTGAGGATGAGGGCAGGCAACACGCCCGTGTCGCCGAACGCGGTCAGGAACAGCGGCACGCCCATATAGCCGGTGTTGGAGAAGACGGCGGTCATGCTCTGGAGCGACAGCTCGGCCGGTCGGCCGCCGAAGACGAGGAACCCGGCAGCGAGCGAGAGGGCAAGGGTGCCGAGGACGCCGCCGACATAGGCGGCGAGATAGGGCCAGTGGAAGATCTCGGTCAGCGGCACCCGCGCCATCGACAGGAACAGCAGCGGCGGCAGCGCGAAGTAGTAGACGAAGGCGTTGAGCGCCACGGTCGAGCCCTGGCCGAGGAGCCCGGAGCGCGCCGCCAGATATCCCCCGAGGATGATGGCGAAGACCGGAAGGCTGACGTTGAGGATCGCATCCATCGGTCCATCCTAGCCGCGAGCGGGCCGGCGGAGCCAAAGAGAAAGGGCCGCGGATTTCTCCGTGGCCCCTCTCGAAGCATCCGAAGCGTGGACGGACTTTTAGAAGTCCATGTCGCCGCCCATGCCGCCCATGCCGCCCATGCCGCCACCGCCGGGCATGCCGCCGGGAGGACCCTTCTTCTCCGGCTTCTCGGCGACCATCGCCTCCGTGGTGATCAGGAGGCCGGCGACCGAGGCGGCGTTCTGAAGCGCGACGCGCACGACCTTGGTCGGGTCGATGATGCCGCGCTTGACCAGATCGCCGTACTCGCCGGTCTGGGCGTCGAAGCCGAAGTTGAAATCCTTCGACTCCAGCAGCTTGCCGACGACGATCGAGCCGTCGGTGCCGGCATTCTCGGCGATCTGGCGTGCCGGAACCTGGATCGCCTTGCGGACGATCTCGACGCCGACGCGCTGGTCGTCGTTGGCCGGCGTCACCTTGCTCAGCGCCTTGATGGCGTAGAGCAGCGCCACGCCGCCGCCCGGAACGATGCCTTCCTCGACCGCGGCGCGGGTCGCGTGCATCGCGTCGTCGACGCGATCCTTGCGCTCCTTGACTTCGATCTCGGTGGCGCCGCCGACGCGGATCACCGCGACGCCGCCCGCGAGCTTCGCCAGGCGCTCCTGGAGCTTTTCGCGGTCGTAGTCGGAGGTGGTCTCGTCGATCTGGGCGCGGATCTGGGTGCAGCGGGCCTCGATGTCCTTCTTCTTGCCGCCGCCGTCGACGATGGTGGTGTTCTCCTTCTCGATCGAGACGCGCTTGGCCTGGCCCAGCATGGCGAGGGTGACGTTCTCGAGCTTGATGCCGAGATCCTCGCTGATCACCTGGCCGTTGGTCAGGGTGGCGATGTCCTCGAGCATGGCCTTGCGGCGATCGCCGAAGCCCGGCGCCTTCACCGCTGCGACCTTGAGGCCGCCGCGGAGCTTGTTGACGACCAAGGTCGCCAGCGCCTCGCCCTCGACGTCCTCGGCCACGATCAGCAGCGGACGGCCCGACTGCACGACGGTCTCGAGCACCGGCAGCAACGACTGCAGGCCCGAGAGCTTCTTCTCGTGGATGAGGATGTAGGGGTTCTCGAGTTCGCAGGTCATCTTGTCGGCGTTGGTGATGAAGTACGGTGACAGGTACCCGCGATCGAACTGCATGCCCTCGACGACGTCGAGCTCGGTGTCCAGGCTCTTCGCCTCCTCGACCGTGATCACACCCTCGTTGCCGACCTTCTCCATCGCCTTGGCGATCATCTGGCCGATGTCGGCCTCGCCGTTGGCGGAGATGGTGCCGACCTGGGCGATCTCGCCGGACGAGCTGATCTTCTTCGAGCGCTTGGCGAGATCGGCGACGACCTGCTCGACCGCGAGGTCGATGCCGCGCTTGAGGTCCATCGGGTTCATGCCGGCGGCGACGGCCTTGGCGCCCTCGCGGACGATGGCCTGGGCCAGCACGGTCGCGGTGGTGGTGCCGTCGCCGGCCTGGTCGGAGGTCTTGGAGGCAATCTCCTTCACCATCTGCGCGCCCATGTTCTCGAACTTATCGGCGAGCTCGATCTCCTTGGCGACGGTGACGCCGTCCTTGGTGATGCGCGGAGCGCCGAACGACTTGTCGAGGACGACGTTGCGGCCCTTGGGGCCCAGCGTCACCTTTACCGCCTCGGCGAGCACGTCGACGCCGCGCAGAAGGCGCGAGCGGGCGTCGGAGCCGAAGCGAACTTCCTTGGCTGCCATGTTCTCAAATCCTCCTTAAGCGGCCTTCTTCTTGGCCAAGGCACCTTCGATGATGCCCATGATGTCGGACTCCTTCATGATGAGGTACTCGACCCCATCGAGCTTGACCTCGGTGCCCGACCATTTTCCGAACAGCACCCGGTCGCCCGCCTTGACGTCGAGCGCCTGGATCTGCCCCTTCTCGTCCCTGGCGCCCGGACCGACGGCGACGATCTCGCCCTCCATCGGCTTTTCCTTGACAGTGTCCGGGATGATGATGCCGCCGGCCGATTTGTTATCGCCGTCGACTCGCTTGACGACCACGCGGTCATGCAGCGGCCTGAACTTCATGTTGACCCTCCGTCATTTCTCTTCGGGGTGTTGACGGCGAGGCTTTGTTAGCACTCGCCCTCGGTGAGTGCCAAGCAAGTAGGCATCTCCGGTCTCCCTGTCAAGGTCAGGAGCGATCGTCGGCAGCAGTCTCCTGGGGTGGCTGCTAATGCATTGATATAACGAGAAATAATTTGTGATCAGGTCGTCGCCGTGGCATCCTTCCGGGGTGCGGAAGGTTGTATCGACGTACCTTGAGCGAAGGGGGCGGAGATGAATGACTTGGCCCGTCAGCTGTTTGGCTACCGCCTGACCACGGCGGAGATCCTCTACCACCTGCCCGATCACCCGAAGCTGCTCCAGGGCTACATCTGGTAGGCACTCGACCTCGCCCCGAAATTTCCGGTCCTCGAGCGCTTCCTCGATTTCTGGAGCCGCAACCTCGATGGCAAGCTGCATTCGGTGAAGGTGTGCTCGACCGTTGTCGTCAAGCCGGCCGAGTTCCGCCTGATCGGCGCCGAGCTTCGTTTGCATTGAGAGTGCTAATCTCCGCTCTTCGAACACGAGGGGCGGAGGCGCTTGGTGATCCGTCACCCGATCCTGGGATCGGTCGACCCCGGCCACGTGATCATGAGCTGGCATGTCGGAGCCCGGCGCCGCCCCGGCTTGTCCGCGGCGCGGCCGGAATTTCTGACGGTGCTGCCGCGCGGGCTCGCCTCCTTCCTTCAGGTCGCCGAGTCGACGTCGACGGCCGCCGAGTACCTTCGGACCTACGTCGACGTGCTGCTGCTCGCCGATGAGGCCTCCCTGGTGCCGGCGGTGCTCGAGGTCCATTGGCTCGCCAACCGCCATTTCGAGCTCTATATCGGCCGCAAGCCATGGGCCAAGGGTGACCGCCGCAGCGGCAACTGGCTGATCATGTCGAATCTGCGTGAGGACGAGCATCTGGATGCGCGGCTGACGCTGCTGTCGCTGATCGAAGCGGTCCAGGGTGCCGCCCACGACCGCGGCTTCGCCGTTGCCTTCGACCGCATTGCGGGCGGCCGCGGCCCTATGGTGCGGATCAGCCGCTGATATCTAACCTATTATCCGGTTGACGGGTCGGGATGGGCTCACCCATCCCAACCCTCATTACGGTTAGGACAATCCGTGACCGATCCCTCGCCAAGCGCCGCTCGCGGCCGGATGATCTTCCTCTTCGCCGTCATGTGCGCGATCTGGGGGCTTACCTGGATCGCCATCCGCGTCGGTGTCGAGGTGCTTCCCCCGCTGTTCTTCGCCGCCTGCCGGTTCCTCGCGGCGGCGCCGATCCTGCTGATGTTGGCTGCCGCCCGCGGACATCGGCTGGCGGTGCCTGGTCGCTGGGGCCGGCTCCTCCTCACCGCCATGTTGTCCAACACCGCCTGCTACGGCTTCGTCTTTTGGGGCATGCAGCACGTGCCGACCGGCTTCTCCGCGGTCATCAACCTCTCGCTCATTCCGGTCGGGGTCTTCGTTCTCGGCATTGCCCTGGGCCAGGAGCGCTTCGGCCGGCTCAAGCTCGCCGCAGTCGTCCTCGGCGTCGCCGGGCTCGCGATCATGTTCGAGGGGCGCTCGGCGATCGACCCGTCGCCCGAGGCGCTGGCCGGCGCCGCGGCGATCGTCGCGGGCACGCTTGCCTTCTGCTTGGGCTCGGTCCTGACCCGGCCGCTCGCCCGCGACCTCGCGCCCTTCGTCGTCGCCGGCTGGCACTGCGTCTTCGGTGGAACCGGGCTTGCAATCCTGTCGCTCGCGATCGAGCGGCCGTCGATCGCCCTGTTCGCCGCCTTCGCCGATCCCGCACTCCTCGCGGGCTGGGCGTTTCTCGTGCTCGGCGGTTCGATCGTCGCCTACACCATCTATCTTCGTCTGCTCGACACGTGGGGGCCGACGGCAGCCGCCAGCTATTCCTTCGTCTCGCCGGCGATCGCGGCCGTGGTCGGCGCGCTGATCTTCGGCGAGCGCTACACGGCGACCGAGGGCGTCGGCGCCCTGATCATGCTGGCGGCGACCCTGCTGATGCTCCGCACCGCCGGGCGGTGAGGAGGGCCACGTCCGAGGCGGATGCCTAACCTGAAACTTCGGTGAGGTCAGGTGGCGACCGGCCGCCGGCCGATCTCGCGCAGGCACTTGTCGATCCAGAGGGCGGCCAGCTTCTCCTGGGCGCCGTTCTGGGAGAGACGTTGGCGCAGCATGTCGAAGTCGACCCGGTTCAGCGGCTGGTCCTGGTTGAAGCAGGAGAACACCACCGTCTCCTTGCCGGTCGCCGGATCGACCTGGGTCTGCAGGCACTGGGCGCAGATCTCCTTCATCATGCACTGCATCGGCGAGTTGATCGAGGCGATGGCGACCAGGCTCGGCTTGAGATACGCCTTGAGCGTGCCCTCGCGGGCATCCGCGACCGCCGCCATCATCCGCTCGGAGCCGATGACGATCAGGCGGTCGGCGTCCTTGAGGTCGATCGGCGTCGGGCCGAGGCGGCCGCGGGCATAGGCAGTCATCGCCTCGACGATGTTGCCGGCGAAGGTGAGGTCCTGCGGCCGGGTCGGGGCAACGGGCGCCTCGTCGCAGGACCACACGATGACGTCGGCCGCCGCCTCGATCTCCTCGACCTTGTAGCGGTCACCCGGCTGCTTGTAGCCGGCGAAATAGAGAACGCGCGAGCCCCGGGCGCGAAGCGCGGTCCCGATCGAGAAGAGGACGGCGTTGCCGAGGCCGCCGCCGATCAGGATCGCGGTCTCACCGGCCGGCGTCTCGGTCGGCATGCCTGTCGGTCCCATCAGGATCACCGGCTCACCCGCCTGAAGCTCGGCGCAGAGATCGGAAGACCCCCCCATCTCCAGCACGATGGTCGAGACCAGGCCCTGGTTGCGGTCGACCGACGCGCCAGTCACCGCCAAACCCTCCATGGTCAGCACCGTCGAGCCGGCGTGCCGGGCCCGCATCTCGTAGTTCTGCAAGCGGTAGAACTGGCCGGGGTGGAAGGCAGCGGCGGCCAAAGGCGCCTTGATGACGATCTCGACGATGGCCGGCGTCAGCCGGTGGATGGCGTGGACCCGGGCGCGAAGCCCGTCATCGAGCTTGGCGAACATCGCCTTCGGCGTGACCGCGGTCGGAGCGCGCTTGGCCAGCGTGCGGCTGACCACCGGGTAGCCCTGCTTGGCGCTGCCCATCGCCTTGACCACGTTGCCGGAGAAGGTCGGGTGCAGGTCGCCGAAGAAGCTGAGCGCCCGCCCGTCCGCCTCGATGGCTAGGAGAACGTGCGGCGTCTCGGGCTTCGCCACGCGCTCGGGCGTGACCGGCCGGCCGTCCTCGTCGATGGCGCGGAAATACTTGCCGTCGAGCTCGATCGTCCCCGACATCTCGCGGGCGAGCACGGTGTTGGGCTGGGTCCCGGCGGCCATCAGCACGGCGCGGGCGGGGAGGCGGACCGGGGTGCCGTCGCGCTCGAAGACGACGGCGCGGGCGTGCTCGTACGCGTCGACCTCGACCTCGACCGGCGTCAGGTTCTCAGCGAAGCGGATGCCTTCCTCGAGCGCCTTCTCCACCTCTTCGTGGTTCAAGGTGTAGCTCGGCGCGTCGATCATCCGCCGTCGGTAGGCGATGGTGACCCCGCCCCAGGCGTCGATCAGCCGGTCCTTGTCGGCGCCGGGCTCGGCCAGCGCGCGGGCATGGGCCAGGAACTCCTCGGCGACCTCCGCCTCCTCGGGCGTCCAGTCGGCGCGGACGGCGGCGTCGCCGCGGTCGGCGGCCAGCCCCTCGTAGCGCCGGCGGAACTTCTCGACCTGGATCGGGTAGTACGCCCTGACCTCGGTCGCGGTGTCGATGGCGGTAAGTCCGCCGCCAATGACGACGGCGGGAAGGCGGATCTGCAGATTGGCGAGACTCTCGTCCTTGGCGGCGCCGGTGAGCTGGAGGCCCATCAGGAAGTCGGAGGCGGCGCGGACGCCGCGGGCGAGCCCGTTCTTCATCGACACGATGGTCGGCCGCCCGGCGCCCATGCAGAGCGCGATGTGGTCGAATCCCAGCGCGAAGGCGCCGTCGACGGTGAGCGTGCCGCCGAAGCGCACGCCGCCATACATGGCGAAGCTGGCGCGGCGCTCCAGCAGGAGGCGGATGATCTTGAGGAAATTCTTGTCCCAGCGGACGGTGATGCCGTATTCGGCGACTCCACCGAAGCCGGCCATGACCCGATGGTCGAGCGGCTCGGTCAGCGCGGCGAGGTCGCGGATCGGCCGGAACGGCACCCTGCGGCCCAGCGCCTCGACGCCCGAGATCTCCGACGGCAGCGGCTCGATCTTGAGCCCGTCGATGGCGGCAACCGCGTGCCCGTCATTGATCAGGTGGTGAGAGAGGTTGACGCCGGCGGGCCCCAGCCCCACGACCAGCACCTTGTAGCCCGACTCCGGCCTAGGCAGCGGCCGCCGGATGTTGAGCGGATTCCAGCGCGTCAGCAGGCTATAGATCTCGAAGCCCCACGGCAGACCGAGCACGTCTTTCAAGGTGCGGGTCTCGACCTGCGGGATGTCGACCGGCTCCTGCTTCTGGTAGATGCAGGCCTTCATGCAGTCGTTGCAGATCCGGTGCCCGGTCGCCGCGCAGAGCGGGTTGTCGATGGCGACGATGGCAAGCGCGCCGACCGAGTGCCCCTGGCTCTTCACCAGGTTCATCTCCGAGACCTTCTCCTCGAGCGGGCAGCCGGCCAGCGTGATGCCGAACGGGCTCTTCTGGAACTGCCCGGTCTTGCGGTCCTTGAGGCCCTTCGAGCAGCTGTCCTTGCCTTGGTTGTGGCACCAGATGCAGTAAGTCGCGTGATCGAGCGCGCCCTTGAGGTCCATGCCGGCGTCAGTCAGGGCGAAGCCGTCGCGGCGCCGCCGGCGGCGCGGGTCGAGGTGCAGCATCTCGACGCCGTCAATGGCGACGGTCTCGGCTGGCACAAGGCGAGCGGGATCGACCTTGCGGGGTACACGGAACAGCACGCCGCGCCGGTGCCTGGCCTTGCCATTCGGGGTATGCAGGGCCCAGGCGGCGTATTTCTTGGCGATCTCGATCGCCTCCGGATGAGCGGCCTCGTCGGCAAGCCACTGGATGACCGCGGCGGCGTAGCTCTCCTCGGTCAGCGTGCCGCCGATCAGCGCCTCGAGATTACGGACGAGCGCGTCGCCGTCGAGAGCGGCAGCCGTCTCGGCGCCGATGTCTTTGGCCGCGCGCCGCTGCACGAACAGGCGCTTCACCTCGTAGAGCGGGGCCAGCATGTCGTGGCGGGCGGCGAGCGCCCGCGCCTCGGCCTCGATGCGGAAGAGGCGGGCGACGAAATCCTCGAGATGCGGGGCGAGATCGATGACGAGCTGCGATTCGTCCTTGTCCGCCAGCGCATCCGGCTGGGCGCGCGCGGCCATCAGCCGGTTGAAGAGGCTGGTATCCGCGTCCCTCAGATGACCGCAGAACCGGCCATCCAGGCGGACGAGCCCGCCCCGATCGTAGAGGTCGGCAAAGGCGAAGCCATGGGCGAGCTGAAGCGTCTCGGTCACAAGCAAGGATCCGTGCTCGGGGAAGGTGAGGAGTTAGCGCGAAACATGGGGAGTCGTCACCCCGATTCGGCAGCGCGACGCTTGGTCGCTCTGGCGAAGCCTCAAGCCCCTCCTCATAGTGCGGCCATGCTGGAGAAATCCCAACGCCCGGTCGTCGTCTGGCTTCTCCTCACGGCCGCCATGGTCTTCGCCATGGCGGTCATCGGCGCCATCACCCGGCTGACCGAATCCGGCCTTTCCATGGTCGAGTGGCGGCCCCTGATCGGTGCGCTCCCGCCGCTGTCCGAGGCCGATTGGCGGAAGCTCTTCGACGAGTACCGGGCGACGCCCGAATTCCAGAAACTGAACGCGTGGATGGATCTCGCCGACTTCAAGGGCATCTTCTGGTGGGAGTACGTCCACCGTCTCTGGGGGCGGCTGATCTGGCTTGTCTTCGCGCTGCCGCTCGCGTGGTTCTGGTGGCGGGGGAAGCTCGTACCCTGGCTCCGCCCGTGGCTCCTCCTGGCGCTGATACTAGGTGCGCTCCAGGGCGCGGTCGGCTGGTGGATGGTCGCCTCCGGCCTCGTCGACGATCCCCACGTCAGCCATTTCCGTCTCGCCGCTCATCTCGGCCTCGCCGTCCTCGTCTTTGGCCTCCTGCTCGCGTTGGCGGAGCGGCTTCGCCCGGTGTCGCGTCTGCCGACGCCGCGCTGGCTCAGCCGCGCATCGACCGGGCTCGTCGCCTTTGCCTTCGTCGTCATTCTCTCGGGCGCGCTGGTTGCCGGCCTCGATGCCGGCCTTGTCTACAACACCTTTCCGCTGATGGGCGACACCTGGGTCCCGGCCGAAGTTCGGCTCGTCGGTGACGCCATCGCCTTCCTTTCGACGCCGGCGGCAGTACAGTTCCTGCATCGCTGGCTCGCGACGCTGCTGGCGTTGTCGATCCTCGCCTTCTGGGCCGTCGCCCGGCGCGAGCCGCTGGCTCCGGCGCAGCGCGCGCCGCTCGATCTCCTGGCGGGGATGGCGATGGTCCAGGTCGGCCTCGGCATCCTGACGCTTCTCCTCGGGGTCCCGACCGGCCTCGCCGCCACCCATCAGGCGGGCGCGCTCGCGCTGTTCGGCCTCGCCGTATGGACGGCTGGCCGGCTCAGGCCGTCATCGCCCGGTCGAGGATCGCGCTGAGCAGCACGTTGCAGCCGGCAGTCAGGTCTTCTGGCTTCGCGTTCTCGACCTCGTTGTGGCTGATGCCGTTCTCGCAGGGAACGAAGATCATGGCGGCGGGCGCCACCCGCGCGACATAGACCGCGTCATGTCCGGCGCCGGAGACGATCTCGCGCGACGGATAGCCCAGGCGCTCGGTCGCCTTGCGGACGGCGTCGACGCAAGCCGGGTCGAAGGGCGTCGGTGGGAAGTACCAGAAGTCTTCGATCTCGACCGTGAGGCCGGCGGCGGCCGCGATCTCCCGGCAGGCCTGCTTCAGCTCGGCATCCATCGCCGACAGCGTCGCGTCATCAGGATGACGGAAGTCGACGGTGAAGAAGACACGGCCGGGAATGGTGTTACGGCTGTTGGGGCTCGACTGGATGAAGCCGACGGTGGCGCAGGCGTTCGGCGGGTGTGCGAGGCCGATGCGGTTGACCTGGTCGATCATGCGGGATGCCCCGACCAGCGCGTCCTTGCGGCGCGGCATCGGCGTCGGGCCGGCATGGGCCTCCTGCCCGGTCACCGTCACCTCGTACCAGCGCTGGCCCTGGGCTCCCGTGACGATGCCGACGGTCCTGCCCTCGGCCTCCAGGATCGGGCCCTGCTCGATATGCGCCTCGAAATAGGCGGCGAAGGGCCGCCCGCCGGGCTGAACGTCGCCGGCATAGCCGATGCGGCGGAGCTCGTCGCCGAGCCGCTTTCCGTCGACGTCCTGCTTGGCCTCGATCTCCTCGACCGGCCAGATGCCGGCGAAGACGCCCGAGCCCATCATCGCCGGGGAGAAGCGCGAGCCTTCCTCGTTGGTCCAGACCGCAACCTCGATCGGCGCCTCGGTCTCGATCCCGTGCTCGTTGAGCGTGCGCACCACCTCGAGGCCGGCGAGCACGCCGTAGACGCCGTCGAAGCGCCCACCGGTCGGCTGGGTATCGAGATGGCTGCCGGTGACCACGGGCGGTCGCTTCGGATCGCGGCCGGGGCGGCAGGCGAAGACGTTGCCGATACGGTCGATCGAGATCGAGCAGCCGGCGGCCCTGGCCCAGCCGACGAAGAGGTCGCGGCCTTCGCGGTCGAGGTCGGTCGCGGCCAGGCGCGCATTGCCGCCCTTGGCCGTGGCCCCGATCTTCGCCATCTCCATCAGGCTCGCCCATAGCCGGCTGCCGTCGATCGCCAGGTTTCGTTTCATCGCTTCGTCTCCTGTCCCTGCCCATTGTAGTCGGCGGAGGGCCGGCGGATACTCCCGCGCCATGCGCGTCTTCCACTCGCCGGATCATATCCGGCACTCCCCTAAGACTTTCATCGCCCGCGGACAGATCGTCGATAGCCCGGAGATGCCCGAGCGGGCCGAGGTGCTGCTGGCGGCGCTCGCCGCCGCCGGGCATCGGATCGAGGCGCCTCGGCGCCATGGGACAACCGCGGTCGAGGCGATCCACGCCGCCGGCTATCTCGCGTTCCTGAAGGATGGATACCAAGCGTGGCGTGGGTTGCCGGGCGCCTCGGCCGAGGTGATTCCCAACATCCACCCCGGACGCAACATGGCGCGACCGTCGGCCCATCCTGTCGCCCGCGCCGGCTGGTACCAGGCGGACACCGCCTGCCCGATCGGCAAGGGCACCTGGGAAGGCGCGCTTGTCGCCGTCGACTGCGCACTTTCGGCGACCGAGGTCGTGCTCTCGGGCGAACGCGCCGCCTACGGCCTCTGCCGCCCGCCCGGCCATCATGCCTTCGCCGATCAGGCCGGAGGCTTCTGCTTCCTCAACAACGTGGCGGCGGCGGCCGATATCGCCGCCCGGACCAAAGGGCGTGTCGCGGTCCTCGACGTGGACGTTCACCACGGCAACGGAACCCAGGGGATCTTCTGGCGGCGCCCGGACGTGCTGTTCGTGTCGCTGCATGCCGACCCCGCCGTCTACTACCCGTTCTTCGCCGGCTACGCCGACGAGGTCGGCGAAGGGGCCGGGGCCGGCACCACCTTCAACCTGCCCCTGCCGCCCGGGACCGGAGACGAGGCCTACCTCGAGGCGCTCGGGCGCGGGCTCGACCGCATCCGCGCCTACGCTCCGGCGCTGCTGCTGGTGTCGCTCGGGCTCGATGCGTCGGCCGACGACCCGCTCGGCATCCTCAAGATCTCGACCGCGGGCTTCCGGCGGATCGCCGTTGAGATCGCGGCCCTCGGCCTGCCGACGGTGCTGATCCAGGAGGGCGGCTACCTCTCCGCCAGCCTCGGCGCCAACGCGGCGGCGTTTCTTTCCGGTTTCTAGCGAATGTCCCGGATGTAGGCGACCAGGAAGCGCCGGAGGTTGGCGTCGAGCTGCAGGTCGAGGTCGCGCATCACCCCCTCGACCAGCTCGAAGTGGACGCGGTCGAGCTCGTTCGGAGAGATGCCTTCCGACACCGTCCGGGTCCGCTCTGCCCTGGCGCTCGCGATCGCATCGGCGGTCAAGACGCCGGCGCCCGGACGGATCTCGACCGTGACCTCGACGATCGCCTCGTAGCGCGCGGCCTGGTCTTGGGTGAACACGCCTTGGACGCCCGGTGTCACCCGGAGCGAGCTTTCGAGCACGCGCCCGTCCTTGATCGTCACGATGGCACGCCCGCTGCCGCCGACCGCCACCAGACGGTCCCGCGCCCAGCGTTCCGTCGCCTTCGCCGGCGATACCGGCACCTGATGCTCGACGTTCGGCAGCCGGAACGGCGGCTGGTACTGATCGATGACCTGCACCTCGGCCACGTCGAGAAGGAAGCGCGGCCGGTCGGTGAAGGTCATGTCGGGAAGGCGGGCCGGCGGCGGCGCGACACAGGCCGAGAGCACGACGACGGCGAGAAAGGGGAGCCTCTTCAGGAGCGACATTGTTGCCTCGTCTCGAATTGCCAACGACATGTGGCGTCGGCGTGGGCGTGGGTCAACCTGAGAAGGCGGTCGCGCCACGGAAAAACGACCCCCGTATCCCGCAGCCACCGACTCTAGCCCGCCCGGAGCGAGCGCACCTCCTCTTCCGAGAAGATGTTGCTGGCATTGCAGAATTGGCAGGTGACGATGAACCGGCCATCGACCATGAGCTCGGGCAGGTCCGAATCCGGCACCAGGCGAAGCGCGCCCTCGGCCCGCGCGCGCGTGCACCGGCATCTCGCTTCGACCGGACGGGTCGAGAAAACCCGGACGCCTTCGACGTGGAACAGGCGGTAGAGCAGATCCTCGCTCTTGAGCCCCGGGTCGAGTAATTCCGCCTCGGTCACGCTGCCGAGAAGATGGAGCGTGCGGTTCCAGGCGTCGGGGTCGGGCGCCTCGCCGGGCAGGCGCTGGATCATCAATGCGGTCGACCGCCACGCCGTCGTGAGGCCGGATGCCAGCACGAGGCGGGTCTCGAGCTGCTCGGACTGGCGGAAATAGTGGTCGACGGCGTCGGCGAGCGTCTCCGCGCCGAGGGCGACGATGCCCTGGTAGCACTCGGTGTTGGGCCCTTGATCGACGGTGAAGGCGAGCTGGCCCCTGCCGACCAGATGGTCGAGGCGGCGCTCATCGGCGGCGACCGGGCGTTCGGCGAGCTGGGCATAGCCCCTCAGATGCCCGGCCGAGGTCATGTCGACCACCAGGAGCCGGATCGGCCCGTTGCCCTTGGCCTGGACCGAGAAGACGCCGTCGTACTTGAGCGACGATCCGACCGCCGCGGCGAGGGCCAGGGCTTCGCCGAGCAGCCGGCTCACCGGGCGAGGATAGGCGCGCTGACGAAGAATGGCGTCGAGGGCCGGCCCGAGGCGGGCGATGCGGCCGCGGACGTTCAGCCCCTCGACATGGAACGGCAGAACGACATCATCGGCGCGCCCGGCGCCGATGGTATCGGTCTTCGCCGCCATCCTAGGAGAGACACCAGGAGAGAATGGCCTTCTGGACGTGGAGCCGGTTCTCCGCTTCGTCCCAGACGACCGATTGCGGGCCGTCGATCACCGAGGCGCTGACCTCCTCGCCGCGGTGCGCCGGAAGGCAGTGCATGAAGAGGGCGTCGGGCTTGGCCAGCTTCATCAGCCGGTCATCGACCCGGTAGGGTGCCAGCAGGTTGTGGCGGGTCTCGCCCTGGGTCGTGTCGTTCATCGAGATCCAGGTGTCGGTGACCACGCAGTCGGCGCCGCGGGCGGCCGAGTCCACGTCCTCGGTGACGACCACCCGGCCGCCCTGATCGTGGGCCCAGCGGATCAGGTTGTCCGGAGGGGTGAGCTCGGTCGGGCAGGCGAGGCGCAGCTCGAAGTTGAAGCGGACCGCGGCATGGACCCAGGAGGCCGCGACGTTGTTGCCGTCCCCCGACCAGGTGACGACCCGGCCGGCGATCGAGCCCCGATGCTCCTCGAAGGTCATCACGTCGGCCATGAGCTGGCAGGGGTGGCTGGTGTCGGTGAGCCCGTTGATCACCGGAATGGTGGCGTAGCGTGCCATCTCGTGCAGCTTCCAGGGCTGGAAGGTCCGCATCATGATGACGTCGACGTAGCGCGACAGCACGCGGGCGGTGTCGGCGACGGTCTCGCCGCGCCCGGTCTGCATCTCGGCCGCCGACAGCATGATCGACTCGCCGCCGAGTTGGCGCATGGCGACGTCGAAGCTGACGCGGGTGCGGGTCGAAGGTTTCTCGAAGATCATCGCCAGCATCTTGCCGTCGAGCGGGCGGGCACGCTTTCCCGCCTTGGTCGCGCGCTTCATCGCCAGCCCGTCGTCGAGAATCGAACGGAGGGTTTTCGCCTCGAACCCGTCGAGGTCGAGGAAATGCTTGGGGGACATGCGGGGGCTCGTCAGGCGGCGAGTTGCGATGCGGCCTTGTCGATCTTCTCGACTGCCTCGCGTACGTGGCGTTCGTCGATGATCAGCGGCGGCACCAGGCGCACCACATTCTCGCCGGCGCCGACGGCGAGGAGCCCGATCTCGCGCAGCTTGTCGACGAGCTGGGTGTTGACGACGTGGCAGCGGAGCCCAAGCATCAGACCGGCGCCGCGCACCTCGATGAACACCTTGGGATGGCGCTTGACCAACGCCTCCAGCTCCTTCCAGAGGACGCGCGCGATCTTGTCGACGCGCTCGAGGAATCCCGGCTCGAGCATTACATCGACGACCGCGTTGGCAACGGCCATCGCCAGCGGGTTGCCGCCGAAGGTCGAGCCGTGAGTACCTGCGGTCATGCCGACCGCGGCCTTGTCGGTCGCCATGAAGGCGCCGACCGGAAAGCCGCCGCCGAGACCCTTGGCGATGCACATGACGTCGGGCGTCACACCCGCCCATTCATAGGCGAACAGCTTGCCCGAGCGGCCCATGCCGCACTGGACCTCGTCGAAGACGAGCAGGATGCCGAACTCGTCGGCGATCTTGCGGAGCTCGCGGAGATAGGAGAGCTGCGCCGGCTTGATGCCGCCCTCGCCCTGGACCGGCTCGACCAGGATCGCCGCGGTCTTCTCGTCGATGGCGGCGCGGAGCTCGTTGAGATTGCCGAAGGCGACCTGGCGGAAGCCCTCGACCGCCGGATCGAAGCCCTTCAGGTACTTCTCATTGCCGGCGGCGGCGAGGGTGGCGAGCGTACGGCCGTGGAAGGCGCCGGCGCAGCCGATCACCGTATAGCGCTCGGGATGCCCGGTCTCGTCGTGGAACTTGCGGACCAGCTTGATCGCGCCTTCCAACGCCTCGGCGCCGGAATTGCAGAAGAATACCTGGTCGGCGAAGGTGTTCTTGGTCAGCTTCTCGGCCAGCGTCTCCTGCTCGGGAATGCGGTAGAGGTTGGAGACGTGCCAGAGCTTGGCGCCCTGTTCGGCCAGCGCCTTGACCAGCCTAGGGTGCGAATGGCCAAGCGCGTTGACCGCGATCCCGGCGGCGAAGTCGAGGAAGCGGCGGCCATCGGTGGCGTACAAATAGGGTCCCTCGCCCCGTTCGAAGGCGATGTCATAGCGCCCGTAGGTCGGCATCACGGCGGCGGTCACGGTCGACTCCTGCAGGAAGGATAGGACCCCGGGCGGCGACCCTAGGGCGGAAACCGCCAAATATCCGGGCGGCTCGCGACCCTGTCAACCACGGTACCGGCTTGGGTAGTGTCCTAGTTTAGACCTAGTCGAACCTGGGGCCCCGATCTTCGCGGCCATATCCGACCGTCACGCGGTCAACCAACTCTTCAAGCGTCCAAAGCCGGTTTACAACGCCCGCAGCCATGGCCGGAGTGCAGCGGATCGCGCGGTGCATCCTGACGAGGTTGTAGTTGGCGAAGTGGAGCGCCACGGCGGCCCGGTGGTTCTCGATCTTCTTCGAGAACGCATTGGTCAACCGGGTGAACCGACGAATGCTCATCCGCATCGTGAGGTTCTGGCGCTCGATCAGGCTCGTTGAAATGTGGCGCGGCTCGGGATTGCCGACGATGGGGCGGCGCTCCGACGCAACAACGCGCGGCGGGCTATAGCGACCGGCGCTACCAACTTCTGCCTCGTAAAATTTAACCGCCTGCCCGTAATCGACCTCGCCGCGAAACGCCGTGTCGACCGCTTCGATGTAGCTGTTCAACTGATCGCTGGTCAGTTGCACGCGATTGCTGAGACGGCTCGCCAGATCGGTCATGAAAACCGTTGCCGTACGCCCGTTGCGCTTTCCGACCAAGTAGGACGGGACCAGCTTGGTTTCCGGGTCCATGCTGACAAACGTCCACTGATCGCCGATGCGCGACTTGTCATCGCCCGGCTGTAGCTGGCGCTGCTTCTTCGCGACGTAGCTCCAAATCTCATCGACTTCGACGCGCTTGCAGGGGAGATCGCGCATCATCTCGTTGGACAGAGCAGCGCATCCGCTGCCGACCTGAACCAGCAACCGCATGACCGTATCGCGGTGCGTGTTGGTCATCCGTTCGGTCGACCGGATCGAGTTGCCCTCGACGAGGCAGTTGATGATCTGGGTCCGGCGAGTGAGGGGGAGGCGGTTCATCGAGGTAGTCCTTGTGTTTGTATGCACTATGATATACATTTTATTCCGTCTGTCAATCGGAGTGCATACATGGATTTTCGAAAAGCTACAGACGCTTTGTTCGCTCCCCTTAGTCACGCCGAGCTTGCAAAGGCGCTCGGGGTCTCAGTGGCGCTTATCCGGCAAGCACGACTGAACCCTGCGGCCACCGCCCACCGATCGCCCCCGCAGGGGTGGGAAAGGGCTGTCGCTCGATTAGCGGAAGCCCACGCTGGGCGGTACCGAAAGCTGGCGGAAAAGTTGGCTCACCCGGAAAATGGATCACAAGTATCTGTTAAATAGACGAAATTCGATCTTCGAAGGAGATAGCGAATGACTTCCGAAGATCTGTTCGGGTATTCCGGCCCTTCGAAGGGGAAACCCATAACCCTGGGGGTGCAGCGTCTGACTGCCACTCAGGCCGCGGCCATTCTTGGGACCGAAGAAGGCTAATTCAGCGACGTTAAGGCGACCCTTGTGTCGCCCGGCAACCTGACCAAAGGCATATCGGCGCTTGCAAACACGGACGGGGGCGATCTTTACATCGGAATCACAGAAGTCGGTTCCCAGAAGGAACGCGGATGGGAAGGGTTTAGGGACCAAGAGGCGGCCAACGGCCACCTTCAAATCTTCGAAAAGCTATTCCCCCTCGGCACGGATAGAGGTGGTCCCGGTTCCTGAGACAGGGGGCTAAGGTGGATCTGACGACGAGAAGGAAGATCCCCGATGAAGACGCGCAGACGGTTTACGGCCGAGTTCAAGGCGAAGGTGGCGCTCGAGGCGATCCAGGGTCAGCGGACGATCGCGG
>SHVZ01000040.1 GCA_009694025.1 Alphaproteobacteria bacterium | reverse complement strand
TCAACTCGCTCGTCGAACTCAAGGCTCACATCAACGCCTTCATCACCGCATACAACGACACCGCAAAACCCTTTGCATGGACCAAATCCAAGGTCCATCAAAAGCGCCTCAAAGCCCATTTCGCGGATCAGTGATTCCGGGTACTAGCTCGTCCTCCTCCCACCGATGAGGCAAAGATGCCGACGCCGCTGAAGACGAACGAGATCGATGCCCTGTTCTCCGGCTGGGACGCGCCGGGGACACCCGGCGGCGCGCTTGCAGTGCTCCGCGGCGGCGAGGTCGTCCATCAGCGCTGCTTCGGACTTGCCAGCCTCGAGCTTGGCGTGCCGATCCGCCCGCAATCGCGGTTCCATATCGCCTCGATCACCAAGACCTTTGTCGCCGCCGCCTCGGCCTTGCTGGTCGAGCGCGGCAAGCTTGGGTTGGACGAGGATGTGCGTGGCATCGTGCCGGAGCTCAAGGTCGACCGTCCGGTGCCGATCCGGCACCTGCTCGGCATGACCAGCGGGCTCCGCGACTCCTGGGAGCTGATGCAGCTGTCCGGGGTCGGTACCGACCAGGCACGTACCGTCGACGACTACCTGGACATCGCCTTCAACCAGCGGCACTTCAGCTTCCCGGTCGGCGAGCGCAACGTCTACACGAACATCAACTTCATCCTGATGGGCCTCGTGGTCGAGCGTCGGAGCGGCAGGCCCTTCGCCCGGTTCCTCGCCGACGACGTGCTCGGCCCTCTCGGGATGACCGCGACCCGGCTCCGCGACGATCCGGACGACGTGGCGGAAGATCTGACGGCCTCCTATCTGCCGAAATCCGGCGGCGGCTGGAGGAGGGGCGTGTTCACCATCGGCCTCGGCGGCGCCGGCAGTCTCATCAGCAGCGTGCCCGACCTCGTCCGTTGGCAAGGCATGTTCCGCGCCGGCGGGATCGGCGGCGTGCCGATCGTTCGCCACATGGCGACACCGGGAAAGCTCGCCGACGGCCGGGCGACCAACTACGGCCTCGGTCTCGGCATCCGCAAGTATCGTGGCCTCGACATGTGGAGCCACGGCGGCGGCCTGCCCGGCTTCCGCTCGATCTTCGCCTATCTGCCGGGGCCGGATTTCGGCGTCGTGCTCCTCTGCAACCGCGACGATGCCGACCCCCTTCGCCGCTTCACCGAGATCGCCGACGTGGCGCTCGCCGACGAGTTCCCAGAGGCATCGCCGGTGAAACTCGGGACTGAGCGCATGAAAAAGGTCTCAGTCCCCGGCGTGAGCCTCGCCAGCCTCGACGGCCGCTACATCGACCGCGAGTCCGCCGAAGTGATGACGCTGAAGGTCCGGGACGCCGCGATCGAGGCTGACAAGAACGGCCACGCGCTGGTTCTGCGCCCAGCCGGCGGCAACCGCTTCGTGGAAAGCTGGTCGAACGTCGATACGATTGCCGAAATCGAGGCCGGGCCGAACAAGGCGCCGGTGATCCGCATGGACTTTGGCGGCCAGCGCTGCGTCTTCGATCCGGCGCCGGTCTACGAGCCGTCGGCCGCCGCGCTCGACGCCTGTGTCGGGCGCTACGCCAGCGACGAGCTGGCGACCACCTTCGAGGTCAGGCGGGAGACGGGAGGGCTCGTGCTCAAGCTCGGGCCCGGCTTCCAGCGCCAGGCCCTGGTGCCGCTGGAGCCGCTCGGCCCCGACCGCTTCGTCGGCACCACCCAGCTCTGGCCGGGCTGGCGCGTGGTCCATGCCATCCGCATGATCCGAGAAGGCGGCCGGGTTGCGGCGATGCTGGTCAGCTCCGACCGCATGAAGGATGTCCGCCTCGACCGGGTCGGCTAGCCGACATGCCGGCGCTAATCCTGCGAAGGAGAATTGCGTGAAGACCGAGATCCGCGTGGCCGTGATCGGGGGCGGCGTCGTCGGCGCGAGCGTGCTCTACCACCTGACCAAGCTCGGCTGGACCGACATCGCGCTGTTCGAGAAGCACGAGCTGACCTCGGGCTCCACCTGGCACGCGGCGGCCAGCGTCCACACCTATAATTCGGACGCCAACGTCTCCAAGCTGCAGAAGTATACGATCGACCTCTACCGTGAGATCGAGACGATCTCGGGCCAGAGTTGTGGCATCCACGCGACCGGCAACATGGTGGTCGCCGCCACCGACGAGATCTTCGACAATCTCAAGCTGATGCACTCCCGCGCCAAGTACCTGGGCATGGAGACGCATCTGATCTCGCCAGTGGAGGCGAAGACGCTCAACCCGCTGATCGACGACAAGAGCTTCGTCGGCGCGCTCCACCGGATCGATGGCGGCCATGTCGATCCGAACGGCGTGACCCATGCCTACGCCATCGCCGCGCGCAAGGCCGGCGCCGAGGTCCACCGCTTCACCCAGGTCACCGGCCTGAATCAGCGCTCCGACGGCTCCTGGGACGTTGCCACCGACAAAGGCAGCGTACATGCCGAGCATGTCGTCAACGCCGCCGGGCTGTGGGCGCGCGAGGTCGGCCGCATGGCCGGCATCGAGCTGCCGGTGCTGGCGATGGAGCACATGTACGTCGTGACCGAGGAGATCCCCGAGATCGTCGCTCACGGTCGGGAGGTCCTGCCGACGACCGACTATTTCGGCGAGATCTACCTGCGCCAGGAAGGCAAGGGGGTGCTGCTCGGCACCTACGAGAAGGACTGCCGGGTGTGGTCGCCGCGCACCACGCCCTGGGACTTCAGCATGCAGCTCCTGCCGGACGACCTCGACCGGCTGTCCCCGCATCTGGAGATCGGATTCAAGCACTTCCCGCCGGTCGGCCGCGCCGGCATCAAGAAGGTGGTCAACGGTCCGTTCACCTTCGCGCCCGACGGCAATCCACTGGTCGGCCCGGTGCGCGGCCTCCGCAATTTCTGGTCGGCGTGCGGCGTCATGGCCGGCTTCGCCCAGGGCGGTGGCGTCGGGCTCGCGCTGTCGCGCTGGATGGTTGAAGGCGATCCCGGCGCCGACATCTTCGCCATGGACGTTTCCCGCTTCGGCAAATTCGCCACCCACCAGTACACGCTGATCAAGGTTCCGGAGAACTACAGCCGGCGCTTTCGCATCGCCTATCCCAACGAGGAGCTGCCGGCCGCCAGGCCGCTTCGCCGGACGCCGGTCTATGACCGGCTCAAGGAGGCCGGCGCCGTCTTCGGCGCCAATTTCGGGCTCGAAGTCGCGCTCTGGTATGCGCCCAAGGGCATGGAACCGGTCGAGACACCGACCTATCGGCGCTCCAATGCCTTCCCGATCGTCCGGGAGGAATGCCACGCCGTCCGGAACGGCGTCGGGCTCATGGAGATCTCCGGCTTCGGCAAGTACGAGGTGGTGGGGCCAGATGCGGAGACCTGGCTCAACCGGGTCCTCGCGAACCGGATGCCGAAGCCCGGTCGCATGGTGTTGGCACCCATGCTCAACCCGCGCGGCGCGATCATCGGCGACTTCTCGGTGGCGCGGCTGGCGGCCGACCGCTTCCTGATGATCGGCTCGGGCGTCGCCGAGATCTATCATATGCGCTGGTTCGAGCAGCATCCGCCGCCGGCCGGAACCTACATCCGCCCGCTGCCGCATGCGCTGACCGGCTTCATGATCGCTGGTCCGAAGTCCCGCGCGTTGCTCCAGCGCCTGGTGTTCGAGGACGTCTCGGGCCCGGCGTTCAAGTTCTTCGCCGCCCGCGAGATGGTGGTCGGCCTCGCCCCGGCGACGGTCCTCCGCGCCAGCTACACCGGGGACCTCGGCTACGAGATCTGGGTCACGCCCGACTATCAGGTGACGCTCTATGACGCCCTGGTCGAGGCCGGCCGGGACCTCGGCCTCCATCATTTCGGCAACCGTGCGCTGATGTCGCTGCGCCTGGAGAAGGCCTATGGCGCCTTCTTCCGCGAGTTCCGTCCGGACTACACGCCGATGGAAAGCGGCCTCGACCGCTTCGTCGCCTACGACAAGCCGGACTTCATCGGCCGTGAGGCTGCGCTCAATGACCGTGCCACGCCGCCGAAGAAGAAGCTGGTGCCGCTGGTGGTGGAGACCGACGTCGAGGTCGTCGGCTACGAGAGCGTGCTCAAAGGCGAGAAGGCGGTCGGCCAGGTGACGTCGGGCGGCTATGCCCATTGGGCCGGCAAGAGCATGGCGATGGCCTATGTGCAGTCTCAGCTCGCGCATGACGGCGAGGCGCTGTCGGTGCTGATCTTCGGCAAGGCCTGCCCGGCGGTGGTCCGGACCCTGGCGCTGTTCGACGCCAATGGCGGGCGCCAGCGCGGGTGACCGACCTCATCGCCAATGCCCGCATGTACTCGGTCGCCCCGGCGGCGGCCGCGGCCTGGAAGCGGCTGTTCGCCTGGCTCCTGCCGCGCTCGGGCATCGACATGACGGTGATCGACCACGCCTTCCCGGCGCCGCTCGATGACTTGTGGTCGCGTCGGGACCTCGCCTGCACCTTCATGTGCGGCTGGCCCTTCATGCGCTACGGCGCGATCCACCAGGTGGTCGCCGCGCCGATCCCCAGTGCCGCCTACGCCAGAGGCTGCCCGATCTATTGCTCGCACTTCGTCGTCCGCGACGATGCGCCGTTCCGGACCCTGGAGGACACCTTCGGCCACCGCTTCGCCTATACGATCCCGGACTCCCATTCCGGATACAACGCGCCCCGCCATCATCTGATGTCCTACCGGAAGGGAGGGACGAAGGCGCTCTATCGCGAGATCGTCGGGCCGCTGATGACCCCGCGGCTGATGCTGGAGGCGATCGTGGAAGGCCGCACCGACGTCGGCCCGCTCGACTCCTTCGCCTACGCCCTCCTCTGCCGCCACTGGCCGGAAGTCGCCGGACGGACCCGGGTTATCGCCAGCACCGAGGTCGTGCCGATCCCGGCGTTCATGGCCTCGTCCGGCACGCCGCCGGACGTCGTCGACCGGCTCGCCAGGACCCTGTGCGACTTCGGCGATGACCCCGATCAGGCCGATCTTCGCGCCGATCTCTGCCTCCTCGGCTTTGCCCGCGTGGCCGAGGCCGATTATCGGATCACCGAGGACTGGGCGCGGGCGGCCGAGGCGCGGGGCCTCGCCCAGATCGCCTGAAGGGAGGCGGCCCGATGGATGCCGGCGACGCCCTGGTCGGGCTTTTGCGGTCAATCGAGCAGGTCTATCGCGCCTCGATGCCTGGTTTGCCGACGCCGGGACCCTTGACCGTCGCCGCCGATCGGATCGCCGGCATCGCAGCGACGGACCTGCGCATCGGCACCGGCCGGCGGAAGCCCGTCAGCAGGTTCGCACGGCAGGCCGTCGATCTCGGCCGGCGCGGTCCGTTGTCGGCCATCGCATCCGCCTTCGCCGCCGCTGAGCCCAGGGTCGACTGGCTGCAGAACCCCAACTATTCGGTCGAGTCCATGGGACCGGGATTCGTCGAGCGCTACGGCTATGTCGAGCTGGTCGGGCCGGGCCGCGCGGCCGAGAGCCGAGACCTTCTCGTCGGCCTGCTGCTCCTCGGGCCAGAAACGCACTATCCCGACCACGTGCACCCCGCCGAGGAGATCTACCATGTGGTCGGCGGCCGGGCCGAATGGTGGCGCGAGGACGAGGGATGGCGCGAGAAGCCGCCGGGGGCGGTCATCCACCACGCGCCGATGGTCCGCCATGCCATGCGGGCGACCGCCGAGCCGCTCTTGGCCCTCTATTGCTGGACGGGTCGGATCGAGGTCCATGCCCGGATGACGGGCGCGTCGGCATGGGGAGGCAACGCATGAACCAGTCGGTCGCGGGACGGTGCCTCTGCGGTGCCGTGAGGTTTCGCCTCAACGGCGTCTTGCGAGGCGTTGTTGTCTGCCATTGCGGCATGTGCCGGCGCTGGCACGGCCATGTCGGCGCCTACACGCGGGTCGCCAAGTCCGAGATGGAAATCGAGGACGATGGCGGGCTCGCCTGGTTTCGCGCCTCGACCATCGCGCGGCGCGGGTTCTGCCGACGCTGCGGGTCCAGCCTGTTCTGGGAACGCGACGGCTCCGACCAGATGTCGGTCGTCGCCGGCAGCCTGGAGGCGCCGACCGGGCTTGCGACGACGCTGCAGATCTTCGCCGAGGACGCCGGCGACTACTACGCGCTGGACGAGCGCATTCCGGTGCGGCCGCCGGCCTCCGCGGGCGGCTGAGCCCGCTCGGCATCGATCTCCAGATGGCATGAGATGCGGTGCTCGCCGAAGCGCCGGATCGGCGGCGGGGTGGTGTCGCAGAGCCCGGCGATGCGCTCCGGGCAGCGGCTGGCGAAGGGGCAGCCGAGGATGGTGTCGGTCGGGCTCGGCATGCTGCCTTCGAGGACCACGACCGGCGGTGCATCGGGATCGGGCGTCGGCGCGGCGAGGAGGAGCGCCTGAGTATACGGATGGTAGGGCGGGCTGAAGACCTGGTCGGCCGGTCCGTACTCGACGACGCGGCCGAGATACATCACTGCGACCCAGTCGGCCATGTGGCGGACCAGCGCCAGATCGTGGGAGATCAGCACGAGGCCGAGCTGCGACTGCTCCAGGAGTTCGCCGAGCAGGTTGAGGATGGCGGCCTGGACCGAGACGTCGAGGGCGGAGACCGGCTCGTCGGCGACCACCACGCCCGGGTTCCCGGCCAGCGCGCGCGCGATGGCGACGCGCTGGCGCTGGCCGCCGGAGAGTTGGTGTGGCATCCGGTCGGCCATCTCGGAGGGCAGGCGGACCTGGGCCAGCAGGCGGAGAACCTCGGCCTTGGCCTCGCCGCTGGC
The DNA here is from genome assembly GCA_009694025.1 of Alphaproteobacteria bacterium. Classification (GTDB taxonomy): domain Bacteria; phylum Pseudomonadota; class Alphaproteobacteria; order SHVZ01; family SHVZ01; genus SHVZ01. The sequence continues at coordinate 26,351 of SHVZ01000040.1, read as the reverse complement.
GAGATCGCGAAGCAGGCGGAGTGGCCGGGTCAGGGCGTAGGCGATGGAGTGGCTGGGGTTCAGCGTCGAGTCGGGATTCTGGAAGACCATCTGGATCCGGCGACGCGTGTCGGGGGGCCGATCGTCGACGGAGATGCCGGCGAGGTCGACGCCGTCCAGCGTGACCTCGCCCGACGTCGCCGTCAGCAGGCCCGAGATGATGCGTGCCAGGGTCGACTTGCCGCATCCGGACTCGCCGACGATGGCCAGGGTTTCGCCGGCGCGCGCATCGAGGTCGACCCCGGTCACCGCACGGACCGCGCCCTTCCTGTCGCCGCCGAAGAGGCTGGTCAGCCGGTACTCCTTGCTGAGGTTGCGGACGCTGAGCACGATCGGTGCCTGATCGTTCGTGGCCGTCGCGCTGGCGGGGGGGCCGTCCACCGCCGACCCCGCCACGACGGCGTCGATTCGGGCGCAGCGGACCAGGTGCTGCGCCGCCGCGTCGATGGCGACCATGACGACGGGCCGTTCCTCGCAGTCCCGCCGCGCGGCGAACGAGCACCGGGGGGCGAAGGCGCAGCCGAGCCGGGCCCGGTCGGCCGCCTGGATCGTCCCGTCGATCGGCCGGAGGCGGCCGCGCCGGTGGCCGCCGCTGAGCCGCGGGAGGGCGCCCAGGAGCCCGCGCGTATAGGGGTGGACGGGCGAGCGGAAGACGGTTGCGATGCTCCCGGTCTCGACCAGCCGGCCGGCATAGAGCACGCCGATCCGTTCGCACACCCGGGCGACCGTCCCGAGGTTGTGGCTGATGAACAGGATGGCGGTGCCGAATTTGGCCCGGAGGTCGCGCACCAAGGCCAGGATCGCCGCTTCGATCGTGACGTCGAGCCCGGTGGTCGGCTCGTCCATGATCAGAAGGGCCGGCTCGGCCATCAGCGCCATCGCGATGACCACGCGCTGCTGCTGCCCGCCGGAGAGCTGATGGGGATAGCGCTCCATCATCGCCTCGGCGGCGGGAAGGCGGACCTCCTCCAGCATGGCGACGGCTCGCCGGAATGCCGCCCGCTCGTCGGTTTCGCCATGCAGGAGCGGCACCTCCATCAGCTGCCGGCCGATCGGCATCACCGGGTTCAGGCTCGACATCGGGTCCTGATACACCATGGCGATGCGGTTGCCGCGGATCCGCGACAGCTCGTCGGCGGAAAGGCGGGCGAGATCGCGCCCTTCGACCCGGATGCGGCCCTCGGTGAGGCTCATGCCGCGCGGCAGGTAGTGCATCGCCGCCAGCGCCACGGTCGACTTGCCGCAGCCGGATTCGCCGACGAGGCCCAGAGCCTCGCCTTCGCCGATGACGAAGCTGACGTCGTTCAGGATGTTCTGGCGGCCGGCTCGGCTGTCGTAGGCGATCGAGACATGCTCGAAGGCGAGAACCTCAGCCATCGAGGGCAGCTTCGCGGAGTCCGGTGGCGAGGAAGTTGGCGCCGATGACCAGCGAGGAGATGGCGAGCGAGGGGATGATCGTCATGTGCGGCCAGACGAAGATCATCCCGTAGGCCTCCTTGACCATGCCGCCCCAGTCCGGATCCGGCGGCGGCAGGCCGACGCCGAGGAACCCAAGCACGCCGATCGCGATCGTGGTGTAGCCGAGCCTGAGAAAAAAATCGACGATCAGCGGCCCGCGGGCATTCGGCAGGATCTCGACGAACATGATGAAGAAGGCGCTCTCGCCGCGCATGCGGGCGGCGGCGACGTAGTCGCGATTCTTGATGTCGAGGGTCACGCCGCGGACGATACGGGCGATAATCGGCGCCGACGACAATGTGATCACCGCGATGATGTTGAAGGCGGAGGCGCCGAACTTCGCGATGATGATCAAGTAGAGGATGATCTTCGGGAACGCCAGGAGGGTATCGCCGACGCGCATGATGACGACGTCGATCATCCCGCCGCGATAGCCGGACAGGAGTCCGAGGAAGATGCCGAGCATGACGGCGCCGAGGACGGCGATAGGGGCGACCGTCAGCACCGTGCGCGCACCCCAGATCAGGCGCGAAAGGATGTCACGCCCGAGATGGTCGACGCCGAGCCAGTGCTGGGCTGACGGATGGGGATCGGCGACGAGAGCGACGTCGATCTGGTTCGGCGGGTACGGCGCGACCCACGGCGCCAGCAGCGCCAGGAGACACCATGTCAGGAGGATCGTTGCGCCGACCGTCGCCAGCGGCGAGCGCGTCACGACCGAATAGACCTTCCCGAGCGGGCCGGCATCCGCCGCCTCGGCACCGACCAGGCTGGCGCTGGCGAGGCGCGAAGCGGCGAGATCGTGGCTGATCTCGGTCATACGCGGATCCGCGGATCGAGCGCCATGTATCCGAGATCGCCGAAGAGCTGCGTCAGCATGGTGACGCTGACGGCGATCAGCGTTCCCGCCTCGATCACGGCGATGTCCTTGGTCAGCGCCGCCTCGAGCATCAGGCGGCCGAAGCCGGGATAGGCGAAGAGGGTCTCGACCACGACGAGGCCGGAGACCAGGTAGTTGAGCTGGAGCAGGATCACCGTGAACGGCGTGATCAGCGCGTTCCTCAACGCATGGCGCCTCACCACGCCGTGGAACGACATGCCCTTGAGCAGTGCCGTCCGGATGTAGGGTTGGCGCATCACCTCGACCATCGAGGATCGCACCATGGCGATGAGATATCCCGCGTCGTAGAAGGTGACGACCAAGACCGGCAGCACGAACTGCATCCACAGGGACCAGCCGGTGTCGGATCTGAGCGGCGAGGTGCCGGGCAGCCAGCCGAGCCAGACCACGAAGATGCCGAGCAGGAAGACGCCCATGGCGAACTCGGGGATGGACGCGCACATCGAGGAGAACACCGAGACGGCACGATCGAACCAGCCCCGCTCACGCATCCCCGCCAGCACGCCGAGCACGATCGAGAGCGGCACGATGACGGCAAAGGAGATCGCCGCGAGCAGCAATGTGTTGCCGAGCCGGTCGAACATGAGGGCGGAGACCGGCTGACGGAAGACGACGGAGTCGCCGAAATCGCCGGCCAGCGCCTTGCCCATGTACTCGGCATAGCGGACCAAAACCGGCCGATCCAAGCCCATCTGCACGGTCAGATAATCGACCTGGCTCTGCGACGCATAGGGACCGAGCACCTTGCGGGCGACGTCGCCTGGCGACAGCTCGTTCAGCGCGAAGACGAGGAACGACACCGCGAACAGCGTCAGCGCCATGTTCAATAGCTGCTTCGCCGAATACCGCAGCATCGCCGCTCCTGGAGGTTGGCGTTACGGACCTTGCTTGTCGAGGTCTTCAACGGCCGTCCCGCGGGCGCATCGAGGCGCCCGCAGGACGGTGCCGTTAACGAAGATCAGGCGTCGATCCAAACGTCCTTGGCATCGATGTAGATGCTCGGATGGATCTTGTAGCCCTTGATCTTCTTGTCCGAAAAGTTGAACACCGCGCGCCACACCGGCACCACCACCGGGCCCTCGTCGAGCATGATGCGCTCGAGCTTGGCCATCACGGCGCGGCGTTTCTCGACGTCGAGATAGCCTTCCGCTTCGGTCAGCAGTTTGTCGAACTCGGCGTTCGACCAGTTCGCCTCATTCCACGCGGCGCCGGTGCGATAGGCGAGGCCGAGGATCATGGTGCCGAGCGGACGATGCGCCCAGGTGGTGAAGCCGAACGGCACCTTGGTCCAGTTCTCCCAGTATTGGGCCGACGGCATCACGTTGATCTTGGTGCGGATGCCGGCCTCCTTCCACTGCTCGACCATGATCTGGACGGCGAGCAGCTCCCAGTCCGGCTGCGGGCGGGCGTCGATGGTGACGTCGACGCCGTTCGGATAGCCGGCTTCGGCCAGGAGCGCTTTTGCCTTGGCGACGTCGCGCTTGAGGTAGCCGATGTCGGCGTATTCCGGATGCACCGGCGCCACATGGTGGTGCTCGCCGGGCTTGCCGAGGCCACGCAGGGCCCCCTTGAGCACCGCCTCGTTGTCGGTGGCGTAGCGCAGCGCCTGACGCACCCGCTTGTCGTCGAAGGGCTTGATCGGATGGGTGCGGGCGACCGCGGTATAGCCGGTGTCGACCGAGTTCACCTGGATGTGCGTCAGCTTCTCGATGGTCGGGAGCGTCGAGATCGCTCCCTGGTAGATCATGTCGACCTGCTTGGAGACGAGCGCCGAAACCTGGGCCGCCGCATCGTCGCCTAGATCGATGATCTCGAACCGGTCGATGTAGGGGCCGCCGCCCCAATAACCGTCTTTGCGGGCGGTGAACACCGAGCGCTTGCCGACCTCGTGCTCGACCAGCTCGAAGGCGCCGGTACCGTCGCTGCCGACGCCGAACTTGCCGCCGTCCTCAGGCGAGAGGATCAGCAGCGGATAGTGGAACAGCGACTCCGGAATCGACAGGTTGGCGGACTGGCCGTTCAGCTTGACGGTGAAGTCGTCGACCTTCTGGACAGCGTTGGCGTCCCAGAGCCTGACCGACTTCCTCGGGTTGCCCTTGGCGTCCTTCTGGCCGTCGTCGAACTCGGTGAGGATGAAGCCCTTGAACAGGCCGACGACCGACGAGCCGGTCTTGTCGTCGAGGACGCGCTTCAGATTCCAGATGGCGTCGTCGGCGGTGAACTTGCGGCCCTTGCGCCAGGTCACGTCGCGGCGGAGGTGCAACGTCCAGGTCTTGAGATCCGGGGTCGCCTCCCACTTCTGGACCAGGGACGGCCGCGTCACATTGTCGATGCCGGTGACGGTCAGGTAGTCGAGAACCTGGCGGCCCGAATTCGCCGACTCGATCCAGGAATAGGTGTGCGGGTTGGAGATGTCCTGGACGCGCATGCCGATGCGGACGATGCCGCCCTTTTTAGGCATGCCCTGGGCCATGGCGGGAGCGGCGAGCCCGGCCATGCCGTACGCCGCCGGGGCCGCCACGCCGAGCAGGACGGCAAGGCGAAGGAACTCACGGCGCTCGAGCTTGCCGTCGGCGAATTCGCGGCCGGCCTTCTCGACGATCGGATGTAATTTCTCGGTCATATCTCAGCTCCCCGTTTGATTTGCGCATTCCGGCTTTGTCGCGGTTATGGCGCATGGTGATCGGTGTCGATCAATTCTTCGTCGAGGCTAGTCCAGCGTGCCCCGCGGGCGCAAGACCGGCGGGTCGCCGGAATAGTCGGCGAGCGACCCTCGATGTCGGGATTGGCCGGTTGGCGGTTGACATTGTCGGTGGCCGCCCGTCGACTGTCGAGCCGCACCCGCTGCCCAAATCCTTTGCACACCTGCATGATCCCGACCGTCGACATCTCGCCGCTGCTCGGTCCGCGCTCGCCCGGGCGTGAGGAGACCGACCGGCGCCTCATGGAGGCGGCCGGCAGGGTCGGGTTCCTGATCATCTCCGGCCTACCGTCGGAGGTGCCGCAGGGCGCGGCCGTCCGGGCGCGATTGCACCGCGTGTTCTCGCTGCCGGAGACGGCGAAGCGTGCCCTCTGGCGCCGCAAGTTCGATGCGGCGCGGCCGAACGTCTATCATGGCTGGTTTCCGCTGCAGAACGGCGCCATGACCTACAAGGAAGGCATCGACATGGGGCCGGACGTCGCCGATCCGGTCTTGACCTTGGATCCGACCGATCCCCTGACCGAGCCGACCCCGTTGCCGGGCGAGGGCGACCTGCCGGGCTGGCACGAGAGGGTCGCCGGTTACTATCGCGGCATGGAAGGGCTCGGGCGCCTGCTGATGCGGTCGGTTGCCCGCGGCCTCGGCCTCGCGGAGACGTTCTTCGATGCGTCCTTCGCCGGCGGCAACTCGACCTTGCGGTTGATCCGCTACCCCGTCCGTCCGCCCGAGTCCTTCGTCGGCGGCGACATGGCGGCGATCCTCATCGAGCATCGCGGCCGGAGTCGACACCTGATCGGCGGCGCCCATATCGACTCCGGGTTCGTCACGCTGCTGGCCCAGGACGGCATCGAGGGCCTGCAAGCGCGTGCCGCCGGCGGCGACTGGATCGACGTTCCGCCGACGGAAGGCACGCTTGCGGTCAATTTCGGCGGGGTGCTCGAGCGCTGGACCGGCGGCCGGATCAAGGCGACCGAGCACCGCGTCGTCGGCCCGGGACGCGAGCGCTTCTCGATCCCGTTCTTCTACGAGCCTCGGGTGGATGCGGTGATCGCCCCGTTGCCGATCCCCGGCATCGCGCCGTTCGAGCCGTTCCTCTATGGCGACCATCTGTGGGCGGCGATGATGCGCTTCGTCGAGTTTCGCGGACTCGAAGCGATGCGCCAGCCGCGCGGCGTCGGGAAATTGGTCGGGATCACTCAGGGGTACTAGATGAAGTCCCATGTCCGCGTCGTCGTCATCGGGGGCGGCGTCGTCGGCTGCAGCGTCCTGTTCCATCTTGCCAAGGCCGGGTGGCGGGACATCGCGCTGATCGAGCGCCTCGAGCTGACCTCGGGGTCGAGCTGGCACGCCGCGGGCGGCTTCCACACGCTCAACGGCGACCCCAACGTCGCCAAGCTGCAGAGCTACACGGTACAGCTCTACAAGGAGATCGAGGAAATCTCCGGCCAGTCTTGCGGGCTGCACATGACCGGCGGCATGATGCTGGCGGGGACGCCCGAGCGCATGGACTTCCTCAAGCTGGCTCATGCTAAGGGCCGCTATCTCGGCATGCAGACCGAGATCATCGGCGCGGCCGAGGCGAAGAAGCTGCTGCCGCTGATCGACGAGAAATACTTCCTCGGCGCCATGTACGACCCGCTCGAGGGCCACCTCGACCCGTCCGGCACCACGCACGCCTACGCCAAGGCGGCGCGCACCTTTGGGGCCGAGGTCTACCGCCAGACGCGGGTTCTGGAGCTGGACGCCAAGGCCGACGGCGCCTGGGACGTGGTCACCGACAAGGGCACGATCCGGGCTGAGCACGTGGTCAACTGCGGCGGCCTGTGGGCTCGCGAGGTCGGCCGCATGGTCGGCCTCGATCTGCCGGTGCTGGCGATGGAGCACCACTACATCGTGACCGAGGACGTGCCGGAGGTCGCTGAGATCAACGCTGAGACCGGGAAGGAGCTGATCCACGTCATCGACTTCGAGGGCGAGCTCTACCTCCGCCAGGAGGGCCGCGGCATCCTGCTCGGGACCTACGAGCGGAAAGGGGTGCCGTGGTCGCCGGACAGCACCTCCTGGGACTTCGGGCCAGAACTCCTGCAGGGCGATCTCGACCGGATCGCCGAGAGCCTCGACATCGGCTTCAAGCATTTCCCGGCGATCGGGCGGGCGGGGATCAAGCGGGTGGTCAACGGCCCCTTCACCTTCACGCCCGACGGCAATCCACTGGTCGGCCCGGTCGGCGGCCTGCGCAACTACTGGGTCGCCTGCGGGGTGATGGCCGGGTTCAGCCAGGGCGGCGGCGTCGGCCTCGCGCTCTCCAACTGGATGGTCGAGGGCGATCCCGGCTTCGATGTCTGGGGCATGGACGTGTCGCGCTACGGCGACTGGGCGACCATGGCTTACACCAACGCCAAGGTCAGGGAGAACTATTCGCGGCGTTTCCGCATTCGCTTCCCCAACGAGGAGCTGCCGGCGGCGCGACCGCTCCGGACGGTCCCTATCCATGACCGCCTCGAGGCCGAGAACGCCGTCTTCGGCGCCTCCTACGGCCTCGAGTATCCCTTGTGGTTCGCGCCGAAGGGGATGCCCGCCGAGGAGACCGTCACCTATCGGCGTTCCAACGCCTTTCCCGTCGTCGCTGCGGAATGCCTCAGGGTGCGCACCGGGGTCGGCCTGATGGAGACGTCCGGCTACGGCCGCTACGAGGTGGCGGGGCCGGGTGCCGAGGCATTCCTCGAGAGCCTCCTCACCAACCGGATGCCGGCCCTCGGCCGGATCGCGCTCGCCCCCATGCTCAATGCCCGGGGCAAGCTGATCGGCGACTTCACCGTCGGGCGGATCGCGCCCGATTGCTTCTTCATGGTCGGATCCGGCCCGGCAGAGGCCTATCACGTCAGGTGGTTCGAGAGCCGGCGGGGCGGTCGCGATGTCGCCGTCCGGCCGATGACGGCCGAGTTCTCGGGCCTCGCGATCGCCGGACCAAGATCGCGGGACCTCCTGGCGCGCCTGGTGCGCGAAGACCTGTCCTCCGCGGCGTTTCCCTTTCTCTCGATCCGCCGGATGTCGGTCGGGATGGTGCCGAGCCTGGTCTCGCGCATCAGCTTCACCGGCGAGCTCGGCTACGAGCTCTGGTGCGCCCCGGACAGCCAGCGGTCGCTCTACCAGGCGATCGGCGAGGCCGGACGCGACCTCGGCCTCGCCCTCTTCGGCAGCCATGCCCTGTTGTCGTTGCGCCTGGAAAAGGGTTTCGGCATTTGGGCCCGGGAGTACCGGCCGATCTACGGCCCCGAGGAGGCGCGCCTGCAGCGCTTCGTGCGACTCGACAAGGGGGGCTTCGTTGGGTGCGACTCAGCCCGGGCCGAGCATCGGGACGGCGGCGAGCGACGGTTGGTCCTCTTCGAGGTCGACGCCCGGGATGCCGATGCCTTCGGCGACGAGCCGATCTGGCACCGCGGCGCCGTGGTCGGCTGGATCACCTCCGGCGGCTACGGTCACACCCTCGGCAAGTCGTTGGCTCTCGGATATGTGCCGCGGGCTCTCGCCGACCAGGCCGCGGGGTTCGAGATCGAGATCATCGGCGAGCGCCGCGGAGCCCGCATTCTGGACGCGCCGCCCTACGACCCGACAGGCGCGCGGATGCGGGGCTAGAGGATGCCCCGCTGGCCGATCTCGGACTTCCGCCGGGCGACATAGGCGTCGATCGCCTCCTTGCGGGCGGGGTCGAGCGGCGGCTCGACATAGCTTTCCAGGAGCTTCTTCCAGACGACGTTGGCGCGCTGGGTTGCGGTCAGCGACCCCGCCTCCTGCCAGGACTGGAAGTTCCGCCAGTCGGCGATCAGGTGGGTGTGAAAAGCGTGCTCGTAGCGCGCCATGGTATGGGTCGCTCCGAAGAAGTGGCCGCCCGGCGGCACCTCCTTCAGCGCCTCGAAAGCGAGCGCGTCATCGCTGAGATCGAGCGGGCTGAGCCAGGCGCGCATGGAATGCAGGATCTCGGCGTCGACGATGACCTTCTCGAACGAGGCGACGAGGCCGCCTTCGAGCCAGCCGGTACCGTGATGCATGAAGTGGGTGTGCGACATGATGCACGCCCAGACCGACATCGCCGACTCATGCGTCGACTGCGCGTCGACGCAGTTCGACGCGTTGACGTTGCTGGATCGGTAGGGCAGGCCCCAGCGCCGAGCGATTTGCCCGCCGATGATCGTGGCCCGGACATACTCCGGCGTCCCGAAGGCCGGCGCCCCGGACTTCATGTCGACATTGGAAGTGAAGCCGCCGAACATCACCGGGGTCCCAGGCCTGAGGAGCTGGATCAGCGTGATCACCGCCAGCCCCTCGGCGGTCTGCTGGGCCAGCGCCCCGGCGATGGTGACGGGGCTCATGGCCCCGGCCAGCGTGAACGGCGTGACGATGCAGGGCTGCCCATGCTCGGTCATCGCCATCAGGCCGCCGATCATCTCGCGGTCGACGCGGCGGGGCGAATTGACGTTGATGACGGTGAACAGCGATGGTTCCGCCATCAGCTGCTCGCGGGTGATGCCGCGGGCGATGCAGATGACCTCGATCGCATCCAGGATGCGCTCGCGCCCGATGCCACGGCCGATGAAGCAGCGGTCGCTCAGGAAGGTGTGGGCGCGGTAGAGATCGAGGTGGCGGGAGTCGGCCGGCAGGTCGAGCGCCTCCACCAGCGTTCCACCGGAGTGGTGAACGCAGGTGAGCATCTGGTTCAGCTTGATGAGGTTGGTGAGGTCCGCGAAAGTCCCGGGTCGGCGGCCGCGGTCGAGGTCGGAGACGTTGGGCGGGCTGCCGACCGGGCCGACATTGATCGTGTTGTCGCCGATGACGAGGGTACGTTCGGGGTTGCGGGCGTGCAGGCGGAACGTCCTTGGCGCCCTGGCGACGGTCTCTCTGACCATGCCGCGCTCGAAGCGCACCAGCTTGGTCGAGCGGTCGACCCTGCAGCCGGCTTTCTCGAAGACATCGAGCGCGGCGTCGTTGAGGAACTCGATCCCGAGCTCCTCGAGGACCCGGAGCGCCGTGTCGTCGATGCGCCTCAGCCCATCCTCGTCCAGCAGCTCGAGCGGCGGCATCGGATTCCGGATCGGCCCCCAGGGTGGCTGAGGCACGCCTGTGCTCGCTTCGGCCTTGCGCCGGGTGCGGCGCTCGCCGGCCCCGCGCTCCGCGGTGCCGCGTCCCCCTGTCATCGTTCGCCTGTCCTCTTTTCTTTCGGGCGTCCGTGCTGGCGTTCCGTGAATCCGATGACGGCCGGAGCGAGCTCCCCGAGGCCGACGAGCCGATACTCGAAGGCGAGGCCAAGGCGCTGCGCGGCCGTCTCGGCCTCGGCCCTCATCCGGCTGTCGTCGGTCTGGGCCAGATAGACCACTTTCTCGTAGTTGCCGAAATAGATGTCGCGAAGCTCGGGATGCCGGTCGAGTCCCAGGCCCTCGACGACCAGGGTTTCGAACTGTCGGACCAGGAAGTCGGTGAGGAAGAAGGCCCGCATGTCCTCACCCGCCCGCCGGTCGAACGTGGCGATGCCCGAATAGAAGGCGTAGCAATGGGCGCCGGGAAGCCGCTCAAGCCCTTCCTCGCGCAACACCGCGTCGAGCTCGCCGCCGGTGCCGCAGTCGGCATAGCCGATCAGAATGTCGTCGTACTCGTCGCGGACCTCGCGGACGGCGGTACGCACGGCGGCTGGAATCTCCTTCGGCCGATTGTGGAGTCCGGCCGGAAGGCAGCGCACGGTGACATGATGGAGGTGATTGGCGGCGATCACCGAATTGACCTCGCGCGCGAGCGCGCCGCAGGCGAGGATGAGCTGGCGGCGCGAGGATTCGGCGGGGCGCGACGTCACGGTATCAGCCGGCGACGCGCTGGTTGTGCTTGCGCATCATGTAGGACTTGGCGGTCTCGACCGCGACGGCCGCGTCGCGGCAGTAGGCGTCGGCACCGATCGCCTTGGCAAAGTCCTCGTTCAGCGGCGCGCCACCGACCAGCACCACGATGTCGTCGCGGATGCCCTTCTCCTTGAGCGCGTCGATGACCACCTTCATGTAGGGCATGGTGGTGGTGAGCAGCGCCGACATCCCGACGATGTCCGGCTGGTGCTCGGCGATGGCGTCCAGGTATTTCTCGACCGCATTGTTGATGCCGAGGTCGATGACCTCGAAGCCGGCACCTTCCATCATCATGGTGACGAGGTTCTTGCCGATGTCGTGGATGTCTCCCTTGACCGTTCCGATCACCATCTTGCCGACCTGCGGCGCGCCGGTTTCGACCAGAAGCGGTCTCAGGATCGCCATGCCGGCCTTCATCGCATTGGCCGACATCAGAACCTCGGGCACGAACAGGATGCCGTCGCGGAAATCGATGCCGACGATGCGCATGCCCTCGACCAGCGCCTCGGTCAGGGTCTTGTATGGGGTCCAGCCACGCTTGAGCAGGATATTGACGCCCTCTACGATCTCCTCCTTGAGGCCGTCGTAGAGGTCGTCGTGCATCTGCTGGACGAGGTCCTGGTCGCTGAGATCGGCCAAGACGATGTCGTCGCTACCTGCCATGTTCCATCCTCAGCTCGTCGCGTGGCGCTGCCGCCACCATGAATGAGTCGCCCGGCGCGGGCAATCGGAAGCGCCGTAAGGCATTGATCTAGAACTCTTCCCAGGGAAAGCTGTCAAGCCGTTTGGCGCCGTCGGCGGTGATTACCACCTGGGTCTCGAGCTTCACGCACTCGCGGCCGCCGTCTTCGCCGATCAGGCTCTCGACGCAGACGACCATGTTCTCCTCGAACCGGCCGTCATAGGCCTTGGCGAAGTCCGGATGGAGCGGCACCGACGGCCATTCGTCGGCGAGGCCGACGCCGTGGAGCGCGACGGAATAGCGCCGGGACCGGTACTTGTCGGGGATCCGCCAGGACTTCTCGTTGAACTCGCGAAAGCTCATGCCGGCTCGGAGGATCGAGAGGTTCCGGTCGATCTGCTCGCGCGCTGCGGCATAGAGCTGGCCCTGTGTGTTGCTCATGCGCACGTGCCCGATCGGCCACGACCGCGAGAGGTCGGCGCAGTAGCCGTAGGGGCCGATCAGATCCGTGTCGAAGGACAGGATGTCGCCCTCTTGGCAGACGTAGTCCGAGCACTCCTGGAACCATGGGTTGGTCCGGGGGCCGGCGGCGAGGAGGCGCGTCTCGACCCACTCGCCGCCCGAGCGGATGTTCTCGAAGTGCATCTCCGCCCAGATTTCCTGCTCGGTCCGGCCTGCCTCGGAGCGCTCGTACATCCTGGCCATGGCCGCCTCGCAGACCCGGACGGTCCAGCCCATGAGGTCGAGCTCGGCGTCGTTCTTGATGCAGCGGGCGTGCTCGGTGAGTTCCTGGCCCTCGATGAGGGTGATCCCGCGCCGCCGGAGCGCATCGACGCCCATCGGCTCCAGCTTGTCGACGGCGAGCCGCCGATTGCCGCCGCCATGCTCGCGCAGGACGTCGGCGATCTCGTCCGCCCATGCCTCGACCCGTTCGGCGAGCCGGCTGCCCGAGGAGAAGTAGAACCAGGAGATCGCCGGGCGCACCTGGTCGATGGTCTCGATGCCGTTGGCGACGTGCTCGGAGCCGCGGTACTCGAAATCGATCGCCGGCCCGTCGGCACAGATCATCGCGTAGTGCGAGGGGTTGTGCGTCATCCACAGCTGCATGTTGGAGACGTCGAGGGCATAGCGGATGTTGACGGGGTCATAGAGCAGGATGGCGGCGCAATCGTGCCGCTTGAGCTCGGTGCGAATGCGACCCAGGCGATAGGACCGGGCCGTCTTGAGCGTGCCGTGCGGCACCGGGCTCTTGAGCGGCCTGTCGGCGCCCTCCGGGTTCAGATAGGCGCGTTTCCTCGGGTCCTTGAAGACTTCAGCCATCACTCGCCTTCGGCCCCGGGAGCCGGGGTCGCCTTTGGGCCGAGCCTAGTCGCGTTCCGCTCCCGATTGGCGGCATTTGCGACCATCATGAGGCCGTGGGCAACATCCGCCCCGCATTCGGCCTGGGGGCCTCGACGGCGCGCCGTCTGCCGCCCCGGCGCTTGGCAGGCTCCGCCCCGGCGTCCGGCGGCGGGGCCGCCAGCGGCCCGATGCATTCGATGATCCTGGCCACGTCCGGGCGCGGCCCGAGGTGGTGCGTGTCGAGGGCCCGGCGCATGGCGGCAAGATGGCCTGGCGAGGTACCGCAGCAACCACCGACGATACGGGCTCCCGCGTCGAGCGCAAGGCACGCGTACTCGGCCATCACTGCCGGCGTTCCGGTGTACTCCACCTTCTCACCGACGAACTTTGGGATGCCGCAATTGCCCTTGGCGATGACGACCGCATCGGGGACCGCTTCGGTGATCTGCATCACCGAGTAGATGAGGTCGGAGGCGCCGACCCCGCAATTCGCGCCGATCGCCACCGGCGCCGGACGCAGATTCTGGAGGAACGTTGCGACCGCCTCCGGCGTCGCGCCCATCATCGTGCGGCCGGCGGTGTCGAAGGTCGCGGTCACTGCGAATGGCATACCGACCTTGGTGGTGGCGCGGGCGGCCGCCCGCATCTCCTCGATGGCCGACATGGTCTCGATCCAGACCAGATCGGCGCCCCCTTCCTTCAGCCCTTCGATCTGCTCGACAAAGACTTCGACTGCCTCGTCCTCGCTCAACGGACCGAGCGGGATCAGAAGGTCGCCGGTCGGTCCAACCGAGCCGGCGACGATCACCGGCCGTCCGGCCGCTTCGGCTACGGCGCGGGCGTGCTGGGCGGCCAGCCGGTTGAGCTCGCGGGTCCTCGCCTCATATTTGTGAAGAGCGAGGCGACGCCGGTTGCAGCCGAACGAATTAGTAAGGATGATGTCGGCCCCGGCGTCGACGAACCGCTGGTGCAGCGAGCGGATCTTGTCCGGCTCGGTCGCATTCCAGAGTTCGGGCGCATCCCCCGACAAGAGGCCCATCTCGAACAGATTGGTTCCGGTCGCGCCATCGGCGAGGATGCGGCCGCGCTTGCTCAGCAGCTCTTCAAGTCGACTCGTCATTCAATCCTCGTACCTCAACCGAACCAGGAATCGTGACTTTGGCGCAGCGTATCGTGGTCTACTGGCGCGACATACCGGCGCAAGTCATTGTGCGCCAGGGGCGCACTGCCGAAAAGCGCGAATTGTCGGAGCGCTTCATCCAGGCGATCGACCGCTGCGCGATGCGCGTCGGCGCCCGCGACAGCGACGCCTATCTCGCCGAGTGGCGGCGCGGCGCACCGGAGCCGTGCGGCGACGACCTAAAGGCCGAGGCCGATGCGGCGGCGGTATCCCTCGACGCCGCCTATGGCGAGGGGCGCCTCGACGCCCTGGTGGCAAATGACGGCCGCCAGCCAGCCGGCGCTGTAAGTTAGCAAGAGCGCGGCAGAGGAGGTCGGAGCGGTGCCGGAGACCGATACCCGGGCGGAGGCGGTAAGGGACGACGCCCTGGTCATCTTCATGCCGAGCGGCCGGCGCGGGCGCTTCGCGGTCGGTACGCCCGTGCTCGACGCCGCCCGGTCGCTCGGCGTCTACATCGAGTCGGTCTGCGGTGGCCGCGGGCTCTGCGGGCGCTGCCAGGTCGAGGTCGCCGAGGGTGTCTTCGCCAAGCACGGGATCACCTCGCGTGCCGCGAGCCTGAGCCCGAGCTCGGCGACGGAGCAGCACTATGCGGAGTCGCGGTCGCTCCCGGCCGATCGCCGGCTGAGCTGCGCCGCCCAGATCCTTGGCGATGTCGTCATCGACGTCCCGACCGATGTCGCCGTCAACAACCAGGTGGTGCGGAAGCGCGCCGAGACCCGGACGATCGTTCGCGATCTCGCCACCCACCTCCACTATGTCGAGATCGAGCCTCCGGATATGGCCCACCCACAGGGCGACCTCGATCGGGTGATCGCGGCGCTGTCCGAGAAATGGTGCATCGCCGACGTGCTCGTCGACGTCGCGGTGCTGCCCGACGTGCAGCCGGCGCTGATCAAGGGCGGCTACAAGGCGACGGTGGCGGTGCACCAGGACGGCGGACGGCCCCGGGTCGTCGGCGTCTGGCCGGGCTACCGCGAGCGGCTGTTCGGCGCCGCCGTCGACATCGGCTCGACCACCATCGCCTGCCACCTGGTCGACCTGATGTCGGGCCGGACGGTCGCGTCGGCCGGCACCTCAAACCCGCAGATCCGGTTCGGCGAGGACCTGATGTCGCGGGTCTCCTACGTCATGATGAACCCGGAGGGCCGGGTCGCTTTGACCGACGTCGTCCGGGACGCGGTCAACACCTTGATCGGCCGCGTCGCCGGGCAGGGCGGCGTTGCCCGGGAGGAGATCGTCGAGGTCGTGCTGGTCGGCAACCCGATCATGCATCACCTCTATCTCGGCATCGACCCGACGCCGCTGGGTCAGGCGCCGTTCCCGCTGGCGGTGTCGCAGGCGCTCGACCTCCGGGCGCAGGGCCTCGGCCTGCCGATCCTGAAATCGGGGCGGGCCTATATCCTGCCCTGCATCGCCGGCCATGTCGGCGCCGATGCCGCCGCGGTCACGCTGGCCGAGGCGCCGCACAAAAGCCAAGAGATCACGCTGGTCATCGACATCGGCACCAATGCCGAGATCGTGCTGGGAAACGCCGACCGGCTGCTCGCCGCCAGCTCGCCGACCGGCCCGGCCTTCGAGGGAGCGCAGATCTCCTCGGGCCAGCGCGCCGCGCCGGGCGCCATCGAACGGGTCCGCATCGACCCGCAGACGCTGGAGCCGCGCATCAAGGTGATCGACGTCGATGCCTGGTCCGACGAGCCGGGCTTCGACGACGGCATCGCGCGGGTCGGCGTCACCGGCATCTGCGGCTCCGGCATCATCGAGGCGATCGCCGAGCTGTTCCTCGCCGGCGTCATCACCGCCGACGGCACGATCGACGGATCGCTCGCCGTCCGGACGCCGCGGATCGTCCCCTCCGGGCGCACCTTCGCCTTTGTGCTGCAGACCGCGCCGGTCGAGATCCACGTCACCCAGAACGACGTCCGTGCGATCCAGCTCGCCAAGGCGGCGCTCTATGCCGGCGCCCGCCTCCTGATGGACAAGCTCGGCATCGACCGGGTCGACCGTATCAAGCTCGCCGGCGCCTTCGGCAGCCACATCGACCCCAAGCACGCGATGATCATCGGCCTGGTGCCGGACTGCCCGCTCGACAGGGTGACGGCAGTCGGCAACGCGGCCGGGACCGGCGCCCGCATGGCGCTGCTCAACCGCGGCCATCGGCGCGAGGTCGAGGCCCTGGTGCGCACCATCGAGAAGATCGAGACCGCGGTCGAGCCGCGCTTCCAGGAGCATTTCGTCAACGCCATCGGTTTCCCCAACCGGGTCGAGCCGTTCCCGCACCTGGCGGCAGCGGTGAAGCTTCCCGAGCGGAAGGAGACGGATTCGGCCGGGGGTGAAGGGCGGCGGCGGCGGACGCGAGACCGGACCCGCTAGTTGTTCGACTTGACGACCGACCCGTCGACCTTCGTCCGCTTCAGGGCTTCTTCGTCGAGCTCGAAGCCGAGGCCGGGGGCGTCGCTCAGAACGAGCGTGCCGTCGGCGTCGACGTCTACCGGCGCGGCCAGCATGAAATCGCGGCGCTCCACCGTCCACTCCGGCGGGTCCCAGGGGAATTCGAGGTAGCTCGCATCGGTCGAGCCGGCGACCACGTGGGCGTTGGCAAGCAGGCCGATGCCGTTGCCCCAGGTATGGGGCGTGAACGTGATGTTCTGCGCCGCCGCCATTGCCGCCACCTTGGCAAGCCCGGTGATGCCGCCGATCGAGACCGCGTCCGGCTGCACCACGTCGAGACATCCCTCGACGATCACGTCGCGGAGCTCGCTCATCTCCCGGTTCAGCTCGCCGCCGGCGACGCGGATGTCCAACGTATCGCGAAGCTTCTTCATGCCATGGCGGTCGGCGCGATGGAGCGGCTCCTCCATCCAGTAGACGCCGAGGCGTTCGAGTTCGCGGCCGACGGTGACTGCGTCCTTCAAGGTCCAAGCCGCCATGGTGTCCCAGGGGAACCGCCAACCCTGGTTGCAGTCGACCATCAGTTCGATCCGGTTGCCGATGCGCGCACGCACGGCTTCGAGGGCGCGAATGTCCTCTCGCCAGTCGCCGCGGCGAAAGCGGATCTTCATGGCGCGAAAGCCGCGGTCGAGCACGCGTTGGGCGAGGTCGGCGAGGGCCGGGCCATCCCGGAGCGTCCCGCTGGAGGCGTAGCAGGGCAGGCGATGCGAGAGTCCGCCCAGGAGCTTCCAGCAGGGCTGCCCGGCGGCTTTGCCGACGATGTCCCAGAGCGCCAGGTCGAGGGGCCAGCAACGGCCGTAGTGGAAGGCGATATGGTCGAGCACGCGCCAATGGCGTTCCACGTGAAACGGATCCTCGCCGATGAACAGATGTTCGTGGCCGGCGAAGCCCAACATGTAGTCGCCGGACCCGATGCCGGTGATGCCCTGGTCGGTGTGGACGCGGACCAGGGTGGCGTCGAACTTGAGCCGGGGGCGCGACGACCAGCTCGGGTTGAACGGCGGGTCCAGCGGAAGCTGGTGCTGCGTGATTTCGATGGCGGTGATCTTCATGGGTCTCAAGCTGCTGTGAGGACGGCGCGGGCAAGGTCGAGGAGGTCGTCGTGGTCGACGCCCGCGCCGATGAGCGTCGCATCGCCTCGTTCTCCGGCCGTGCCATTTCCTCGGCCAGGCGCTCCGGCGTCATGCCCGGCAGCTCGTCGGCAAGGCCGACCTTGAGGCCGACAGCGCGGATCAGCCGGTCGACCAGTCCAGGCAACGCTGCCGCGTCGCGGGGGCCGCCAAGGGCCTCGGCGACCGCGGCAAACGCCGATCCATCGGCCGCGATGCTCCACGGAAGCGAGGCCCGGAGGCCGAGACCGGCGGCGCGGCCGTGATGGACCTTGCCGAGGGTGCCGAGCGCATGGGCGATGTTGTGGGCGATCGCCGTGCCGGCGTTGTTGATGGCGATACCGGCGAGACACGAGGCCAGCAGCATGCCCTCGCGGGCGGCGAGATCGCCGGGATCGCCGACGGTCACCGGCAGATGCCGGGCGACCAGCCGGATCGCGGCGTGTGCGGTCACGTCGTTGGCCTCGAAGCGATTGGCGTTGGTGCAGGATTCGACCGCGTGGACCAGCGCGTCGATCCCCGTCGCAGCGGTCAGCGCCGCCGGCAGCGACACCGTCAGGGTCGCGTCCAGGATCGCCTTGGCGGCGCCGATCTCCGGTCCCCAGGCCCAGGCCTTCTTGCCGGCGGCATTGGTGAAGACGACGGTGTTGGTGGTTTCCGATCCCGTGCCGGCGGTGGTCGGCGCGCAGATCACGGGCAGGCGGCCGGTCGGCAGCGGATGGGCACAGAAGGCGTAGTGCTCCGCCCCGAGTCCGTGAGCGGCGATCGCGGCCACGTATTTGGCGACGTCGAGGGACGAGCCGCCACCGATACCGGCGACGGCTTCGACGCGATCCCGTCGGGCGAGGGTAACGGCGGCGTCGACCTGGGCCGCGCTCGGCTCGCCCGCGAGCTCGTCCCACAGCGACATCTCGCAGCCGGTCTTGGCGAGGGCCGTCCGGACGCGCTCGGCGACTCCGGCGGCGGAGAGGAAACGGTCGATCACCAGGAGGATACGCCGAGGCGCGCCCGGCAGCCCGGCGATGTCGGCGCCCAGTTGATCGATCCGGCCGGCACCGATGGCGATCTCCGGGACCGGTAGCAAGGTCCTCATGGAAGGTCGTACTTTCGAGGGCGAGGTGGCCTGTGGCGCGCCGTTGACTTACCTTGAGGCCGCACAGGCGATGAGCGAGACGAGGGGCACGATATGACCGAGCCGTCGGGACAGCAAGGCGGCGCGGGTCGGGAACGGCGGGGCGGGCGGTCCGGCCATGCCGGGCGGGCAGCCGAAGCAACGGGCGATCCGTTTCCCTATCGCCAGCCCCGGCGCCGCTTCCCGCCGGTGGAGATCGTCAGCGCCGACGAGATCGAGGCCATTCACCAGGCGTCGCTGACGATCCTCGAAGAGATCGGCATGGACTTCCTCGATGCGGAGGCGGTCGCCCTGGTCGGCCGGGCGGGTGCCGCGACCAAGCCGGGCTCGCAGCGCGTCCGCTTCGACCGCAATCTGATCCTGGAGCGGATCAAGACCGCGCCGGCCACCTTCACCCTGCACGCGCGCAACCCGGCCCACACCCTCGGTTTCGGCGGCGATCAGGTCATCTTCGCCCAGGTCGGCAGCGCCCCCAACTGCTCGGATATGGATCGCGGCCGGCGTCCGGGGAACCAAGAGGACTTCCGCAACCTCGTCAAGCTCGCCCAGAGCTTCAACATCATCCATATGACCGGCGGCTACCCGGTCGAGCCGGTGGACCTGCACGCCTCGATCCGCCATCTCGACTGCCTCGCCGATCTCGCCAAGCTGACGGACAAGGCCTTTCACGCCTACTCGCTCGGGCGCCAGCGCAACCGTGACGCGCTGGAGATCGTCCGCCTCGCCCGCGGCGTCAGCGCCGAGCAGCTCGATCGCGAGCCCTCGCTCATCACCGTCATCAACTCCTCCTCGCCGCTGCGGCTCGACGCGCCGATGCTGCAGGGGATCATGGAGATGTCGGCCAGGGGGCAGGTGGTGATCATGACGCCGTTCACTCTTGCCGGCGCCATGGCGCCGGTGACGGTGGCGGGGGCGCTGACCCAGCAGAACGCCGAGGCGCTCGCCGGCATCGCCTTCACTCAGATGGTCCGCCCGGGTGCGCCCGTGGTCTATGGCGGCTTCACCTCCAACGTCGACATGAAGTCAGGCGCGCCGGCCTTCGGCACGCCTGAGTACATGAAGTCGGCGATGATCGGCGGCCAGCTCGCCAGGCGCTACGGCCTGCCCTACCGCACCTCCAACACCTGCGCCGCCAACACCGTCGACGCCCAGGCGGCCTACGAATCCGTGTTCTCGCTCTGGGGCGCGGTCATGGGCGGCGGCAACTTCATCCTGCATTCGGCCGGGTGGATGGAAGGCGGCCTCACGGCCTCGTTCGAGAAGACCATCGTCGACGTCGATCTGCTGCAGATGGTCTCGCAGTTCCTCGATCCGCTCGAGGTGAGCGAGGAGACCCTGGCGCTGGATGCCATCCGCGAGGTCGGACCGGGCGGCCATTATTTCGGCGCGGTGCACACCCAGAGCCGGTTCAAGACCGCCTTCTACAGCCCGCTCATCTCCGACTGGCGGAACTTCGAGAGCTGGAAGCTCGCCGGATCGCCGACGGCGATGGAGAAGGCGAACCGCCTGTGGAAGGAGGCGCTCGCCCGCTACCAGTGCCCGGCGATGGACCCGGCGGCCGAGGAGGCGCTCGACGCCTTCGTCGCCAGGCGCAAGGAAGAGGGCGGCGTGAAGACGGATTTCTGATCGGCCGGACGAGCCTAATCGAGGCGTAAACACGCGCAATCCTTGGCCATACTCGCATTGATTAGGTCGAGTATTTTTCGGTTGCTTGATTGGACCGTATTCGGTCCGACGTCCTTTCGACGTCGAGATCGCGCAAATGGACTTGAAGAAAGCGAAGGGCTCCGAGGCGCCGGTCAGGCTGAACCAGGAGCAGCTCGACCGGGTCATGGAGCGGCACGCCATGTTCCGCACCGGCAAGGTCAGCGGGGCGCGCGCCGCGCTCGCCAACTTCGTGCTGGCGAACTTGACCTTCGCCGGCCACGACCTCAACGGCGCCGACTTCACCGGCGCCAGCCGGACCAAGGCCGCCTGCTTCGACGGCGCCAGCCTGAAGGCGGCCGATCTCTCCTATGCCGATCTCCAGGGGGCCCATCTCAAGGGTGCCGACCTCATCGACGCGACGCTGCTCGGCGCCCGGCTCACCAAGTCGATCCTGGACGCGGCGTCGCTCCAGGGCGCCAAGGGCCTGCCGAAACGGGAGTGAGCTTAAGTCGGTGGTCGGACCTCGCAGCCGAACTCGGCGGCGGACATCAATAGCCATTCGAGAAAAGCCTCGGCGAAGTTCGCCGGCAGGATCAGGTCGTAGGTGGGGATGGCATCCACCTGCACCACCGTGATCGTGATGTGGTCGACGGTCGTCGTGGCGGCGCTACCGGTTAGGAAGGCGCGGGGATGAAGGTCGACCCGGCAGCCCTTGGCGAGGACGTCGCGGGCTCGCGCGCCGGAGAGGCGGAGAACCGCCTTGCCATGGCTCTGGTCGACGACCGCGACCGCGTCGCCCGCCACGCCGGCCAGCGCCTTCGCCAGGGCACCCTCGTCGCCCCGCGGCTTGATCATGAGCCACCCGGAGGGCTGGACCCAGACGACCATCGCCTCGCCGGAGAACGCGGCCTGGTGGGCTGGCGGGAGGGAAAGGCCGGTCGCGTCCTTGACGATGTCGGCGAACGGCGCCTCGGCCTCGCGACCGGCGGTCACCTGGACGATGTCGACCCGGCGCTCGGTGATGCTCACCGGCGTGCCGCCGGCGGCGCCGTGGCGGCCGGGCTTGGCCTCGGGGCCGAAGGGCGACAGGCGCTCAGGCGCGGACACGCAGGTTCTCCGGGTCGACGTGATGGGGGGACGTGACCTCGACCTCGACGACCTCGTTCTTTAGGGGATAGGCGGCGAAGAGGCGCTGGCCGATCCGCTCGGGCCCCCGCCGGATCATGGCGAGGCCGAGCCAGCGCTCCAGCTCGACCGACCGGGTGATGCTGGTCACCCAACCGAGACTGTTCGTTGAGGCGGCCTTTTCGACCATGTGCGCGCCACCCCTGAGGCGTCGCTCGAAGGACGGATCGACCGCTCTGATGCCGACCAGGCGCGGCCGGTCGGGGTCGAGCAGCCGCGGCCGATCGGCGCTTACCCGGCCGATGAAGTCGCCCTTCTTCTTGATCATCTTGTCGAAGCCGAGGTCGCGGGCGGTGGTCTGGCCGTTCAACTCCGGTCCGGCGACGTGGCCCTTCTCGATGCGGAGAAGCCCGAGCGCCTCCAGGCCATAAGGGAGGATGCCGTGCGGCTTGCCGGCTTCCAGGATCGCCTCCCAGACCCGTTCGCCGTAACCGGCTGGCGTCGCCACCTCATAGGCCATCTCGCCGGAGAAACTGACCCGATAGATCCGGACCGGACAGCCGGCGACGGTGCCGTCGCCAACCCCCATGAACGGAAATGCCTCGTTCGAGAGGTCGAGCCCCTCGACGCAGCCCTGCAGCGCCAGCCGCGTCTTCGGTCCGGCGACCGACATCTGCGCCCATTGGTCGGTGACCGCGCAGAAGCGCACGTCGAGCTCCGGCCAGACGGTCTGGTGATAGAACTCCATATGCGCCAGCACCTCGGCCGCCTTGGCCGTGGTCGTGGTCATCAGGTGGCGGTGCTCGGCTATGCGCGAGGTCGTGCCGTCGTCGAAGACGATTCCATCCTCGCGCAGCATCAGGCCGTAGCGGGCCTTGCCGACAGCCAGCGTCGAGAAAGTGTTGGTGTAGAGTCGGTCGAGGAAGATGCCGACGTCGCGGCCCTGCACGTCGATCTTGCCCAATGTCGAGACGTCGCAGATGCCGACCGCCTGGCGGACGGCCCGGGCCTCGCGGAGGATCGGCTCCCAGCCGGTCTCCCGGGTCGCCGAATAGTAGAGCGGCCGCATCCAGAGCCCGGTCTCGAGGAAGATGCCGTGATTGCGGACATGCCAGTGATGCAGCGGCGTCCGTCGGATCGGCTGCAGATGGTGGCCGACGTCGCGGCCGGCAAACGCCCCCCACGTGACCGGCGTCACGTAGGGCCGGTAGGTGGGGACGCCGACCTTCTCGATGGACTCGCCCCGGGCATCCGCCAGCACGGCGACGCCGAGCATGCCCGAGGTCTTGCCCTGGTCGGTCGCCATGCCGTGGGTGGTGTAGCGCTTGGCGTGCTCGACATGGACATAACCTTCGCGGTGCGCGAGGCGGATGTCGTCGGCGGTCACGTCGTTCTGGAGATCGACGAAGGCCTTGCCTTGCGCCTTCACCTGCCAGAACGCCTCCACTCTCGGATCGTCGTCGCCACCCGGCGCTGGCAGATCGAAGGCCGAAGCCTGACGGAAGCCGACGGCGGCGGCCGCCTCGATGCCGGCTCGGGTGCCGCTGGCGGCCGACCGGGCGATGCCGAAGATGCCCAAGGCGGCACCGGCAGAGCGCTCGGCTTGGGCCGGCGAGCCGGGAACGAAGGCGGCGATCTTCTTGTCCCAGGCGAGTTTCGCGCGGGTGTGGCTCTGCAGATGGACGGCCGGGTTCCAGCCGCCGGAGACGCAGAGGAGATCGGCATCGATGACGCGCTCGGCGCCGCCGTTCCGGGCGCGGATGGCGACCGCCGATACCTGCCGGCCGCCGCGCACCCCGATAACCTCCGAGCCCAGGCGGACGGCGATGTTGCGCGCGTAGGCGCCGTCGGCACGGGGCGTCGCTTTGCGGACATCGATGATGGCGGCAACGATGACGCCGGCATCGTGGAGGGCGAATGCGGCGTCATAGGCGGTGTCGTTGTTGGCGAAAACCACCGCCCGTTCGCCCGCGCGGACGCCGAAACGCCGGGCGTAGGTCATCGCCGCCGAGGTCAGCATGACGCCTGGGCGGTCGTTGTCGGGGAAGGCGATCGGGCGTTCGGTCGCCCCGGTCGCGAGCACGGTCTGGCGGGCGCGGATGGTCCAGACGCGCTGGCGGACGCCGTGATCGGACGGCGTCGGCAGGTGGTCGGCGACCCGCTCGACCGCCCCCAGCACGTCGTGCTCGTAGAAGCCGAAGACGGTGGTGCGCGGCAGAAGGCGAACCTCCGGCATCGCCGTCAGCGCGGCGATCATCGACTGCCGCCAGGACTCGTGCGCTGGCTCCGACAGGAGCCCGCCGCCGAGCTCGAAATCCTGTTCGGCGAGGATGACGCGGGCCCCGGCGGAGCCGGCGGCGCGGGCCGCGGCGAGCCCGGCGGCTCCCGTGCCGACGACCAGCACGTCGCAGTGGGCGTGCATCGCCTCATAGGCATCGGGGTCCGGCGCAGCCGCCACGCGTCCCAAGCCGGCGGCGCGCCGGATCAGCGGCTCGTAGACCTTCTCCCAGAACGAGGGCGGCCACATGAAGGTCTTGTAGTAGAAGCCGGCGCCGAGAAACCGCGAAACCAGGGAAGTGACCGCCGACACGTCGAAGGCGAGGGACGGCCAACGGTGCTGGCTCATCGCCTCCAGGCCGTCGAAGAGCTCGGCGGTCGTTACCCTTGTATTGGGTTCCTGGCGTGCGCCCGTGCGCAGCTCGACCAGGGCGCTCGGCTCTTCGGGTCCGGCGGTGAAGATGCCGCGCGGCCGGTGGTACTTGAAGCTGCGGCCGACCAGGCGGACGCCATTGGCAAGCAGCGCCGAGGCCAGCGTATCGCCGGGATGGCCGGCGAAGGCCCGGTTGTCGAAGCGGAACGGGAGTGACCGGCTCCGGTCGATCCGGCCTCCTACGGCCAGGCGATGGGGCTGGCTCATGGCGACGGCGCCCTGACGTCATCGCCGGCCTTGGCGACGGTGCGGATCTCGTGGGTGACCGTGTGTCGGACGACCTTCAGCCACTGCCGGCAGCCGGCGACATGCTGCCACCACTCGACATGCCAGCCCTTCGGATTGGTGCGGTCGTAGACGAAGGCGTAGAAGGCGTCGGCGTCGCCGTCGGCGGCCGGGCGTCTGACAGTGGCGTCGCCGCGATAGCCGAACTCCGCCTCGTCGCGGACGCCGCACCACGGACAGTCTATGCGATGCATGGCGCCCCGCTCAGTGCAGCCACGGGAAGGGGCCGGCGCCCTTCTCGTCGATGGTGCCGCCGTCGCGGAAGCGCTCGATCGTCATCGCGGCGTTGAGCGCATGCGGGGCGTCCTTGGCGATAGTATGGGCGAAGCACCAACCGGAACCCGGGATCGCCTTGAAGCCGCCGTAGCACCAGCCGCCGTTGAGGTAGAGGCCTGGGACCGGTGTCTTGCAGATCAAAGGCGTCCCGTCGAAGGTCATGTCCATCACGCCCGCCCATTGGCGGAGGACCCGGAGGCGCGAGAGGATCGGGATCAGGGCGACGCCTTCCTTCAGCACGTGCTCGGCCTCCGGCAGGGTGCCGCGCTGGGCGTAGGAGTTGTAGCCGTCGAGGCCGCCGCCGAAGACGAGGCCACCCTTGTCCGACTGGCTGATGTAGAAGTGCCCGGCGCCGAAGGTGACGACGCAGTCGATCACCGGCTTGATCGCCTCGCTGACGAAGGCCTGGAGCACATGGCTCTCGACCGGAAGGCGGATACC
This sequence comes from Alphaproteobacteria bacterium, assembly GCA_009694025.1. GTDB lineage: Bacteria > Pseudomonadota > Alphaproteobacteria > SHVZ01 > SHVZ01 > SHVZ01. Next base: position 988 of record SHVZ01000040.1, on the reverse strand, counting down.
GGCCATGGCCGCCACGTGCGAGGTGTGCCCGGCGACGGCAATGCCGACCTTGGGAGCCGCGATATAGCCGCGCGTCGTCTCGACGCCGACCACCCGGCCGGCCTCGCGGCGGATGGCGGTTACTTCGCAGTTCTGGATGACATCGACGCCGTGCCGGTCGGCGCCGCGAGCGAAGCCCCAGGCAACCGCGTCGTGGCGCGCGGTGCCGCCACGCCGCTGCAGGAGCCCGCCCTGGATCGGGAAGCGGGCATTGTCGAAGTCCAGGATCGGCGCCATGGCGCGAACTTGCTCCCGGTCGATCAGCTCGGCATCGATGCCGCCGAGCCGCATCGAATTGCCGCGCCGGGCGTAGACGTCGCGCTGGCTGTCCGAGTGGTAGAGATTGATGACGCCACGCTGGCTCATCATCACGTTGAAGTTCAGGTCCTGCTCCAGCCCTTCCCAGAGCTGAAGCGACTTCTCGTAGAAAAGGTTGTTCTCGGGGAAGAGGTAGTTCGAGCGGACGATCGTGGTGTTGCGGCCGACGTTGCCGAGCCCGATCTGGCCGCGCTCGAGGACCGCGACGTTGGCGATGCCGTGTTCCTTGGCGAGATAATAGGCGCTCGCGAGTCCATGCCCGCCGCCGCCGATGATGACGACGTCATAGGCCGGTTTCGGCGGCGGATCGCGCCAGGCGCGGGTCCAGCCGGTCTGATCGCGCAGACCCTCGATGAAGAGGCGGAAGGCGGAGTAGTGCGTCATCGGACTCTGTGCCGCCGACCGTCGTCCTCGGGAGGCAATTGTATACCTGAGAAAGCGAATCTCAAATGCTACCTGCGGCGGGACAGGCCGGCACTCTACTAGAGAGTTTTCCGATCTGAGTGAATCATTGGGGATTCCCAAACTCGTCTGGTTCTGATTCAACATGCTGGCTGGAGAGCTGGAGGCCAGCATGAATGGGCAAGATCCTTTCCGATGATCTGCGGGTGCGTGTGGTGGAGGCGGTTGA
>SHVZ01000039.1 GCA_009694025.1 Alphaproteobacteria bacterium | reverse complement strand
CACGACGGCGCGCGATCGAGGTGCCGTTCTCGCGATCCAGACCAACGGAACCTTGTTGCAGAAGCGCAGCATCCGGCGCCGGCTCCTGAAAGCGCGCCCCGCGACGCTCGGTCTTTCCCTGGACGGCTTCAGTGCGGACAGCTACCAGAAGGTCCGGGCGGGGGCCCGCTGGGAGGCCCTCAAGGCGGCGATCGAGGCATTCGTCAGCGAGCGGGACGACATGGGGCTGCGCGACGAAATTCGTCTCTACATCACCAGCGTGTTCCCGGGATACGCGCCGGAGATCGCCGAGCAGGCCGAGCGGTTTTTCGGCACCGTGGCGTCCGGCTCGATCCCCATGCACTTCATCCCCTTGTCCACGACCTATCCCACGGAGTTCCTGTCGCCGGATGGAGAGCTGAAGACCTACGAGTTCGCGCCCGCCTTCAACGTCTTCACCGACCGGCCGTCGTGCTGGGAGCCGCTGCAGAAGCTCCAGGTTCTCTGGGACGGCACGATCTCGGCATGCTGCGTCGTGCCGGACAGCGAGTTCGAGCTGGGCCATGCGATTGATGGCGTTGACACGATTTGGGAAAGCGAGGCGATGCGGCACCTGCAGCGCGCGCACCTCGAGCACGATCTCGATGGCTATACCATATGTCAGAAGTGCCTCGGCGTTGACGCGGACGTCAAGCCGACGAGGCACAACGGCATGATCTAACGCCGCGCGGACCGCCGGCCATCGACACGTGCCTCAAGCCGACTTGATCTCGAGGGTCTGGGGCCGGTAGTCGGCGAGTCCCCGGCCTCGCCGTTTCTCGATCTCGCCGATCGCCCGCTCGACGTCGTGAAACGGCACGCCGGACAGATCCCAGATCGAGTGCGTCCACCAGGCCAGCGCCAGCAGCCTCTCGATCAGCGCATCGGTGAAGCGGTTGCGGATATGGCGGGCAGGGACCCCGCCCACGATGGCATAGGGCGGCACGTCGCGCGTCACCATCGCATGCGCCCCGACGACCGCTCCGTCGCCGATCGTCACTCCCAGCTTCACGAAGCAGCGTCGCCCGAACCAGACATCGTTGCCGATCCTGGTGCGGGGCGTCGGCGGCAGCTCGTCGCCCTCGGCCGGCGTGAACGCCGTGTAGGCCGCAAGATGCGCGAAGTGGCTCAACCCCTTGGAGGGAATCGGATGGGTCGTGAGCCACGACGTCGGGTGATCCCCTTCGCCGATGACGACCTCGTTGGCGAACGAGCCATATCGCCCGATGTCCGCGTCGATGATCAGCGCCGAGGAGAAAAAGGTGAAGGCGCCGACCGCGACGTCGCCTCGAAAGAGCCCGCCGAGAGTCGTGGGCGGCTCAACGCGTAGACGACCCGAGAACGAGAATCGCTCATTCAGCGCCACGTCATGCGACAGCATCGTCTGTCGTGTTTGCTCGTCTATCATGTCGCCATCAGCGGCCGACCCGGCGTCCACGTCGTTGTTATGTTTGCGGGCCCGACCATAACGCAGACTCGGCCGATCCGGCTACGCCCGACCATGTCGCTCGCGTCGTCGCACTTCGCCTCTACAGCCGGTCCACCTGGCGGAGCTTGGGAAAGACGAGCGCGCCGACGGCGACCAGGACCAGCGTCGCCGCCCCGCCCAAGGCGAGTGCGCCGACGACGCCGAGCCAGGCGGCGGTCAGGCCGGCCTCCAGGCTACCGAGCTGGTTCGACATGTTGACCGCCATGCCGTTGACGGCGGCGACACGGCCGCGGACGTGGTTGGGGGTCCTGAGCTGAATCAGCGACATGCGGACGATGACGCTCACCTGGTCGGCGGCGCCGAAGAGGAGGAGGGCCGCGGCCGACAGGAGGAAGCTCGTGGAGAGGCCGAACAGCGCCGTCGCGACGCCGTAGACCGCGAGCGCCCAGAGGAAGACCGGGCCGGCGCGGCGGTCGATCGGATGCCAGGAGAGCCAGGCGCCGATCGCGAGCGCGCCGACCGCAGGCGCGCTCCGGAGCACGCCGAGGCCCCAGGGCCCGACTTCCAGGATGTCCTTGACGACGATCGGCAGGAGCGCGGTCGCGCTCGCCACCATCACCACGAAGAGATCGAGCGCCATGACGCCGAGGATCACCGGGTTCGACCGGATGAAGGCGACGCCGCCGAAGATCGACGGCCGCTCCATCTCGGCGCCGTGAGCCGGCGGCACTGCCGGCAGGCCGGAGACGGCGAGGAGCGCCGCCACCATCATCGCCATCGACGTGCCGTAGACCGTCTCCGGGCCGAAGACGTAGAGGATGCCGCCCAGCGCCGGGCCGGCGATCGCCGCCGCCTGTCCGGCTGACGAGCTGAGCGCGACGGCGGCGCGGATGTCCTGGGAGCGCACCAGGTTCGGCAGAAGCGCGCTGGCGGCCGGATGGTCGAAGGCACGGGTCGCCCCGAAGACGAACAGCACGGCATAAATCGACCAGATGCCGGCCAGCCCGGGCAGCACCGCGAGGCCGGCCATGCAGAGGAGATAGAGGAGGGCTGAGACCTGGATGATCCGCCGGCGGTCGACCCGGTCGGCGACCTGGCCGGAGAGGGGCATCAGCGGGATGATCGGCAGGAACTGGGCCAGCCCCACGAGGCCGAGCGCGATCGGATCGCCGGTCAGGTCGTAGACCTGCCAGCCGACCGCCGTCGCCTGCATCTGGGTCGCCAGCGAGACGCCGAGCCGCATCGCCAGGTAGCGGCCGAACACCGGATCGCGGAAGCCTCGAAATCGGGATACGGGGTCGGCTGCGGCCATCGCGGTCGAGAATATCCCAGGCGGGGCCCCGCGCGACGTTGTCGGCCGCGGCGAAAGCGAAGAGACTGGCGGATCGCTCCCGGAGGATAGCATGCAGCAGCGCCCGCTCGGTCACGGTCTCACGGTCTCGGCCATCGGGCTTGGCTGCATGTGCATGTCCTCGGTCTACGGCAAGGCCGACGACGCCCAGTCGATCGCCACCATCCACCGCGCGGTCGAGCGGGGAGTCACGCTGCTGGACACCGCCGACGCCTACGGCATGGGCCAGAACGAGGCGGTGGTCGGCCGGGCCCTCGAGGGCATCCGCGACAAGGTCGTGCTCGCGACCAAGTTCGGCCAGGTGACGCGCGAGGGCAAGAGCGGCATCGACGGGACCCCGGCCAATGTGCGCCAGGCCTGCGAGGGATCGCTGAAGCGCCTCGGCGTCGAGGCGATCGACCTCTACTACCAGCATCGGGTCGACCCGAACGTGCCGATCGAGGAGACGGTCGGCGCCATGGCGGAGCTGGTGAAGGCCGGGAAGGTCCGCTTCCTCGGCCTCTCGGAAGCCAGCGCCAAGACGATCCGGCGCGCCCACGCCGTCCATCCGATCGCCGCATTGCAGACCGAGTACTCGCTGTGGACCCGCGACGCCGAGGCGGAGATCCTGCCGGCCTGCCGGGCGCTCGGCATCGGCTTCGTCGCCTATAGCCCGCTCGGGCGGGGCTTCCTCTCCGGCGCCGTCCCGACGCGCGAGGCGCTGGTCGCCGGCGACCGCCGGCTCGATCATCCGCGCTTCGCCGCCGAGAACATCCAGCGGAACGCCGGCCTGTTGCCGGCGCTGAAGCGGATTGCCGACGCGCACAAGGCGACGCCGGCCAAGGTGGCGATCGCCTGGCTGCTCGCGCGTGGGCCCGACATCGTGCCGATTCCGGGCACCAAGCGGATCGAGCGGCTGGAGGAGAATCTGGGCGCGCTCGCGCTCGCGCTCTCGGCCGGCGACCTCGAGTCGCTGGAGGCGGCCTTTCCGCCCGGCGTCACCGCCGGCGCGCGCTATCCGGCCGAGCACCTGGCGCGGGTCGGGATCTAAAGGCGGCCGGTCAGCCGCGGAGCGCGAAGTCGACGGCGAAGAAGACGAACGCCGCGCCCGCGATCCTGTCGATCCAGTGTTGCGCCCGGGCATAGCCGGCCGAGATCCGGGGCGTCGTCAGCACGCCGGCGAGCAGGCCGTAGAACGCGAGAGAGATCGCGGTCATGACGACGGTCGCGGCGAGCCCCAGCAGCGCCGGCGGGTCCGGCGGCAGGGTCGCGGCGAAGACGCTGGCGGTGAACAGCGCCGCCTTCGGATTGGCGAGGTTGGTCAGAAGCCCGAGGCGGAAGGCCGAGCCATCCGACAGCGTCGCCGCCCCGCTGCCGTCGCCGTCCAGGCGGCGGAAGCTCGCGATCACCATGCGCAGCCCGAGATAAGCGAGATAGGCGCCGCCGGCATACTTCATCGCCTGATAGAGCCAGGGGAGCGCCGCGAACAGCGCGTTGAGGCCGTAGAACCCGGCGACCGCCCAGACGACCGTTCCGACGCAGATACCGAGCACGGTGCGGAGCGCGGCCGCCCGCGACTGGGTCATGGCGACGCGGATGGTCACCAGGAAATCCGGGCCCGGCGACAGGTGGGCCGCGAACCAGATGGCGGAGATCGCCGCCAGCACCGAGGCCATTTGGATGAGGTCGGCAAGCATCGCCGGACCCTAGCGGCGGTGCCGTCGCCCCGGCGGAGATTCGCGGCGCGGACGAAACCGCGGAGTGGCGCGCGCGCCGAGCGGCACCGCCGGTGAGCGGCGCTGCTGGCGGCCTCCCGCGGGCAATCCTCGACGGGCTCTCCTGGCGGCACCGCGGGTAGGGGAATGGTGGTAGCGGTGGACGGATTTGAACCGCCGACCAAGGGATTATGATTCCCCTGCTCTACCGCTGAGCTACACCGCCACCGGGCGAGCCGACCCCCATGAACCCGAGGCCGGCTGCGGAGAAAGCGTGCCTATAGGGCGCCCGGGGTCCCCTCGTCAAGCGGAGGCGCGGCCGGCCGCGCCGGCGACGGCGACGGACGGGCTTGAGTCCAGGATCAGCACGTGCGCCCGCACCTCGTGGGTGAGGGCACCGAGGGCGGCGTAGAAGGCGTGCGCGTCCGCGTTGGCGGCAAGCGAGGTCCACCAGACGAAGCTGCGCTGGCGCCGGCGGGCCTCGGCGGCGACCGCCTGGACGAGGGCCCGGCCCGCCCCCGTGCGCCGGGCGTCCGGGCGGACATAGAGGTCGGCGAGGTAGAGGCCCCGGGCGGCGAAGCCTGGCTCATAGGTTTCGGTGAACAGCGCATAGCCGATCGGCCGGCGGTCGCGCTCGGCGACCAGGATGCCGAACTCGGGATCGTCGCCGAAGCCGTCGCGCCGGAGCGCCGCCTCGTTCAGGTGGCCGATCGGGTCCTTCTGATGCGCGCGCAGCGCCGCCACCAGGAGCGCAAGGGCGGGAACGTCTTCGATCGCAGCCGGACGGACCGCGACGTCGCTCATGCGGCGCCGGCGATCCAGCCGCCGCCGAGCACCCGATCGCCCCGATAGAGGACGCCGGCCTGACCGGGGGCGACGCCGTGCTGCGGCGACTCCAGGTGCAGCTCGGCGCCGCTGCCGGTCGCGAACAGGCGGGCCGCGGCCGGCGGCGACGCCGAGCGCAGCTTGACCTCGACCTCGGTCCCGCCTTCGGGGATCGGCGCGTCACCGAGCCAGTTGAGCTCGCGAAGCGCGACCCGCGTCGTCGCCAGCGCCGATCTCGGCCCGGCCACGACGCGGCGCGTCGTCGGCTCCAGGCGCACGACATAGGAGGGCTCGGTCCCGTCGGTGGTGGCGCCGAGGCCGAGGCCCCGCCGCTGGCCGACGGTGAAGTCGGCGATGCCCTTGTGCCGGCCGACGACGCGGCCGGAGAGGTCGACGATGTCGCCCGGTGCCTCGGCCTCGGGCCGGAGCTTGCGCACGACCTCGGCGTAGCGCCCGCCGGGGACGAAGCAGATGTCCTGGCTGTCGGGCTTGGATGCGACCTCAAGGCCGAGGCGGCCGGCAATCGCGCGGGTCTCGCTTTTCGGCCGGCTACCGAGCGGGAAGTGGAGGCGGGCGAGCTGGTCCTTGGTGGTGCCGAAGAGGAAGTAGCTCTGGTCGCGGGCGGCGTCCGCGGCCCGATGCAGCTCCGGCCCGGCCGATCCTTCGACGCGGCGGACATAGTGGCCGGTGACCAGGGCGGCGGCGCCGAGGTCGCGCGAGAGCCCGAGGAGGTCGGCGAACTTGACCGTCCGGTTGCACAAGACGCAGGGGATCGGCGTCTCGCCGGCGAGATAGGAGGCGGCGAAGGGCGCCATCACCTGGTCGCGAAAGCGCGCCTCGTAGTCGAGCACGTAATGCGCGATCCCCAGGCGGTCGGCGACGCGGCGGGCGTCGTGGATGTCCTGGCCGGCGCAGCAGGCGCCCTTCTTCGCCAGCGCGGCGCCGTGGTCGTAGAGCTGCAAGGTGAATCCGGCGACCCGGTATCCGGCCTCGACCAGCAATCCCGCGACCGCCGAGGAGTCGACGCCGCCGGACATGGCGACGGCGACCAGATGGTCGGACGGCCGCCCGCCGAGTCCGAGTGGGTCGGACATGGTCTTAACCACGCTCTTCCAGCCAGGTCATCTGGATCGCTTCCAGGATCTTCTCGCCCGACCGGTCGGGGTCGTCCTTGAAGTCCGGCAGCTCCATCACCCAGCGGTGGAGGTCGGTGAAGCGGATCGCCATGATGTCGACGTCGGGATGCGCCTCGTCGAGCTCGATGGCGATCTCGTTGACGTCGGTCCAGCGCAGCGTCTTGGCCATGGCTACTTGTCGACCATCATGTTGCGGGTGGCGGACGGGAGCTTGACGGTGAGCCCGTCCAGCTCCTCGGTGATGATGATCTGGCAGCCGAGCCGGGAGGTGTGGGTCAGCCCGAAGGCGAGGTCGAGCATGTCCTCCTCGTCCTCGGTCGCGTCCTTCAGCCGCTCGTAGTCCTCGGTATCGACGATGACGTGGCAGGTCGAGCAGGCGAGCGAGCCTTCGCAGGCGCCCTCCAGGTCGATCCCGTTCTTGTGCGCGATCTCCAGGACCGAGAGTCCGACCGGCGCGTCGACCTCATGGCGGGTCCCGGCGGGATCGATGAACGTCATCTTCGGCATGTCGACAAAACTCCGAAAGCCTAGCTCTTCTCTTCAGGGTCGGGCGCCAGGCAGCCACCGGGATCGCCCTTGAACTCGTCGATCGAATGGCCGGCGAGCCCGGCCCGGATGGCCAGGTCCATGCGCCGCCCGGCGAACGGCCGGGCCACGTCCTCGAGCGCCTCGACCGCCGCCTTGATCCGGTCGCGGTCGTCGCCCTCGATGGCCTGGACCAGCCTGAGGCGCGCCTGTTCTATCCGGTCTGCCTCGCCCGCGTCGAGCAGGGAGGTATCGGCGGCGAGCGCCGTCGCCAGCGCCAGCAACACCCGCCTGCCCTCGACCCGGTTCTCGATCAGGAGGCGCCGCTCCATGTCGGTGCGAGCATGGATCATGCTCTCTTCGAGCATCCGCGCCATCTCGTCCTCGGAGAGGCCGTAGGACGGCTTCACCTCGACCCGCTGCGTGACGCCGGTGATCTTCTCCTCGGCCGAGACGGTCAGGAGCCCGTCGGCATCGACCTGGAAGGTGACGCGGATGCGGGCGGCGCCGGCGGTCATCGGCGGGATTCCGGCGAGCACGAAGCGGGCGAGCGAGCGGCAGTCGGAGACCGTCTCGCGCTCGCCCTGGACGACGTGGATCAGCATCGCCCCCTGGCCGTCCTGATATGTGGTGAACTCCTGGGCCTTGGCGACCGGGATCGGGGTGTTGCGGTCGACGATCTTCTCGGTCAGGCCGCCCATGGTCTCGATGCCTAACGACAGCGGCAGCACGTCGAGGAGGAGGGTGTCGGAGCCCGTCGTCAGGGCTTCCGCCTGAAGCGCGGCGCCGAGCGCCACCACCTCGTCCGGGTCGATGTCCGCGAGCGGCGGCTTCGCGAAGTAGGCCTCGACCGCCCGGCGCACCTGCGGCACCCGGGTCGAGCCGCCGACCAGCACCACGCCTTTGATCCGGCCGAGGTCGAGCCGGGCGTCGGAGACGACCTGGCGGCAGAGCCCGATGGTCTTCTCGATCCACGGCCGGATGATCTCATCGAGGGTGGCGCGGGTGAGCCGGTGCAGCGTCGTCTTGCCGTGCAGCACGACCGGGAAATCGCCGGCCTCCCGCGTCGTCAGCGCCTCCTTGGCGGCGCGTGCGCTGGTGAGGGTCTGCTTCGCCTCGCCAGGGGTGACGGGCTCGCCGCCGAGCTCCGAGCGGCGGTCGGCGAGCCAGTGCTCGGCGATCGCGTGGTCGAAGTCGTCGCCGCCGAGCTGGGCATCGCCGCCGGTCGCCAGCACCTGGAAGACGCCCTTCTCCAGCCTGAGGATCGAGATGTCGAAGGTGCCGCCGCCGAGGTCGTAAACTGCGTAGATGCCTTCCGCCGCCTTGTCGAGGCCGTAGGCGAGGGCGGCGGCGGTCGGCTCGTTGACCAGGCGCAACACGTCGAGACCGGCGAGCCTGGCCGCGTCCTTGGTCGCGAGCCTGGCGGCGTCGTCGAAATAGGCCGGCACCGTCACCACCGCGCGCGTCACCTCGCGGCCGAGATGCTGTTCGGCCTGGGCCTTGATCGCGCGCAGGATGTCGGCCGAAACCTCGACCGGCGTCAGCCGCCGGCCACCGACCAGGAGCCTGACCATGCCGCCCTCGGCGGCATCGAGCGCATAAGGAAGCGTGCCGGCCAACGTTTTCACATCGGCGGAGCCGCGGCCCATCAGCCGCTTGACCGAGGAGACGACGGCGTCCGGCGCGTCGACCAGGCGCGCCTGGGCGCCGACGCCGACCACCGGGCCGTCCTCGGTATAGGCCACGACCGACGGAACAAGGCCGTTGCCGTCGGCGTCCCTCAGCACCTCGGGCTTGCCCGATGTGGAGAGTGCGACGACCGAGTTGGTGGTGCCGAGGTCGATGCCGACGGCGAGCGTCTGGTCGCCCTCGTGCGGCAGCGGCGTCTCGCCCGGCTCGTGGAGCTGAAGGAGGGTCATCGGCTCTAAGCCACGTTCAGGCGCCGCGCGCGGGCGTCGTCGAGCAGCTTGTCGAGATAGGTGAGACGCAGCGTCGCCTTGCCGGCGGCCGCAAGGTCGCCGCCGGCGAAGAGCCGGGCGAGCGCGACGCGGCAGGCCTCGGCCTCGGCGCGGGCGCGGCCGACCAGGGCATCGACCTCCGCCGGTGTCCGCGCCTCCGCCAGCGCTTCCCGCATCTCCATCGCCTCCATCAGCAGGGCCGGATCGTCGACGGTCTTGCCGTCGCCGCCGGTATCGATTCCGGAAAGCCGCAACAGATAGACCGCGCGGCCGAGCGGGTCCATCAGCGTCTCGTAGGCGTCGTTCAGGCTCGTCGCCTGGGCCTGGGAGAGCGCCCGCTCCTTCGGACTCTTGGTTGCGAAGCGATCCGGGTGGAGACGGCGCTGGAGCTCGAAGTAGCGGCGCTCGACCGCCGCCGGATCGACGTCGTAGGCCCTAGCGAAGCCGAGCCGGGCGAAGTGGTCGGCCTGACCCGGCGGCTGCACCGCCGTGCAGGCCGGGCAGAAGGGCTCGGCCGCCGGCACCGATCCGCGGCAGGACCAGCAGGCATCGGGGGCCGTCAAACGTGGAAGGACTCCCCGCAGCCGCAGCGACCCTTCTCGTTCGGATTGATGAACTTGAAGCCGGCCTGCAGTTTCTCTTCGACGTAGTCCATCTCGGTGCCGACGATGAACATCGTCGCCTTCGGGTCGATCAGGACGGTGACGCCCTTGTCCTCGACCACCTCGTCGAACTTGCCGCGCTCGTCGGCGTATTCGAGGGTGTAGGAGAGGCCCGAGCAGCCCTTGGTGCGGACGCTGATGCGAATACCGGCCGACGGCTTGCCGCGCTTGTCGAGCAGCGCCTTCACGCGTGCCGCCGCGGCGTCGGTCAGCGTCATCGCCTGGCGCTTCGGTCGCGGCCTCGCCGGCGCGGTCGTGGTGGTGGTGGTGCCTACGTCAGCCATTCCAACCTCGAACTTGTGCGGTCCTCATCCTTCGAAGCGGCGAAGTCGGCTTCGCCGGAGCTCAGGATGAGGCGGGTACAAAACTCTATTCCGCGGCCTTCGCCGTGGCCTTGGCGCGATAGTCGGCGATCGCCGCCTTGATCGCGTCCTCGGCCAGGACCGAGCAGTGGATCTTGACCGGCGGCAGCGCCAGGTGCTGGGCGATCATGGTGTTCTTGATCGTCTCGGCGTCGTTCAGCGACTTGCCCTTGATCCACTCGGTCGCCAGCGACGACGACGCGATCGCCGAGCCGCAGCCGAAGGTCTTGAACTTGGCGTCCTGGATGATGCCGTCGGCCGAGACCCGGATCTGCAGCTTCATCACGTCGCCGCAGGCGGGCGCCCCGACCAGCCCGGTGCCGACGTCCTCGGCGCCCTTGTCGAGCGAGCCGACGTTGCGCGGGTTGTTGTAGTGGTCGATGACTTTTTCGGAATAGGCCATGTCGCTCTCCTCCGGGCGGCTCGTCAGTGGGCCGCCCATTTGATGCTCTTCAGATCGACGCCGTCCTGGAACATCTCCCAGAGCGGGCTCATGTCGCGAAGCTTGGTCACGTGCTCGACGATGTCCTTGACCGCGTAGTCGACCTCGTCCTCGGTGGTGAAGCGCCCGAAGCCGATGCGGAGCGAGGTGTGCGCCATCGCCTCGTCGACGCCGAGGGCGCGGAGAACGTAGGACGGCTCCAGCGAGGCCGAGGTGCAGGCCGAGCCCGAGGACACCGAAAGGTCGTTGATGCCGAGGATCAGCGACTCGCCCTCGACATAGGCGAAGCTGAGATTGAGGTTGCCCGGGATGCGGTTCTCGAGGCTACCGTTCAGGTAGACCTCGGGCAGCTTCTCCTTGATCGCGCCGTGGAAGCGGTCGCGCAGCCGGGTCAGCCGCTTCGCCTCCTCCGGCATCTCGCGCTCGGCGATCGCGCAGGCCTCGCCGAGGCCGACGCAGAGCGGGGTCGGCAGCGTGCCGGAGCGCATGCCGCGCTCCTGGCCGCCGCCATTGATCATCGCCTGGAGGCGGATGCGCGGGCGGCGGCGGACATAGAGCGCGCCGATGCCCTTCGGCCCGTAGAGCTTGTGGCCGGAGATGCTCATCAGGTCGATGTTCATCGCTTCCACGTCGAGCGGGATCTTGCCGACCGCCTGGGCGCAGTCGGTGTGGAAGTAGGCGCCTTTCTTGCGGCAGAGCTTGCCGATCTCGGCCAGCGGCTGGACGACGCCGATCTCGTTGTTCACCGCCATGATCGAGACCAGGACGGTCTTCTCGGTGATCGCCCGCTCGAGCTCGGCGAGATCGACCAGCCCGTCCTGCTTCACCGGCAGGTAGGTGACCGCGAAGCCTTCCTCCTGCAGGTGGCGGCAGGTGTCGAGGACGCATTTGTGCTCGGTCACCAGCGTGACGATGTGGTTCCGCTTGTCCTTGTAGAACTGGGCCACGCCCTTGATCGCGAGGTTGTTCGATTCCGTCGCGCCCGAGGTGAAGATCACCTCGCGCTCGTCGGCGCCGATGATGTGGGCGATCTGGGCGCGCGCCTTCTCGACCGCTTCCTCGGCCTCCCAGCCATAGGCGTGGCTGCGCGAATGCGGATTGCCGAACTTCTCGGTGAAGTAGGGGATCATCACGTCGAGAACGCGCCGGTCCATCGGCGTGGTCGCCTGATAGTCGAGATAGATCGGGCGCTCCGGCCGGTTGCGGCCGGGGGCGGCGTCCTTCCTCTCAGGTGTCTCGCGGACGCTGGCTTGCATGGACACGTCAGCTCTCCTTCACGCGGCGGCGCGCAGATCGCGCGGGCCGATGCGGCCCCGGATCCGGCCGAGGGTGGCGATGAACAGGTGGATCTCTTCGGCGGTCGTCGCCCATCCCAGGCTGGCGCGGATGGCGCCTGCGGCCACGTCCTCGGCCACGCCCATCGCCTTCAGCACCGGCGAGGGCCTGACCTTGCCCGACGAGCAGGCGGCACCGGCGGAGACCGCGACGCCCTCGAGGTCGAGGGCGATCACCAGCGCCTCGGCGGTCATGCCGGGCAGGCGAAGACAGCTCGTGTTCGGCAGGCGCGTCGCCTCGTCGGCGAAGATCTCGGCGCCGAGGCCGACCGCGCGATGCTCCAGGTCGTCGCGGAGCGACTGGACGAAGCTCCAATCGGTTCCGGGGGCGGCGACCGCTGCGGCACCGAACCCAGAGATGCCGGCGACATTCTCGGTGCCGGCGCGCCGGCCGCGCTCCTGGCCGCCGCCCCGGATCACCGGAACGAGAGCCGCGCGCTCGCCGACCGCAAGGGCGCCGACGCCCTGCGGCCCGCCGAGCTTGTGCGCAGAGACCGTCATGAGGTCGACCCCGAGGCCGAGGAAGTCGACCGGCACCCGTCCGACGGCCTGGGCCGCGTCCGTGTGCACCAGCGCGCCATGGGCGCGGGCGATGCGCACGACATCGGCGATCGGCTGAATCGTACCGGTCTCGTTGTTGGCGAACATCACCGAGACCAGGGCCGGGGCCTCGACGGCGCCGAGCCGGGCGTCGAGATCGTCGAGGTCGACGATGCCCTCGGACGTCACGGCGACGCGCTCGGCGCCGGCATGGACGAGGACGGAGTCGTGCTCGACCGCCGAGACCAGCAGACGGCGGCCGCTGCCGGCGAGCGCGAGCGTATTCGCCTCGCTGCCGCCGGAGGTGAAGACGATCTGGTTGGGGCCGGCGCCGATCAGGCGCGCGACCGCGTCGCGCGCATCCTCGATGAGCGCGCGCGCCGCCCGTCCGGCGCCATGCACCGAGGACGGGTTGCCGGTGAGCGCCAGCGCATCGGCCACGGCCGCCCGGGCTTCGGGGCGAACCGGCGCGGTCGCGTTCCAGTCGAGATAGGCGGTGAGGGTCATGATCGCTTCTATATGGGGTCGGCTACTCGGCCGCGACGGCGGCCATCGCCGCCGGCAGGTCATGGCGCATGCGCGCCTGGCCGATGATACGGTTGTCGATCACGTCGGCGAGGCTGACCGAGCGGAGAAAAAGATGAATCTGGCTGCCGAGCTCCTCCCACAGATCGTGGGTGAGGCAGCGGCTGCGGTCGGTCTTGCAGCCGGTTGCCGAGGACGGATGGCAGCGGGTCGCCCGGATCGGCTCGTCGACCGCGAGGATGATGTCGGAAATCTTCACCTCGTCGGTGCCGCGTCCGAGGAGATAGCCGCCGCCGGGCCCGCGCACGCTGCGCACGAGGCCGTTCCGGCGGAGCTTGGCGAAGAGCTGCTCGAGATAGGAGAGCGAGATCTCCTGGCGCTCGGCGATGTCGGCGAGCGACACCGGATGGCCGGAGCCGTGGCGGGCGAGGTCGACCATCGCCATCACGGCATAGCGGCCTTTGGTGCTGAGCTTCATGGTCCTACTCCCGTTTCGGGTTCAGGTCCCGGCGATCCGGAGGGGCGGGCGGGCGTCGACCGGCGTCTGCGAGCCTTCCAGCTCGACGACGCGGCCGCGGAGCTGCGCGACCTCGGCCTGGAGAGCCTCGATGGCGCGGGCGACCGGATCGGGAAGCCCGTCGGTCGGCGTGCCGTAGGCCTGGAACTCGGCCGCCCGCGACTTGTCGCGGGTGAGCGCGGGCTTGGCCGGGATTCCGGTCATGGTGACGCCGGAGGGGACTTCCGCCAGCACCACGGCGTTGGCGCCGATGCGGGCTTCCGCCCCGACGGTGAAGGGGCCGAGGATCTGAGCGCCCGAACCGACGATGACGCCGCGTTCGAGCGTCGGGTGACGCTTGCCTTTGTGCAGCTTGGTGCCGCCCAGGGTAACGCCCTGGTAGAGCGTCACATCGTCGCCGACGATGGCGGTCTCGCCGATCACCACCCCCATGCCGTGGTCGATGAAGACCCGGCGGCCGACGGTGGCGCCCGGATGAATCTCGATCCCGGTCAAGAGGCGACCGACCTGGGAGACGAAGCGGGCAGAGAGCCGCCAACCCTTGATCCAGGCCGAATGTGCCAGTCGATGCAAGAGGATAGCCTGGAATCCGGGGTAGCAGATGACGACTTCCGCACGGCTCCGGGCGGCCGGGTCGCGGGCGATGATCGAGTCGATGTCTTCGCGCAACGTCTTGAAAGTCATGGTGGCGGCTGTGCTATTGTGCCCAGGTTGGAGAGGCCGGCGACCAGCCTCGTTCCCGTACATAGATAATATGTCCTACTAGCCTAGTCAAGAATGCGCCGGGATTTCCCAGCGCCGAATGACGATTTGTCCCCTTACTCCGGTCAGGATTTCGTCGAGACGCATGCCTGAGATCGTCATCAATGGCCCGGCCGGCCGCATCGAAGGGCGGTACCTGCCGCCGAAAGTCGCCAACGCGCCGGTCGCGCTCATGCTGCACCCGCACCCGCAGCATGGCGGGACGATGAACAACAAGATCGTCTACACGCTCTACAATCTCTACGCCCAGCGCGGTTTCGCCGCGCTCCGCTTCAATTTCCGAGGCGTCGGGCGGAGCCAGGGCACCTTCGACCGCGGTGAGGGCGAGCTCTCCGACGCGGCTGCGGCGCTCGACTGGCTGCAGACCTACAACCCGGACGCGGCGGCCTGCTGGGTCTCCGGGTTCTCCTTCGGCGCCTGGATCGGCATGCAGCTCCTGATGCGCCGCCCGGAGATCTCGGGATTCGTCTCGATCGCGCCGCCGGCGAACCTGTACGACTTCTCGTTCCTGGCGCCGTGCCCGTCCTCCGGCCTCATCGTCCACGGCACCGCCGACGAGGTGGTGCCGTCGGAGTCGGTGCAGAAGCTGGTCGACAAGCTCTCGAACCAGCGCGACATCACCATCAGGTACAAGTCGATCCCCGGCGCCAACCACTTCTTCACCAACAAGATCGAGCAGATGGGGAACGCCGTCGGCGCCTACCTCGACGATGTCTTGAAGGTGCCGGCCAAGGCCAAGGCGGCGGGTTGACTCGATGTCGAGCCGGGGCTTCCTCGAAGTCATCCGCGATCGCGGCTGTCTGCATCAGTGCTCGGACGAGGCCGCGTTCAGGAAGCTGACGGCCGAGAAGGTCGTCACCGGCTACATCGGCTTCGACATGACCGCCGATTCCCTCCACATCGGCAACCTCGTCCAGATCATGATGCTGCGGCGCCTTCAGCAGGCCGGGCATCGGCCGATCGTGCTCATCGGCGGCGGCACCACCAAGGTCGGCGACCCGTCCGGCAAGGACGACATGCGGAAGCTGCTGGGCGACGACGACATCGCCCGCAACATGGCGTCGATCAAGTCGACCTTCGGCAAGTTCCTGAAGTTCGGCAACGGCGCCACCGACGCGCTGATGGCGAACAATGACGACTGGCTCTCGAAGCTCAACTACATCGAGTTCCTGCGCGACTACGGCCGGCACTTCTCGGTCAACCGCATGCTGAGCATGGACTCGGTCAAGCTCCGGCTCGACCGCGACCAGCCGCTGACCTTCCTCGAGTTCAACTACATGGTGCTGCAGGCCTACGACTTCGTCGAGCTGGCGAGGCGCTACGACTGCCGGCTGCAGATGGGCGGCTCCGACCAGTGGGGCAACATCGTCGCCGGCGTCGACCTCGGCCGCCGTGTGGCGCAGGTCGAGCTGTTCGCCGTGACCACGCCGCTGGTGACGACGTCGTCCGGCGCCAAGATGGGGAAGACCGCCGCCGGCGCGGTGTGGCTCAACGAGGATCGTCTCTCGTCCTACGGCTATTACCAGTACTGGCGAAACACCGAGGACGGCGACGTCGGCCGCTTCCTTCGCGTCTTCACCGACTTGGCCGTAGCCGAGATCGTGAGGCTCGAAGCCCTCGAGGGCCAGGAGATCAACGAGGCGAAGAAGGTGCTGGCCTTCGAGGCGACCCGGATGTGCCGGGGCGAAGCCGCGGCCAAGGACGCCGCTGAGACCGCGCGGAAAACCTTCGAGGGCGGCGAGGCCGGCGGCGCGCTGCCGACCGTCGGCGTCGTCCGGTCCCGGCTCGAAGCCGGGATGCCGATCTGGGAGGCCCTCAAGCTCGCGGGCTTCGCCGCCTCCAACGGCGAGGCGCGCCGCCTCGTCCGCGGCGGTGGGGTGCGTATCAATGACGAGGTCTGCGCCGACGAGAACCGTCAGATCGCGGTTGCCGACCTCAACGCCGAAGGCGCGGTCAAGCTCTCCGCCGGAAAGAAACGTCACGCCGTGGTGAAGGTGGCGTAAGCGTCGAAACGCCGCCCGGGCCGCCGATTGAACCCGATGGCCTCATGCCCATGTATGAGTTTGCAACGCCGACAACCGCCGAGGTGGAAACATGCCCGACAACAAGAGCAAGATCGGCAAGTCCGACGGCGACCGCATCAACGTGAAGGAAGATTTCGAGCTTGCCGGCTGGGCCAAGCGCCTGGGCGTCACACCGGCTAAGCTGAAGCAGCTCGTGAAGAAGGTCGGCCCGATGCTCGACGACGTGAAGGCGGAGATCGGCAGAGAAGCGGCCGCCTGATTCGAAGAGCCGTTTCCGCGAAGGCGCGGGCCGGAGGTCTGCGATCGCCGCTTGAATCCGCACGACCGTAGATATACATTGGGAAGCATGTATATCCAGAAAGGATCCCCATGCAGGTCGCGAAGTGGGGCAACAGCCTCGCGGTCCGTCTTCCCGCCGCGGTCGTCGAGGTTCTGAAGCTGCGCGAGGGCGACGAGATTGAAATCCATGTCGCCGATGCCCGGGACTTCGCGATTGCGCGAAAGCCTGGGCGGAAAGAGCTGTTGAAGCGCCTTCGCGCCTTCCGCGGGCGCCTTCCTCCCGACTTCACGTTCGACCGGGACGAGGCGAATGTCCGGTAGCTTCTTCGACACCAACGTCTTGCTGTATGTCGCCTCCGGAGATTCCGCCAAGGCCGACCGGACCGAAAAGCTCATCGACGACGGCGGCACGATCAGCATCCAGGTGTTGAATGAGATCGCCAATGTCGCCCTCCGCAAGATGGGGATGTCGTGGGCGGAAACATGCGCGTTTCTGTCGATGATCCGCGATCTTCTGACCGTCGAGCCGATCACCGTCGACATTCACGAGACCGGGCTCGCGCTCGCCGAGCGACACAGTCTCTCGGTCTTCGATGCAATGATCGCGGCATCGGCGCTGCACGCCGACTGCGACACGCTCTGGTCCGAGGATATGCAGCATGGCGCCGTCCTCGCCAAGCGGCTGCGGATCGTCAATCCGTTCCGGATGGGACGCTGACCAGACGAACGCGTCAGAGCGTGACCGTGCCCTCGATGCAAGTCACGGTCTCGCCGCCGACCCAGACGTCCTCGCCGATCTTCTCGACGTGGACGCGCCCGGCGCGGCCGAGCGCGGTGCCTTGGGCGGCGACATAGCGTTCGGGCGCGATCCCGGCGCCGATCAGCCATTGGCCGAGGCCGGCATTCAGGCTGCCGGTGACCGGATCCTCATGCACGCCTTCGCCCGGGACGAAGGCGCGGACCTCGAGCTGGGCCTCGGTGCCGTCGGTCCCCTGCCACGGCCCGACGACGCCGATCCGGATATCGCCCATGGCGGCGAAGTCCGGCTTGAGAGCCAGCACCTCCGCCCGCGATGCCAGCAGCACCGCGACGAAGCCCGGGCCGTTGTCCACCCAGTTGGAGGCGTGGATCGCGCCCGGCGCGATCCTGAGCGCGCGCGCGATCAGCGCCAGCACGTCGGCCTCGACCGCGCCGCTGCGCTTGAGCGGTGGGGCGGCGAAGGCGAGGCGTGTCCCGTCTCGCCGGAGGCGGATGAGACCGGCGCCGCATTCCTGCACGACCTCGGACCGGCGGGGCTTGCCGCCCGCGGCGAGCCAGACATGGCAGGTGCCGAGCGTCGGATGGCCGGCGAAGGGCAGCTCGCGCGCCACCGTGAAGATGCGGACGCGATAGTCGGCGTCCTTCGTCGTCGGCTCCAGCAGGAAGGTGGTTTCGCTGAGATTGGTCCAGTTGGCGAAGGCCGCCATCTGCCTGTCGCTGAGGCCGTCGGCGCCGATGACCACGCCGAGCGGATTCCCTTTGAGCGCGGTGGCGCTGAAGACGTCGACCTGGCGGTAGGCGAAGCGGGTCAAGGGTCAGGCCGTCCCCAGCCGCTTGCCCGTCTCGGTATCGAACAGATGCCAGGCGCCGGCATTGGCGTGAACCGGCATGCGGTCGCCTGATTTCGGCACCTGAGTTCCCGGCAGCCGGATGACCAGGGAATTTCCGTCGGAGAGGCGGCCGTAGACCAGGGTGTCGGCGCCGAGCAGCTCGACCAGCTCGACTTGGATGTCGAGGCCGCCGCCGGGCGCCAGATGCTCGGGCCGGATGCCGACGGTGACGGCGCGGCCGGGATCCAGCCGCGTCTTCGGCGTGAGGCGGGCGCCGTCGAGCTCGAGCGCGCCGTCGGAGCCGACGCGGGTCTCGAGGAAATTCATCGCCGGCGAGCCGATGAATCCCGCGACGAACAGCGTCGCCGGCTCGGCATAGACGTCGATCGGCGTGCCGATGTGCTCGGCCACCCCCTTGTTCATCACGATCAGCCGGTCGGCCATGGTCATGGCCTCGACCTGGTCGTGGGTGACGTAGATCGAGGTGACGTCGAGGGCGCGCTGCAGCTTCTTGATCTCGACCCGCATCTGGACGCGGAGCTTGGCGTCCAGGTTGGAGAGCGGCTCGTCGAACAGGAACGCCTTCGGCTCGCGGACGATGGCGCGCCCCATGGCGACGCGCTGGCGCTGGCCGCCGGAGAGCTGGCGCGGCTGGCGGTCGAGGAAGGGGCCGAGCTCGAGGGTCGCCGCCGCCTTCTGCACGCGCACGTCGATCTCGGCCTTGGTCATGCCGCGGATGCGGAGCCCATAGGCCATGTTGTCGTAGACCGACATGTGCGGGTAGAGCGCGTAGTTCTGGAACACCATGGCGACGTCGCGGTCCTTGGGCTCGAGATCGTTGACCACCCGGTCGCCAATGGTGATCTCGCCGCCCGAGATCTCCTCCAGGCCCGCGACCATGCGGAGCAGCGTCGACTTGCCGCAGCCCGACGGGCCGACGATCACCGCGAACTCGCCGTCGGCGATGGCGCAGGAGACCCCGTGGATCACCTGGTTGCCGGCGTAGTCCTTGCGCACGTCCTTGAGCGTCACCTCGGCCACGTCTTCAGCTCCTCACTTCTCGCTCTCGACCAGACCCTTGACGAACCAGCGCTGCATGAAGAGCACGACCGCGACCGGTGGCGCCATCGCGAGCATGGCGGTCGCCATGACGATATGCCACTCGGTCTGGGCGTCGGAGGTCACGATCATCCGCTTGATGCCGATGACGATGGTGTCCATGGTCGCCGAATTGGTGACCAGCAGCGGCCAGAGGTACTGGTTCCAGCCGTAGATGAAGAGGATGACGAACAGCGCCGCGATGTTGGTCCTGGACAGCGGCAGCGCGGTGTCGATGAAGAAGCGGACGGGTCCGGCGCCGTCCATCTTCGAGGCCTCGACCAGCTCGTCCGGGATCGTCATGAAGAACTGGCGGAAGAGGAGCGTCGCGGTCGCCGAGGCGATCAGCGGGATGGTGAGGCCGGCGTAGGAATCGATCATGCCGAGATCGGCGACGATCTTGAAGGTCGGGTAGATCCTGACCTCGACCGGCAGCATCAGGGTGACGAAGATCATCCAGAAGGCGGCCATCCGGAGCGGGAAGCGGAAGTAGACGATGGCGTAGGCCGAGACGATGGAGATCACGATCTTGCCGATCGCGATCGTCAACGCCATCACCAGCGAGTTCAACATCATCGTCGAGACGGCGGTGGTCCGCAGGCGCTGCGAGCCCTGGAACAGGGCGCCCATGTAGTTGGCGACGAAGTCGGTGCCGGGATAGAGCGGCATGGTGCCGTGGATGATGTCGGTCGCGTCCCGGGTCGAGGCGACGAAGGTGATGTAGACGGGGAATGCCACGATGGCGATGCCGGCGAGCAGCACCAGATGCGCCATCAGGTCCAGGAGCGGCCGGCGCTCGACCATCAGTAATGCACCTTCCGCTCGACGTATTTGAACTGGACCGCGGTCAAAGTGATGACGATCGCCATCAGGATCACCGATTGGGCCGCGGAGCCGCCGAGGTCGCCGCCAAGGCGGCCGTCGGAGTAGACTTTATAGACCAGCGTCTCCGTCGCCTTGGCCGGGCCGCCGAGCGTGACCGCGTCGATGATGCCGAAGGTGTCGAAGAAGACATAGACGATGTTGACCACCAGAAGGAAGAAGGCGGTCGGCGAGAGCAGCGGAAAGACGATGGTCCAGAACCGCCGCCCGGGACCGGCGCCGTCGATGGCGGCGGCCTCGATCACCGAGCGCGGGATCGACTGCAGGCCGGCGAGGAAGAACAGGAAATTGTAGCTGATCTGCTTCCAAGCCGAGGCCAGGATCACCAGCGTCATCGCCTGCCGGCCGTCGAGGAGGTAGTTCCAGTCGACGCCCATGCGCTTCAGTTGCTGGGCGACGATGCCGAGCGAGGGCTGGAACATGAAGAGCCAGAGGACGCCGGCAACCGCCGGGGCGACGGCGTAAGGCCAGATGAGGAAGGTCTTGTAGGCCCTGGCGCCGCGGATCTGCCGGTCGGCCATGACCGCGAGCAGGAGGGCGAAGCCCAGCGACAATGCCGCGACCGTGGTCGAGAAGACGACGGTCACCACCAGCGCGTTGAAGTAGAGGGGATCGGAGAACAGGGTCTCGTAGTTCTCGAACCAGACGAACTCGACGCGGGTGCCGAAGGCGTCCTGGATCAGGAAGGACTGCCAGACCGCCTGGCTCGCCGGCCAGTAGAAGAAGACGAGCGTGATCAGGATCTGCGGGGCGATCAGCACGTAGGGGAAAAACCTCCCCTTGAACCCGACCTTCTGCATTGGGAATTCCGGAAATGAAGGCGGGGCCGGCCGATCCGGCCCCGCTCTTCCGATCTAGCGGTTGGTGCGCTCGAACTGGCGCAGCATCTGGTTGCCGCGCTCCACGGCGGTGTCCAGAGCGGCCTTGGCGGTCTTGGTGCCGTTGAGCGCCGCCTCGATCTCCTCCGCCCAGACGTCGCGCATCCGGACCATGTCGCCGAGCCGGAGCCCGCGCGAGTTCTCGGTCGGCGGCTTGTTGTTGAGCTCGATCAGCGGCGTCTCGAGCATCGGGTTGGCTTTATAGAAGCCGTCGGCCTTGGTCTTCTCGTAGGCGGCCTTGGTGATCGGCAGGTAGCCCGAGACCTGGTGCAGATTGGCCTGGCGGTCGGTGTCGGAGAGGAAGGTGAAGAACCTGGCGACGCCCTTGTACTCGTCCGCCTTCTTGCCGCCCATCACCCACAGGGATGCGCCACCGATGATCGAGTTCTGCGGCGCGCCGGCCACGTCCGGCCAATACGGCATCGGCGCGTTGCCGAAGTCGAACTTGGCGTTGGCCTTGATGTTGCCGTAGAAGGCCGAGGAGGTGAGGAAGATCGCGCATTCGCCTGAGGTGAAGCGACCCTCGCCGGTGTTGGTGCGGCCGGCATAGTCGTAGATCTTGTCCTTCTGGAGCTGCGCCAGCGTCTCGATCATCCGGACATGGACCGGACCGTTGAAGTTGAGCACGGCGTCGAAGCCGTCGAGGCCGTTGGCCTTGGTGGCGAGCGGCACGTTGTGCCAGGCCGAGAGCTGCTCGATCAGCACCCAGGTGACCCAGGCGTTGGAGAGCGGGCAGGAGATCCCGGCCGCCTTCAGCTTCTTGGCGTGGTCGATGGTCTCGGGCCAGGTCTTCGGCGGCTTGTCCGGGTCGAGGCCCGCCTTCTTGAAGGAATCCCTATTGTACCACATCACCGTGGACGAGCTGTTGAAGGGGAACGACAGCATCTCGCCCTTCACCGTCGAGTAGTATCCGGCGATCGCCGGGAGGTAGGCGTTCGGGTCGAACGTCTCGCCCGCCTCCTTCATCATCTCTTGCACCGGCTTGATCGCGCCCTTGGCGCCCATCATGGTCGCGGTGCCGACCTCGAAGACCTGCAGGACGTGCGGCGCGTTGCCGGCGCGGAACGCGGCGATGCCGGCGTTCATCGAGTCGGCATAGCTGCCCTTGAAGCTCGCTACGATCTTGTAGTCCTTCTGGGCCTTGTTGAAGTCGTCGGCGAGCTTGTTGACGACGTCGTTGTTGGCGCCGGTCATCGAGTGCCACCACTGGATCTCGGTCTGGGCGCTGGCGGCGCCGGCCGAGAGCCCGATCGCGGCTCCGGTCATGAGGGCGAGGACGATTCTGCGCGACGTCATGGGCGGTCTCCCTTGGGTTCAGCCTGGTTGGCCTGTTATGCGGCCATTCGATGGCGTTACTCTTGCCATCATATGACGGGTGCGTGACGCCTAAGAAGAGCTATTCAGCGCAAGCATCGGATAGCGAGCCGGGACCGGGAGGCCTAGATTTAGGTCATGGAGACCGCCATGGATTCGAACCAGCGCTGGACCGCCTTCGAGGCGAGGGACGCCGGTGCCGACGGGAATTTCGTCGTCGCCGTCACCTCGACCGGCATCTATTGCAAGCCGTCCTGCCCGGCCCGGCGCCCGAAGCGCGAGAATGTCTGCTTCTACCCGCTGCCCGAGGCGGCCGAGCAGGCGGGCT
Organism: Alphaproteobacteria bacterium; assembly: GCA_009694025.1. Taxonomy (GTDB): domain Bacteria; phylum Pseudomonadota; class Alphaproteobacteria; order SHVZ01; family SHVZ01; genus SHVZ01. The sequence goes on along the minus strand of SHVZ01000039.1, from coordinate 11,300 downwards.
ACCGCGCCTGCAAGCGCTGCCGTCCGGACCGCGCCGAGGCCGCCGATCCGAGGGTCGCCGCCATCCGTAAGGCCGCCCGTCTGATCGACGCGGCCGAGAGCATCCCGACGCTCCCCGTCCTCGGCCGCGCCGTCGGCATCAGCCCGCACCACCTGCAGCGCCTGTTCACCGAGTTCGTCGGCGTCAGCCCCAGGGCCTATGGCGAGGCCCGGCGCATCCAGCGCCTCAAGGCGGACCTGAAGAAGGGCGAGCCGGTGGCCCAGGCGATGTACGGCGCCGGCTACGGCTCGGCCAGCCGCCTCTACGAGAACGCCAGGGCCGAGCTCGGCATGACGCCGGCCCGCTACAAGAAGGGCGGGGTCGGCGAGGCCGTCCGCTTCGCCATAAGGAGGTCGCCGCTCGACCTCCTGCTGGTGGCGGCGACCGAGCGCGGCGTCTGCATGATCGCGCTTGGCGACGACGAGGGCCGGCTCGCCCGCGAGCTCAGGACCGAATTCCCCGGCGCCGATCTCGCGCGCGACGAGGCCGGGCTCGGCGCCTATGTCGAGCCGATCGTCCGCCACCTCTCCGGCAAGCTGCCGCACCTGGCGTTGCCGACCGACGTGCGCGCGACCGCCTTCCAGCGCCGGGTCTGGCAGGAGCTGCAGCGCATCCCGGCCGGCCGGACCGCCAGCTACAAGGACATCGCCCAGCGCATCGGCAACCCGAAGGCGGTTCGCGCCGTCGCCAGGGCGTGCGCCACCAACCCGGTGCCGCTCATCGTCCCATGTCACCGGGTCGTGCGTGCCGACGGCGACCTCGGCGGCTACCGCTGGGGGGCGAAACGGAAACAGGCCTTGCTGGCCCGCGAGCGCGGCGAGGCAGCGAAGGGTTAAGCAACGAATTGATTGATTATCAATCCCTGGGTTGATAGTCTGGCCACATGGCATCAGCCAAGGCGGCGCTCATCGACGCGGCCAGGGAGACGGCGGAGAGCCTGGAGTCGGTCAGGCTCGACCGGGTCTTCTTCGCGCTTTCCGATCCGGTCCGGCGCGCCATCCTCGCCAGGCTGGACGAGGCGCCGCTGCTGGTCTCGGAGCTGGCCCGGCCGTTCGCGATCTCGCTGCAGGCGGTCTCCCGCCATATCCAGGTGCTGGTCCAGGCCGGCCTCATCCGCCAGGAGCGGACCGGGCGCATCAGCCGCTGCAACCTCGAGGTCGGGCCGATCTTCGCCGCCGCCGTCTGGATCAACCGCTACACTAAATATTGGCAGACGCAGTTCGAGATGCTCGCCGCCTGGCTCGGCGAGACCTCGCGCCCCGGCGTCCGCCGCCGACCAGGAGACAAGGCATGAGATACGCCGAAGGAACCAAACGTCTCGAGGGCTTCCGCAAGGCGATCACGTCGATCCGCCGGAAGATGCGGACGGTCCAGGCCGCGCTCGAGCCCGAGCAGGTCGCCGACTACGCGCTCGCCGGAGCCAAGGGAGAGGTGATGCTGTCGGAGCTTTTCGGCGACAAGAACGAGCTCATTGTCATCCACAACATGGGCCGGTCCTGCGTCTATTGCACGCTGTGGGCGGACGGCTACAACGGCGTCTACGACCATCTCGCCGACCGCGCCGCCTTCGCCGTCTCGAGCCCGGACGCGCCGGCCGTCCAGAAGAAGTTCGCCAAGAGCCGCGGCTGGCGTTTTCCGATGGTGAGCCACAAAGGCACGCGCTTCGCCAAGGACTTGGGCTACGGCTCCGAGGAGAAGGGCTGGGTGCCCGGCGTCTCCGTCTTCCGCCGCAAGGGCAAGAAAATCCTCCGCGTCTCCGACACCGCCTGCGGCCCCGGCGACGACTTCTCGGCTGTTTGGCATTTCTTCGACCTGCTGCCGGAGGGCCCCGGCGCATGGTCGCCCAAGTACAAGTACCCTCGTCGCCGTTAGCCATGGCCTGGCGGAAGGCACCGCCTGGGTTGATCCAACTCTTCGACCGGGCGATCCCGGCCGATCGCGGCGTCGAGCGCCGGAAGATGTTCGGCTATCCCGCGGCCTTCCTCGGCGGGCGGCTGTTCGCCGGGCTGCACCAGGAGGACTTCATCCTCCGCCTTTCCGAGACCGATCGTGCCCGGCTCCTCGCCTTGCCCGGGGCTCGGCCGTTCGAGCCGATGCAGGGGCGGGTCATGCGCGACTACGCCGTGCTGCCGCCGGCGCTCGTCGCCGACGAACGGGCGCTCAGCCGCTGGATCGACCGCGCCCTGGCGCACGCGGCGACGTTGCCGGCGAAGCCGCGCAAGCCGGCGCCGAAGAAGAAGGCGCGGGCGGTCTGAGCCTCAGGCCGCGTTGCGAATGTCGACGATGAGCCGCTTGCCGAGACTCGCCAGCGCTTTCTCGATCTGCGCGAGCTTCGAGGCGTGGCAGAAATCGAGAAGCCGGTCGATCTGCGGCAGATGACAATGGAGGCGACGGGCCAGCGCCGCCTTGCCGACCTTTTGCTGGCGCATCGTCGCATAGAGCGACGCCTTCGCCATCCCGAGCGCCGAGAGCGGTACCTGCCGCTCCCGCCGCCTCGCGGCGCTTGGGCGAGGCAGATCCCTGCGGTCGTCGACGTAGATCGAAAGCGCGGTTTCCAGGGCATCGACCGCCATCGATGTCGCCTCCTCGTCGGTTCCCCCCCAGGTGATGGCCTCCGGCACGTCTCGGAAGGTCACGGTGAATCCGCCCTCGGGTTCCGATGTGAAGATCGCTGGATAGGCGAGCATGTCGACGGTTCCTATTTGAGCCCGAGCTGCCGTCTGATCGCGTTCATGGTTCCTGCCGGCATTTCCTTCCGGCCGTGCCGCGGCAGGGTCGAGACGCGCCCGTCGAGATAGACCCTGGTGTGAAGCGTTCCCTCGACGAAGCGCGCGCCCTGGCGTGCGAGCCAACGTCGAAACTCGTCGTGGGTCATCGGCCCGACATTATGGTCGAAGCCGGATCTCCATCAACATAAATGTTGCGTACGACGGAAAGCGGCCTCGAAATGAAACGGCCCTCCTTGGGGGAGGGCCGGGCCGACGTCGACGAGGAAGGAAGCCCTAGGCGTCGATGTCGACGTTGGAGCCGCGGCCGCCGCGGGAAGCCGCCTGTACCGCCCGGCGCTCGTCGGCCCGGCGGGTGTTCTCGGTCTGCTCGGCGCGGTTGTTGCGGTCGTCGCGGTTTTCCTGCGCCTCGCGCGACGAACCGACGGCCGCCCGCGTCACCGTGCGGGCGGCAGGCTCGCGCACCTCGACCGGCCGCGCGGTGAACGGGTTCACCTGCTGCGCTTGAATCGGGGGCGTGGGAAGCTGGACGCTCATTTGAATGAACTGTAGGCCTTTGTCCGAACAACCGCAAGGCACCCCCCGAGGCGGCCCTTAGGCCCGGCCGAAGGTTGTCATCCTCCGCCCGCCATGCGACAAGCCGGGCCGCCCAGGGGCCGGCCATCGAAGATGCAGCTTTCCGTCGTCATTCCGGCCAGGAACGAGGCCGATAACATCGTGCCGCTGGTCGACGAGGTCGAGGCGGCGCTGGCCGGGCGCTTCGACTTCGAGGTTCTTGTGGTTGATGATGGATCGACAGATACAACTTATGATCAGCTAAAGGCGTCGCGACCCCGGCTGCCCAGGCTTCGGGTCGTCCGCCACGCCGCCAACTGCGGCCAGAGCGCCGGGGTCTGGACCGGCGTCAAACGGGCCCGCGGCGAGTGGATCGCCACCCTCGACGGCGACGGCCAGAACGACCCCGCCGACCTGCCGGCGATGTGGGCGAGGCTCGAGGCCGAGCCGCACCCCGACATGGTCGCCGGCCACCGGGTCGACCGCAAGGACACGGCGTCCAAGAGGATCGCCTCGCGGCTCGCCAACCGCGTCCGCGCCGGCTTCCTCAAGGACGAGACGCCGGACTCCGGTTGCGGCATCAAGATCTTCCGGCGCGACCTGTTCCTCGAGCTGCCCTACTTCGATCACATGCACCGCTTCCTTCCCGCCCTTGTCCGTCGCCATGGCGGCCGCGTCGTATCGGTTCCGGTCAATCATCGCCCCCGCGGCGCCGGGCGGTCGAACTACACCAATCTCGGCCGGCTTCGCGCCGGGCTCCTCGATCTCATCGGCGTGTGGTGGCTGATCCGCCGCTCCCGCCTTCCCATCGACGCGACGGAAGAGACCTAAATGAACTTCGACATCGAGCCGATCTGGCTGGCGATCGGTTTTGCCGGCCAGGCCCTGTTCTCGGCCCGCTTCCTCGTCCAATGGGTGATGAGCGAGCGGCAGGGACGGAGCATCATCCCGCTCGCCTTCTGGATCTTCTCGGTGCTCGGCGGGGTGACGCTCCTCGCCTATGCCATCCATCGAAAGGACCCGGTGATCATCGCCGGCCAGGCCGGCGGCCTCGTCGTCTACGCCCGCAATCTCTGGCTCATCTACCGCGAGCGCCGGGCCGAGGCGGCGTGACCCTGGCACGCGAGCGACAGGCGGCTGACGGCGCGGGCTTCGGCCTCGTCGTTCTGATCGTCGTCGCCATCGTCACCCTCGCGCGCCTCGTCTTCCTGGCCCTCGACCGCTACGACCTCTCCGGCGACGAGGCCCAGTACTGGGTGTGGTCGCTCTCGCCCGATCTCGGCTACTACTCGAAGCCGCCGCTGGTCGCCTGGATCGTCCGGGCGAGCACGGCGCTGTTCGGCGACGGCACCTTCGGCGTCCGCGTCGCATCGCCGATCGCGCACGCCGTCACCGCGCTTCTTCTCTATCTGATCGGCCAGCGGCTCTACGGAGCCAAGGTCGGCCTCTGGTCGGCGGTCCTCTATGCGACGCTTCCGGCGGTCTTCGTCTCCTCGCTGCTGATCTCGACCGATCCGTTCCTGCTCGTGTTCTGGGCGGCGGCGCTCTATGCGAGCGTCCGCCTGACCGATGGCGGCCATCCCCGTTGGTGGCTCGCGCTCGGCCTGATCGTGGGATTGGGCACGCTCGCGAAATATGCGATGGCGATGTTCCCGGTCGGCCTCGCCCTCTTCTTCGCCTGGAGCCCGGAGGAGCGCCGCCGCGTCGGCTGGCGCGGTCCCGTGCTGGCGTTGGCGCTGGCTGTCGTTTTCTATCTGCCCAATCTCGTCTGGAACCTGGAGCACGGCCTCGTCAGCTACCGCCACACCGCCGACAACGCCAACCTCGCCGGGGCCTTCGACCGCCCGTTCAAGGGCGTCGAGTTCCTGCTCTCCCAGTTCGGCGTCTTCGGCCCGATCCCTTTCACGCTCCTGCTTCTCGCGCTGGCGCGGCCGAGGGCGCTGATCGCCGACCGGCGCTCGCGACTCCTTCTCTCGGTCCTGCTGCCGTTGGCGCTGATGATGGTGGTCGTCGCCTTCCTCTCCCGCGCCAATGCCAACTGGGCGGCGCCGCTCTACGTCTCGGCGACGGTGCTGGTCGCGGCCTGGACGATCGAACGCGGCCGCGCCTGGCTGCTCGGCACGGCGGTCGCGATCCATCTCCTCGCCGCCGGCGTGATGGCCGGGTATCACGACCTCGCCCGGCTCGCCGGTGTCGAGCTCTCCGCGCGCACCGATCCGTTCAAGCGGTTGGAAGGATGGCGTCCGCTCGGCGGCGACGTCGCCCGCATGCTGGCATCGCACCCGGGCGCCGTCCTCCTGATGGAGGACCGGATGGATCTGGCGACGATGATCTACCAGGCCAGGCCAGCCGCCTGGGCCAAGTGGAATCCCGCGGGCCGCGTCCGCGACCACTGGGATCTCACCGCCGACGTGCTTCGCTATCCAGGCGCGTCCTTTCTTCTGGTTACGCCCAACCCGAAGCCCGACGACATCGCCGGGCGCTTCGCCCGCTCGACGCCTCTCGGCACCGCCGGCCGCCCGCTCTACCGCGACCTCGACCGCACTCATCATCTCTTCATGCTCGAAGGGTTTCGAGGATATGGCAGATAGCCGGAACCCGTCGGGCCCCCACCCCCGCCCTCCCCCAGCGGAGCCGGGGGAGGGAGCTTTCTCGAAACCCTCCCCCGTCCGCGCAGCGGATGGGGGAGGGCAGGGTGGGGGCGTTCAGCGAACCTGGGCGCTGGTTCTCTTCGTTCTCTTCGTGCTTGCCGCGATCGTCTTCACCCTCTCGCCCGAGATCGATCTCGCGGCCGCGCGGCTGTTCTTCCGTGACGGACGCTGGCTCGCCTCCGATCATCCGGGCGTCGAGGGCTTCCGCCGGCTCGCCTCGATCTTGGTCGTCGGCGTGCCGGCGGCGGCGGTGCTTCTGGCGCTGCTCGGCCGTCTGGTCGGACGCCCCGGCGGCGAACGCGCCGCGCTGGTGCTGGTGCTCGCGCTCGCGCTCGGCCCCGGCCTCATCGTCAATGTCGGCCTCAAGGACCACTGGGGCCGTGCGCGGCCATCCCAGATCGTCGAGTTCGGCCGCGACCGCGCCTTCACCCCGGCGCTGGTGCCGGCGAACGAGTGTCGGCGCAACTGCTCTTTCGTTTCGGGCGAGGCCGCCATGGGTTTCGGCCTGGTGACGCTGGCTCTCTTCGCGCGCCGCCGCCGCGCCCTCGTGCTCGTGCCCGGCCTCGTCATGGGAAGTTCGCTGGCGCTCGTCCGCATGGCGGCGGGCGGGCACTTCCTCTCCGACGTCGTCTTCGGCGGGCTGATCGCGAGTGCCGTGGGCCTGGTCGTCTACGCGCTCATCTATCGGGGTCAGGCGGTGCGGGCGTAGGCGCGGCGCTGCTCGGCCGACACCGGGCGCATCGCCGTCAGCTCGGCCATCAGGGTTGTGACCGCGCGCTCGTCGCCGGCCTTGCGTGCCGCGTCGACCAGCATCTGCCAGAGGAGATCGCGCTGGGCGTGGCTGGCGCCGAGCCGCCAGAGGTCGTCGCGGACCGGCATGAGCCAGCGGACGACGTCGGCCCATTCGCCGCGCCGATGGTGGACAGCGGCCCGGCAGGCCGGCACGGCGACGCCGGCGGCGATCGGGCCGAAGGTCGGGCTCTCGATCGCGCCTGCCGCCTCGATCAGGCGATCGGCGGCGGCGAAACGCCCGTCGGCGGCGAGCGCCATCGCGAGATGCGGGAGGGTGAACAGGTTGGCGCCGTCGCCGATGCGGGCCTCCGCCTTGTCGGCGAGCTCGTGCCAGCGCGATCCCGCCTCGAGGCCGAGATGCTCGAGGCGCCACAACAGCGAGGCGGCATTCTGCAGGTCGATGTAGAGATCGGGAAGGGCCTGGACCAGGGGCGAGGCGAGATCGCGCACGCGGGCGTCGTACCAGGCGAGCAGGCCGTCGGGCCCGTCCTTCTCCATTTGCAGCAACGCCCGGTGCCAGGTCAGGTGGAAGACGAAGTTGTTGGCGCCGACGTGACAGCGCTCAGTCGCATCGAGCCAGGCCATGCCGTCGGATGTGCGGCCCTGCATCTCCAGCACGTGGGCGGCCGCGTGCACGCCCCAGCGGTCGTCGGGATCGTAGGCGACGGCCTCGCGCGCCAGGTGCTCGGCCTCCGCGTACTCCCCGCATTCCTCGCGGGCGAACGCCTCCATCGAGGCGACCCAGCTCCGCCCGGGCGTGTCGCCGTTCCAGCCGCGCCTGGCCGCGACGACGGAGTCGAGCATGCGGGCGGCGCGGCCTAGCCAAAAGTAGTGGAAGTGGGTGAGGCGGAGCGCCAGGAGATCGGTCGGATGGACGGCGAGGATCGACTCCCAGGCACGGAGCGCCTGGTCGATGTCGCCGGCCGCCCAGGCGTCGAACGCATCGAGATGGCGGCGTTCGCGCAGGGTCGCGCCGGCGGCGATCGCCGTCGCGCGGGCGAGCGCCGCCTTGGCGCGCTCGAGGTTCTTGGCGTTGAGCGACAAGAGCGCCATGGCGCCCTTCAGCACGTTGCCCAGGAAGAAGCCGGGGTCGGCTTTGAGCGCGTCGGCGAGCCGCTTGGTGGTGTCGACGCGAAAGGTGACGTAGCCGTCGACGGCGTCGTCGAAGGCGGCGAGCGCCTGGACGTTATCGGTGGAAACCTCGATCCCGCGTCGATCCTTGAGCATGCGCCTGCCGATCTTCGGTGGGGGCAGCCCCAGGGATCAGTCGACCGGATCGGATCCCTTGATGGCGTAGAAACGGTAGACCCTGACGTCGCCCGTCCGCAACACGGCGCTGCGCCGCGCCCAGAGCTCGGCCTCGTTGATCAGGTGCGGCATGGTTTCGGGCGCGACCGATCCCGGCTTCAGAGCCTGGGTCAGGTTGCGCCAGCCTTCCAGCATCAGCGCCTGGTGCATTTCGGTCACGTCCTCGGCGATGCGGACGTCGAGCTTGTAGCGGGCGAGCAGGTTGAGCGTGTCCTTGGAGGAGGAGATATGGGGTTCGAGCGGCTCGTGCGCCATCCACGCATCGACCGCCGGCGTCGGCTTGGCGGCTTCCGGCGTGACGTAATCGGTGAAGCAAAGCTGGCCGCCCGGACGCAGGGAATTGTTGATCGACTCGAACAGGCGAGACTTGTTGGCGATGGTGAAGAACGCCTCCTTGGCGAACACGCAGTTGTAGCCGCGAGACTTGAACTGGGTGGTCAGCGGATCGTAGAGCTCGATCGGCGCTTTCTTCTCCATGCCGGCAATGCGCGAGCGCAGCATTCCGGCCTCGACCAGGATCGGCCACTGCTCCATGCCGGTGACCCAGCAGCCGAAGTTCTTGGCCATGGAACGCGAGCAGCCGCCGAGCCCGGCGCCGATTTCGAGCACCGTCATGGTCGGGTTGAGCCCGAAAGGCTTGACCAGGGTCTGGACGTGCTCGTCGCCGCCCGGCGTGTGCATCCCCGCCCCCCACAGGCGCTCGGCCACCTGGATACGGTCGGCGGTCCACAGCGGCACCTTTTTCTTGAGCGGGCCGTCGCCGTCGGCGCCCCCGGCGTTCCCCCGGCCGGTGTCGAATTTGACCTTAAGCGGGTCCCCCGAATAGAGGTCGGCTGGGTCGTAGCCGTTCCACCAGGCGTACAGCCTGACCCAGAGCGGAACTTTTTGTGGCCGGGTGTCGCGTGCGACGGCTGACATTGTCCCGATTCCGGATCCCGAAGATGAGCCCAGCAGCGGCAACATAAAGTAAAGCGCACTGGTTAACCCGAATTTAACAGAACGGTCGTCATTGTGGCCGGATCGCCTGCGAGCGGCGCGCCGTCATGGCGCCGCAATCGCCGGCGAGGTTCTGGCGTGGGCGCGAATCATGATATCCGGGCACCCGTGGCCAGCTCCTCGCGCGCCAGTGGGTCCCGCCGTCCGGCGCGCAAGCGGCGGGGCCGCCTCGCGCTGAAGCCGATGCTGTCGGCACTGCTGCGCTGGGGCATGGTCGGGGCGATCTGGGCCGGCGTCGCGGCCATTGTCGTCGTCGCCTATTTCGCTCTCACGCTCCCCGACATCTCGAGCCTGGAGGAGGGCGGCCGGAAGCCCTCGATCCGCCTGGCGCTCGCCGACGGCACGGTGTTCGCGAGCTCGGGCGAGGTCCATGGCCGGCCGGTCAAGCTCGCCGAGCTGCCGAAGAGCCTGCCTCAGGCGGTCCTCGCCACCGAGGATCGGCGCTTCTTCGGCCACTTCGGCCTCGACCCGATCGGGCTTGCCCGTGCGCTCGTCGTCAACATCCGCGAGGGCGCGATCCGCCAGGGCGGCTCGACCTTGACCCAGCAGCTCGCCAAGAACCTGTTCCTCACCAGCGAGCGCAGCCTCGGGCGCAAGGTCCAGGAGCTGATCCTCGCGGTCTGGCTCGAATGGCGTTTCACCAAGGAGCAGATCCTCACCATCTACCTGAACCGGGTCTATCTCGGCGCCGGCACCTTCGGCATCGCCGCCGCCTCCGAACGCTACTTCGCCAAGGACCCGAAAGACCTCAACCTCTACGAGAGCGCGCTGATCGCCGGCCTGCTGAAGGCGCCGGCCCGCTACAGCCCGTCGGCCAGCCCCGAACGGGCGCGTGTCAGGACCGAACAGGTGCTGGCGAACATGGTCGATGCCGGCTACCTGACCGAGGCCGAGGCCCAGCAGGCGAAACGGCTCCCGGTCGGGCGCGGCAGCTATGCGGTGAGCGGGCTCGGCGGGCGCTACTTCGCCGACTGGATCTTAGATCAGGTCGGCTCGACCCTCGGCTATGTCGACCGCGACCTGGTGGTGACGACGACGCTCGACCCGCGCCTGCAGCGGATCGCCGAAGCCGAGGTCGAGGCGAGCCTGGCCAGGAACGGCGAGAGGCGCGAGGTCGGCCAGGCGGCGCTGATCGCGCTCGGTCTCGACGGCCGCATCGCCGCCATGGTCGGCGGCCGCGACTACCGCGAGAGCCAGTTCAACCGCGCGACCCAGGCGCTCCGCCAGCCGGGATCGGCGTTCAAGCCCTTCGTCTACCTGGCGGCGATGGAGGCCGGGATCGGGCCGGAGACGGTGATCGAGGACGCGCCGCTCACCATCCGCGGCTGGAGCCCGGCCAATTTCGACCGCCGCTTCCGCGGGCCGATGCGCGTCGCCGACGCGGTGACCCAATCGATCAACACGGTCGCCGTCCGCGTCTCCGAGCAGGTCGGCCGGGCCCGGGTGATCGACGTCGCCCATCGCCTCGGCATCCCCCAGGCGCTCGACGACGCCCCCAGTCTGGCGCTCGGCACCAGCGAGGTGACGCTGCTCGATCTGACCCAGGCCTATGGCGCCTTTGCCACCGGCGGCGAGGCGATGCGCGCCTGGGGCATCGTCGAGATCAAGGACGCCGACGGCCGCTCGCTCTACCGCCGCCAGGCGACGCCCGAGCGGGTGATGTCGGTGGTCAATGCCGGGCGGATGACCGAGATGCTGACCGGCGTGGTGCAGGCCGGCACCGGGCGGGCCGCCCGGCTCGACCGTCCGGCCGCCGGCAAGACCGGCACCACCCAGAACGCCCGCGATGCGCTGTTCGTGGGCTACACCGCCGACATGGTCGCCGGCGTCTGGTTCGGCAACGACGACGCCCAGCCGATGAAGGACGTGACCGGGGGGTCGCTGCCGGCCGAGTTGTGGGGCGCCTTCATGCGGAAGGCGAGCGAAGGCCTGCCGCCGAAGCCCCTGAGATCGGCACCGCCCGAGGCGTCGCCGGTCGCCCAGGCGCCTTGGTACGCGCCCTGGCGCGCCCTTTCGGCCCCCGCCGTTTCTTCCCCCGGCGTCGGCGGCCCGCCCTCGGCGCAGGCTCCCCCTCGCGGAAAGGACTAGCCCGATCTATTCACCATGCGAAGGGATAGCTGGGCTGGGGCGTCGCGGACGAGCGGCATGGTGGCACCCGATTGGCGCGGTTTGATGTCGATGGCTCGGCTGGGGGTTGCGGATCTGGGTTCGACGGGGCACGAGGCCCCTTAGT
>SHVZ01000038.1 GCA_009694025.1 Alphaproteobacteria bacterium | reverse complement strand
CAACCGGTGCTCCGTCTTCGTCGAGCGCGCCAACCCTTCGAGCCGGGCACGCTCATCTTCCTTCAGTATGATCGGGGTCGCTTCAGGGATGCCTCTCGCCATGCCCCCTTGAATCACGACTCACGCTTCAGGCATAGCGGGTACTAGCTTCAGGGGGCCGCCCGGCAAGCTGTTCGGCGCCCGACGCTTTCGCCTTGTGCAGCGCTCCGCACCTTCGATAAGCTGATTGGAAAATCGACCCAGGGCGGCGATTCTGCGGTCCTGTAGAGGGGAGCTAAGGAGGCACTATGCGCACGTCTGATCTCGTGTTCCGGAGCGCGTTGCTGGGGGCCGCCTCGGCCCTGGCGCTCGTCGCGACACCGGCCTCGGCGCAGCAGTTTTCCTGCGGGAAAACCGGCGGCAACCTAGTCTTCGCCCAGGAGGCGAAGGTCAACAGCCTGGACCAGCACACTTCGTCGACCATCTCGACCCGTAACGTCGCGATGAACATGTTCGAGTCGCTGATGACCCGCGACGAGAACATGAGCCCGATCCCGGAGCTGGCCCAGGAGGTCATCTCGGCGCCGGACGGCATGATGTACACCTTCAAGCTCCGTCAGGGGGTGAAGTTCCACAACGGCAAGCCGATGACCTCGGACGACGTGATGGCCACGTTCGACCGCTACAAGAAGATCGGCATCGACAAGGGCATTCTCGACGTCGTCGACAAGTGGGAGGCCCCGGACGCCGCCACATTCGTCCTCAAGATGAACAAGGCGCAGCCGACCTTCCTCGAGAACTTGAGCTCCTTCTCGGTTCCGATCGTCATCGTGCCGCGTGAGAACGCCGATGCGGCGCCGATGCAGCTCAAGACCGTCGGTACCGGCCCCTGGGAGTTCGTCGAGTTCATCGCCGACAGCCACGTGAAGCTGAAGCGCTATGACGGCTACAATCCGGACAAGCGCTTCCCCACCACCAACGGCTTCGGCGGCTACAAGGTCGCCTGCGTTGACACCGTCAACATGCGCATCGTCACCGAGCCCGGCGCTCGCGTCGCCGGCCTCGAGACCGGCGAGTTCCACGCGGTCGAGGACATCCCCGCCAAGGCCCAGGCGCGACTCAAGAACAACAAGAACATCGTCCTGAAGCCGCTCAACAACTTCTGGGTCCAGATCGCGACGCCCAACTTGTCGTTCCCGCCGACCGACAACGTCAAGGTCCGCCAGGCGATCCAGGCGGCCATGGACATGGAAGAGCTGATGGAGGCGGCGACCGACGGCGCCTACAAGCTCAACATCGGCTTCCAGTATCCGGGCCAGGCCTTCTACACCGAAGCCGGGAAGGAGACCTACAACCAGAAGAACGCGGCCAAGGCGAAGCAGCTCCTGGCCGAAGCCGGCTACAAGGGCGAGAAGGTCATCCTTCTCACCAACCAGGACTACACCAACATGTACACGGCGGCGCTGGTCATGTCCGAGCAGCTGAAGGCCGTCGGCATCAACGCCGAGCTCCTGGTGATGGACTGGCCGGCGTCCGTGCAGAAGCAGCAGAACACCACCGACGGCTGGAACTTCTTCTTCACCGGCTACGGCACCAACACCTCGTTGGGCGGTGTCGCGGCGCTGCGCTTTCATGCGCATCCGTTCAACACCTATAAGCCGAAGGGCAACGTGCCGGACGAAGAGTTCATGAAGGCCTTCACCGCGCTGACCGACGGCAAGACCCTGGAGGAGCGCAAGGCCGCCTTCGCCCGCGCCCAGGCCCGCATTCTCGACCAGGTCCTGGCGCTGCCTTTCGGTTCCCTGACCAAGATCCAGGCCGTGCGCGCCAATGTGGAGGACTTCAAGCCCTTCCGCATCCCGCGCATGTCGAACGTCTGGATCAAGGGCTGACCTGACGGGACGTCGAAGGAGCGGGCGGCCAATCGGCCGCCCGCTTTCCGTATCCGGATAGTGCTATAGACTGGATGAGGCATCGGCGGGCCAACGCCGAGCCCGGGGAGCTTGGGAGCAGGGATGGGTCGTTACATCGTCGCGCGGCTGATCCAGTCGATCCCCGTGCTGATCCTGGTCAGCGTCATCTCGTTCGGGATCATGAAGCTGGTGCCCGGCGATCCGGCGATCCTCATCGGCGGGCCGACGGCGACCCCGGCCGAGCTCGACGTCATCCGCGCCAATCTCGGCCTTGACCAGCCCTTCCACGTTCAGATCTGGAAATTCTACATCGGCTTGGTCCAGGGCGACCTCGGCACCTCGCTCCTGCTCGGCAAGCCGGTGCTGCAGGCAACGATCGAGCGCATCCCGGTATCGCTGTCGATCGCGTTCTATTCGATGGTACTGACCCTCTTCTTCGGCATCGCCTGCGGGGTGGTCGCCGCGCTCAACCGCAACAGCTGGGCCGATCAGGGTGCCATGGTCTTCGCGCTCCTCGGGGTGTCGATCCCGAACTTCTGGCTCGGCCTGATGTTCATCATCCTGTTCTCGGTCCATCTCGGTTGGTTGCCGACAGGCGGCTACGTTCCCTGGCAAGAGAGCTTTGGCGGCTGGTTCGCGACTGCGACCATGCCGGCGGTGTCGCTGGCTCTGCTGCAGATCGGCTTGCTCGCGCGCATCACCCGGTCGACGATGCTGGAGGTGCTCAAGCAGGACTACATCCGCACCGCCCGTGCCAAGGGCCTTCCCGAGTTCGTCGTGATCGGCAAGCACGCTTTCAAGAACGTGATGATTCCCGTCATCACGGTCATCGGCATCATCTTCAGCGTGCTGCTCTCCGGGTCGCTGGTGATCGAGTCGGTGTTCTCGGTGCCGGGTGTCGGATCGCTGCTCGGATCGGCGGTGCTCCGGCGCGACTATCCGATGATCCAGGGCGGCCTTCTGTTGGTTGCCTGGTCGCTCCTGATGCTGAACATCCTGGTCGACGTGCTCTACGCGTATTTCGACCCCAGGGTACGCTATGACCACGGCAGTTGACGCAGCGACGGTAGCGGGGACCAGGAAGCGAAGCTTCCTGCAGCGCAATCCGGTCCTCCGCCGGCTCATCCGGCACAAGGCCTTCGTCGTCGGGGCCGGACTCTTCCTGATCATCTCGCTGGTTGCGATCCTTGCCGACTTCATCGCGCCGAGCGATCCCTCGCGAATGGCCGTCCGCTTTCGCTTCCGTCCGCCGAGCGCCGAGCACTGGTTCGGCACCGACAATCTGGGCCGAAGCCAACTCTCGCGTATCGTCTATGGCGCGCGTCTCTCTCTCGCCATCGGGCTCGCGGTCGTCATCATGAACGCGGTCTTCGGCGTGGCGCTGGGCGCCGCATCCGGCTACTTCAAGCGCCTCGACAACATCCTGATGCGGGTGACCGACGCGCTCATGGCTTTCCCGCCGGTTCTCCTGGCGCTCGGCATCGCCGCCGCCCTTGGACCGTCGAGCCTGACCGCGGCGATCGCGCTCGCCGCGGTCTACATTCCCAGGACCGCGCGCATCGTCCGCGCCTCCGTCCTGGTCGTCCGCGAGCTGGAGTTCGTGCAGGCGGCAATGGCGATGGGGGCGGGGAATTTACGCATCCTGAGGAAGCACGTGCTCCCCAACTGCATGGCGCCGCTGATCGTCCAGCTCACCTTCGTCTTCGCCTTTGCCGTGGTGACCGAGGCGACCTTGAGCTTCCTTGGATTGGGCTCGCCGCCGCCGACCCCGACCTGGGGTAACATGATCGCCGAAGGCCGGCAATACATCCGGGACGCTGCCTGGATCACCCTGATCCCGGGCCTCGCGCTCGCCGTCACGGTGCTCAGCCTCAATCTTCTCGGCGACGGGCTTCGCGACGTGCTCGATCCGCGCCTCAAGATCTCGCAGGATTGATCGTGGGCATGGCTTCGACACCTCCGCTGTTGTCCGTGCGCGGGCTCAGGATCGAGTTCGGCACCGACCAGGGGCCGGCGACGGCGGTCGACGATCTTTCCTTCGATCTTCGCGCCGGCGAGGTTCTTGGCATCGTCGGCGAGTCCGGATCCGGCAAGAGCGTTACCGCTCTCTCGATCATGGGCCTGCTGCCGACGCCGCCGGGCCGCGTCGTCGCCGGCGAGATTCTGTTCGAGGACTCAGATCTTCTGAAGAAGTCGCGGACCGACATGCGGAAGATCCGCGGCGGCGCCATCTCGATGATCTTCCAGGAGCCGATGACCTCGCTCAATCCCGTGTTCACCATCGGCGATCAGCTCACCGAGGCGGTTCGCTGGCACGAGCGCGTCGGCATGGCGGCGGCGAGGGGCCGTGCCATCGAGATGTTGCACAAGGTCGGCATCTCGTCGCCTGAGCGGCGGCTCGAGGACTATCCGCATCAGCTCTCCGGCGGCATGCGCCAGCGGGTGATGATCGCGATGGCGCTTTCCTGCGGTCCGAAGCTGCTGCTCGCCGACGAGCCGACGACCGCACTCGACGTCACCATCCAGGCGCAGATCCTCGATCTCCTGAGGCAGCTACAGGAGGAATTCCGAATGGCCGTCATCATCATCACCCACAATCTGGGGGTGGTGGCGGAGTTCGCCGATCGGGTCCTGGTCATGTATGCCGGCCGCACCGTCGAGCATGCCAGCGTCGAGGGGGTTTTCGATCGGCCCTCCCACCCCTATACCGAGGGACTGCTCTCCAGCATCCCGGACATCGAGGCGGACGTGCTTCGCCTGACCGCCATCCCCGGAACGCTGCCGAACCCGCATGAGCTGCCGCCGGGCTGCCGGTTCCAGCCGCGCTGCACCTATGCGCGCGACGAATGCGCGGCTGGCCCGCCGCCGCTGGTTCCGGTGGCGCAGAGCCATCTCGCCGCCTGCATCCGGCACACCGGCTATCGCCGCGGCGCCGCGGCGCCGCCGGCTATGGCGGGGGTGAGATGAGGACCCCGCTGCTCGAGGTCCAGGGCCTCACCAAGCATTTCCCGATCTTCAAGGGGTTCATCGTTCCCCGCCGCGTCGGCGCGGTCAGGGCGGTCGAGGACGTCTCCTTCACCATCGACGCCGGCGAAACGTTGGGCCTCGTCGGCGAGTCCGGCTGCGGCAAGACCACTACCGGACGCCTCGTCCTTCGGCTGATCGAGCCGACCCAGGGACGGATCCTGATCAACGGTCGCGACATCGTCGGGCTACCGCCGGCGGAGATGCGGCCGCTCCGGCGCGAGATGCAGATCATCTTCCAGGACCCGTTTGGCAGCCTCAATCCGCGCCTCAGCGTCGAGGAGATCGTCGCCGAGCCGATGATGATCCACGGCGAGAGGTTCGGGGCAGCGGTAAAGAAGCGGGTCATCGAGCTCCTGGGCCTGGTCGGTCTCGCGTCGTTCCACGCCGACCGCTACCCGCACGAATTCTCCGGCGGCCAGCGTCAGCGGATCGGCATCGCGCGTGCGCTCGCGCTCAATCCCAAGCTGATCATCTGCGACGAGCCGGTCTCCGCCCTCGATGTGTCGATCCAGGCCCAGGTCGTCAACCTGCTGCAGGACCTGCAGGCCGAGTTCAAGCTCACCTACCTCTTCATTTCCCATGACCTCGGCGTGGTCCGGCACATCTCCGACCGGGTGGCGGTGATGTATCTCGGCAAGATCGTCGAGATCGCGCCGAAGCGGCAGCTCTACACCCAGCCGTGGCACCCCTATACCCAGGCGCTGCTCTCGGCGATCCCCGTGCCGAAGGCGAGGGGCCGGCGGGAGCGGGTTGTCCTCAAGGGCGACGTGCCGAGCTCGATCAATCCGCCGACGGGCTGCCGCTTCCACACCCGCTGCCCGCTCGCCCAGGATGTGTGCCGGAAGGTCGAGCCGCCCCTGATTCAGGTGGCACCGGCGGGGCACATGACCGCCTGCCACCTGGTCCCTCCGGAATCCGCCCAGGCTGCGGCCTGAGCCGTAGAAGGAACCCGCTCTCTCTGGTATATGAAGGGTTTAGGGGTGCGAGCGGTCACACGCGGAGGGGGAGCTTGCGTGATCGGTGACGGGTGGCGGCTTCGCGCGATCGGATTTCTGGCGGTTGCCGCGGGTCTGTCGATGCCAGCGTCCGCGCAGATTCCGGGCCTCCGCCTCGGCGTTCACCCCGGAATGACCCGGGCGGTTCTCGATCTGGTCGAGGAGGCGCCCTACCAGGTGCTGCTCGCGCCCGACGCTCGCTCGCTCGCCATCGTCGTGCCCAACCAGGGCAGACATCCGCGCCAATTCGGTGGGCGCAGGCCCGACCGGGCGGGCCTGATCCAGGCAGTCGCCATCGACCCGGACTCCGCCGACGAAACCGTCGTCTTGCTCCGTCTCGCCAAAGCGCCTGAGTCGGTTCGGGCCTTTCCCATCGCTGAGGACGACGGGCGGCCGCTCTATCGCCTGGTCGTGGACATGACCGAGGATTCGAGCCGCACGACCCGGGTCCCGGGCAAGGGCGCCTGGGCGCTGGCCGGACCGGGCGCCGGCTGGCGGCAGCTTGCGTCCAGCAGTGGGACCGCGACGTCGACGGTGCCGCCGGCTGCGCCCCAGGTGGCGCAAGCGGCCCCCCGTCCTGCGGGCCCGCTTCCGACCGACTATGACAGCGCCTTCCGGGCGATGATGGCCGACCCGGCCAATCTCGATCTCACCTTCCGCTTCGCCGAGCTCGCCATGGCGGCGGGCGACCTTGAAGGCGCGGTCTCGGCCTTCGAGCGGCTGCTCATCTTCAACCCGGACCTGCCGCGCATCCGGTACGAGCTCGGTCTCCTCTACATGCGGCTGGGCTCGTATCAGGTCGCCCGTGGTTACTTCGAGGACGTGGCGCGGGCGCCGGACCTGCCTGCCGATGTCCGGGCCTCGACCCAGACGAACATGGCGGAGATCGACAAGCGCCTCTCGGCCACCACCTTCGGCGTCTCGGTCCAGACCGGCGTGCGCTGGCAATCGAACGCCAATGCCGCCAACAGCGCCGGCGTAGTCAAGCTGTTCGGCCTGGATGCGACCCTGGACTCGACCTCGCTGCAGCGTTCCGACTGGAACGGCTACGTCCAGGCCGGATTGACCTTCGCCTATGACCTCGGCACCCAGGACCGCGACACCATCGAGACCGGGCTGCAGCTCTACGGCACCCGCCAGCTCGACATCTCCTCGCTCGACCTGCAGGTGGCTCAGGTCGACCTCGGACCGCGCCTTCGCTTCGGCGGCGAGGACGGCTGGAACCTCCGGCCTTATGCGCTCGGCAGCCTGGTGACGCTGGACGACGCCCGCTACTTCGTCAGCTTCGGCGGCGGCGTCGCGGTCGACCTCCCGGTCACCGCGGCCTTCGGCCTCGACGCCGACCTCAAGTCGCGGTTCCGCCGCTTCCATGTTTCCGAGGCGCGTCCGACGGCGGCAGATAAAGATGGCTGGGAACATGGTGGCCGGCTTGGGCTCCGCTACGCGCTCGGCGCCACCGACCAGGTGCGGGCCGGCGGCGGGGTTACCTTCGCCAACACCCGGGCCGAGTCCGAACGCTATCTCGAATACGCGTTCGATCTCGCCTATTACCGCCAGTTCAAGGCACCGTTCGCCATCACCGAGCAGCCCTGGGTCGCGAGCCTCAGCGGCGGCAGGACGCTGCGCTACTACGACGGCGTCGATACGACCATCGATCCCGCCACGACCCGATACGATCGCGAATGGTCCGTCGGGGCCGGGCTCTCCGTCCGGGTTCTCGGCAGGTGGTCGATCAGCCTGCAGCTCCAGCAGCAATGGGTGAGATCCGCGATCGCGAACTTCACGTATACCAACACGAGCGGCACAATCGGCCTCGGATATACCTTCTAAGTGTGAGCGTCGTCACAGAGTCGTTGTGAGCCCTGTCACTTCACCGGGCGCACATCCCGACTAGCCTGCAATCGGGGTGTAGGGAGGTTGCCATGCTTCGTAGCTCGCTCGTCTTCGCTCTGCTCGCCTCGACCGCATTGGCGGGGCCTGCGTTGGCCCAGGCGCCCGCGACTCAGACCAAGGTCGGCGTCGCCGCCGCGGTCAATCAGCAGCTGACGGGAACGCCCCCTGCGGCCGCTGGCCGAGTGCTTCAGATCGGCAACGACGTCTTCCATCGCGAGCGGCTGGTGACGGATGCGCGCGGCCAGGCGCAGATGCTGTTCCTCGACGGCTCGGCCTTCACCGTCGGACCGGACTCCGACCTGGTCCTCGACGAGTTCATCTTCGATCCGGCGAGCGGCACCGGCAAGCTGGCGGCGACCGCGGCGAAAGGCGTGCTGCGCTTCGTCGGCGGCAAGCTCAGCAAGAACCAGCCGGTCACCATCACCACGCCGACGGCGACCATCGGCATCCGCGGCGGGATCGGAATCGTCTCGATCGATGCGGTGAGCGGCGCCACCCGCGCGACCTTCCTCTTCGGCACGGAGATGACGGTGACCTCCGCGACCGGCGCGGTCGAGCGGATCGCGCGGCCCGGGTTCACCACGACGGTCCAGAGCCGCACCACCGCACCGACGGCGCCGGCCAAGGCCAGCGCCGATCAGATCAAGCAGAACCTCGAGCAGTTGAACGGACGAGCCGATGCGAGCGGCGGGGCTTCGCAGCAGCCGACGGGAACACAGGTCGCGGCCCGCATGCCGGTGCAGGGGCCGGGCCAACCGCCCCCGCCGCCGGCGGGCGTGCGGCCTCAGGGTCAGGGCCCGGGCCCGGCTGGCCCGCCGCCGAACCGCGACGCCACGCAGCAGGTCCAGAGGAACGCCCTCACTAACGCGGCGCTGCCGGCGGGAGCGATCGTGGCTTATCGGCTGGATCCGGACCCCTCGCTCGGCTCCGGCCTTCCGACCGTACGCGGGCAGGCGACCGGCGGCGCCGGCAACGGCTCGTCGAGTCCGTTCTACGGCGTCTCCAGCGGCCCGACAGGCACGGTCAAGAGCGTCCAGGTGTCGGTCGCGATCGACGGGCAGGGCACCGGGCAGCGCTCGGTCGTCGTCGTAACCACCGGAGAGGGTGGCGACGGCGCCGGAATGCTGGCCTCGACCCGCGGAACCTCGCGTACCAACGCCGATCGTACCACCACCAGCATAGCGTCGAATTCGACCTTGAACGGAACCGGAGCGATCACCAGTTTCGCCGCCGGACGTATGCCCGACGGCTTCGTGCAGAACGGCAGTGGCGCCGACTCTCAGCTCGGCGGCGGCAACGCCTCCTATGGCTACCGTCAGACCGGCCAACGAGTGACCTCGACGCCGGCCGTCGGTGCCCGGGAGACGCAAATGCTCAACGGCTACGCGACCGCCTTCGCGGATTCAGTGCGTGCCGACGGACGGATCGATCCGACGACGTCGCTGCTTGCGGGGCAGAACGGCCAGATCGCAGGGCCGGACAACGTCTCGGTCGGCACCGATGCGGCGACCGGCCGCTTGGCCGCGACGTTCAAGATGACATCGGAGAGCGCGCAACAGGGCCCCGGGAGCATCGCCTTCAACTTCGGCGCCGATCCGGGCCGCGGCACCTATGTCGATCGCTCCCGCCTTGCAGCCGTCGAGTCTGTCGCGCCGGTGACGATCACGGAATCCGGGCGCACGGTCAATGCCGACTCGACCCGGCTTTACATGGTATCGAGCGGCCTTGCCGGCGGCAGCCTGCCGGGCGGTGTCCAGGCTTGCCAGTGCGAGTTCGCGCAATGGGGTTGGTGGGGCGGTGTCGGCGTCGCCCCGAGCCGAGACAATGTCACTCAGACCAATCACCTGCACATGGGCAACTGGGTCGCCGGCCCCATGCTGTCGCCGGCCGACATGCCGACGACCGGCAGCGCCAGCTATTCCGGCCATGCGGTGGGAACGGTGGTCAACGATACGGCACGCTATCTGGCCGCCGGTAATTTCTCCGCCCAGTTCAACTTCGCCAACCGCCAGGGCAACATGGCCATCAGCAACTTCGATGGCATGACCCTGTCCGGGGCGATCTCCTCGACGAACGGCCGAGACTACGGGGCGACCCTCGACGTCACCGGGCGGTCGGGCTTGACCGGCAGGGCCCAGGGCTCGTTCTTCTCCGGCGCCGGCGATCCGGTGAAGGAGACCGGCGGCCAGTTCAACGTCTCCAATACCCCCGGCACCACTGCGGTAAAATACGCCGCCTCCGGGATCTTCGTCGGCAAGAAGCCGTAGATGATGCGGGGCTTGCGCCGGTATGCATCGCTCGCGGTGCCCGGCGCGGTCCTGGTGCTGGTTCTAGCCCTTCGTATCCTCGATCCCGGCGGCGTGCTGGAGGAGGTGCGGCTCAGGGTGTTCGACACCTATCAGCGTCTGGCGCCGCGCGAGGCCGAGTCCTCGGCCGTCCGGGTCGTCGATATCGACGACGAGAGCCTGTCGCGGATCGGCCAATGGCCGTGGCCTCGGACCCTTCTCGCCGACCTGATCTCCCACCTGACCAAAGCTGGCGCCGTCGCGATCGGCCTCGACGTCATCTTTCCCGAGCCCGACCGCACCTCGCCGGCGGAGGTCCTCAAGCTCTGGCCGCACACGGAGGGGCTGAAGCCGCTGCTGGCGCGGCTTCCCGATCACGACCTTGCGCTCGCCGACGCCCTGGCGGCCTCGCCGTCCATCACCGGGTTCGTGCTGACGACGGAGGCCAACGGCCGCGTCCCCGTGCGCAAGGGCACCTTCGCCCATGCCGGCATCGATCCGGCGCCGTTCATTCCGGGCTTCTCCGGCGCGGTCGGCTCGCTTCCCGTCCTCGAGCGCGCGGCGCGTGGCAACGGCAGCATTAACAGCGTTCCCGACCGCGACGGCATCCTCCGCCGGGTGCCGCTGGTGCTCCGTCTCGGGGACCGCCTCTATGCCTCGCTTGTGACCGAGACGCTGAGGGTCGCTCAGCGCGCCAGCACCTCGATCATCCGTGCGTCGGGCGCACAGGCCGCCGCCAGCTTCGGTGCCGAGACCGGTATCGACTCGATCAAGGTCGGCGAGTTCGTCGTGCCGACGGATGCGCACGGCCAGTTCTGGCTCCACTACGCCACGCCGAGTCGCGATCGCACGGTATCGGCGTGGCGAGTCCTCAACGGCGAGGCCGGCAACGATGCCTTCGACGGCACGATCGTCCTCATCGGAACCAGCGCCGCCGGCCTCAAGGACCTCAGGCCGAGTCCGCTCGACCCGGCCATGCCCGGCATCGAGGCCCATGCCCAGGCGGTCGAGCAGATCCTCTCCGGCCGCTTCCTCGGCCGGCCGGACTGGGCCGAGGGCGCCGAGCTTCTCTACGTGGCGGCGCTCGGCCTCGCCCTCGTGCTCGCCCTGCGCCGGATCGGCGCCGCCTGGTCTGCGGTGGTGGGCGCGGCCGCTGCGGTCCTTGCGGTCGCCGCGTCCTGGCAGGTCTTCCGCTACTTCGGCTTCCTCATCGACCCGGCGACGCCGGTCGCCGCCACGCTCGCGGTCTACATCGCGGCGACCCTCGTCAACTTCCTCGCCACCGAGCGCGAGAAGCGCGAGGTCCGGACCGCCTTCTCCCAGTACCTCGCACCCGCGATGGTCGAGCGTCTCGCCTCCGATCCGAGCCAGCTCAAGCTCGGCGGCGAGACCCGTGACATGACCTTCCTTTTCTGCGACGTGCGCGGCTTTACCACGATCTCCGAGAGCTTCAAGAGCGACCCGCAGGCGCTCACCCGGCTGATCAACCGCTTCCTGACGCCGATGACCGACGCGATCCTGGCCAAGCGCGGCACCATCGACAAGTACATGGGCGACTGCATCATGGCGTTCTGGAACGCGCCACTCGACGACCGTGACCACTCTGCCAACGCCTGCCGGGCAGCGCTCGTCATGCGGGCCGAGCTGGTCGCGCTCAACGGCCGGCTCGCCGCCGAGGCCGAGAAGGAAGGGCGGCGCTTCCTCGCGCTTGCCATCGGCATCGGCCTCAATTCCGGCAACGCCGTCGTCGGCAACATGGGCTCGGACCAGCGCTTCGACTATTCGGTGCTGGGCGATGCGGTCAATCTCGCCTCTCGCCTCGAAGGCCAGTCCAAGACCTATGGCGTCGATATCGTCGTCGGCGAGACGACGAAGGCGGCCGCACCGGGCTTCGCCTATCTCGAGCTCGACCTGATCGCGGTCAAGGGCAAGCTCGAAGCGGTGCGCATCCATGCCCTCCGTGCCGCGGAACCGGACGAGGCGCATCAGGCGCTGTCGGCGGTGCAGGACGAATTGCTGGCCGCCTACCGCGCTCAGCAGTGGGACCGGGCAGCATCGGCCATCGAGCGGGCACGGACAATGGCCCCGGACCTCTCCGCTCTCTGGGATCTCTATACCCAACGCATCGCCGACTACCGGCGGGACCCGCCGGGCGCGGACTGGGACGGGGTCACCATCGCGCGGACGAAATAGCCGGTCGGGTGCGCCGGCCCGCGAGAAAGACGCAGATAGCAAGGCCCTGGACGACAGCCGCCGTGGCGAAGACGATCGGCGCGGCCCCGGGATCCGCCGACGCCGGGACGAGGTCCCGGATCAGGCCGAAGGCGGCCGGGGCGAACGCATATGTTGCCTGCCCGACGGCGACGATGAGGGCGACGACGCGTGGCACGTCCTCCTTCACGAACTCGACCTGGGCAATGAGTGGCGGCAGGGAGGTCGCATTGCCGATGCCGGCGCCGAACAGGACGACGCCGAGGAGAAGCAGCGGAACGTTCCCGCCGGCCGCGAGGATAAAGGCGATCGAGCCGGCGATCTGGACGGCGTAGCTCGTGCAGGCGACCAGCCGCCGGTCCGCGCCCGCCGGCATCAGCCAGCCGACCAACGTGCGTCCGCCGATGGCCGCGGCGGTGGCGAGTCCCGTCGCCAGGCCGGCCTGCTGCGCGCCGAGCACGGGAACCAGAAGCGAGAAAAGGTGGGCGATCAGGCCGATCTGTGCGAACAGGCCGAGAGCCATGCCGGCCGACAGCGTCACGAACTTCGCGCTGCGCCAGAGCTGCGGCCCCGGGAGAGGCTGCGCCTTCGGTGACGTCACGGAAGCCAGCGACGCCCCGGGCGCGTCTCCGTCGGGCGTCAGGCCCATCTGCTGCGGCGTACGCGAGAACACGCTTTCGGCCAGGATCCAGACGGCCGCGGCCATGATCGCGCCGATCGCCGCGGCCGCGACGGGGAAGCCGAGCCAGCCGATGGCGGCGACCCATAGCGGCGAAAAGAGGACGCCGCCGATGCTCGCGCCATTGTAGGCCATCGCAAGCGCCGCCGGTCGCGTGCGGATGAACCAGGGCGAGACGATCGCGTTGACGGCGGCGGCGCCCATGGCGACCCAGCCGGCGCCGCTCAGCAGCGTCGCTCCGAACAGCTGGCAGGGCGTCACGGCGGTGGCCCAGCCGAAGACGCCGAGCGCCAGGGCGATCGCCCCCGCTTTGGTCACGGCGGGGAGCCCGAAGCGGCGATAGAGGCCCGGCAGGTTGGCGATGACGACCGCGCCGATCAGGAAGTGCACGGTGACCGCCGCCGATACGAGGGACACCGGCCAGCCTCTCGCCTCCCTTACCGCGTGGAGGTAGACGGGCGGACCATAGAAGCCCACCCCCCACCCGAAAACGGCGAGGACGAAGGCGGCGGCAACGACCCGCCAGCCGTAGAAGGGCGCTGCCCTTGCCAGTGCTGTCATGCCCGGACTCTGCGCAGAGCCGGGCGTCGATGTTACGGTGGGGGCCGAAGCATGGGTCGGGCCCGCCGTCCTAGCTTGGCCGTCGCCACCAGGGATCATCGCCATGGCCAGCAACGCCTTGTTCGCCGAAGTCGCAGCTCTTGCCGGAGATCCGGCGCGAGCTGGCATGCTGCACGCGCTCATGGACGGGCGGGCGCTCACCGCCTCCGAGCTGGCGCGCACCGCCGGGGTCACCCCGCAGACCGCCAGCGGCCATCTCTCCCGTCTGATCGCGGCCGGCCTGCTCGCCGTCACGCAGCAGGGTCGGCACCGCTATCATCGCCTCGCTTCGCCGTCCGTCGCGCGCATGATGGAAGGCATCATGCAGGTCGCCTCGGAGGCGGCGGTGGCGCGGAAGCCGGTCGTCGTCGGCCCGCGTGATACCGCGCTCCGGACGGCGCGCACCTGCTACGACCATATCGCCGGCCGGCTCGGGGTGGCGCTCGCCGATGCCATGGTCACCGGCGGCCATATCGAGCTGGCGAGCGACGCCGGCGCGGTGACCGACTCCGGAGTGGCGCTGCTGACCGGACTCGGCATCGATCTCGATGCGCTGGCCTCCCGCTCCGGCAAGCGCAGCGCTCGGCTCTTCTGCCGGCCCTGCATCGACTGGAGCGAACGGCGCCCGCACCTCGCCGGTGCGGTCGGGGCGGCGCTCTGCGCCCATTGCCTGGCGACCGGCTGGATCCGCCGGAGCGAGGGCACGCGCGCGGTCGCGATCACGCCGAAGGGCCAGCGCGGCTTCCGCGAGGTGTTCGGGGTGACGCTGGCCTAGAGAAGGTTAAGGAAGTCGCGGAGCGAGTCCCGCCGGTTGCCGTCGCGCCCGACCATCGGATCGGCCGCCAGCATGGCGTCGATCACCGCTTCCTCCGTCGCCTCGGCGGCGGCGCGGAAGGCCGGGTCGATCCTGGTCTCGGCGAGCGCCTGCCAGGCGATCACCGCCTTCCGCTCGTCGTGGGCGATGCGGTTCGCGGTGGTGAAGGCGATGCAGAGGTCGCCCGAGCCGTGCCCGAGATGGGAGCCGGTCCGGGCAAGGCCGACCGAGGTCCGCTTGGCGACCCGCCGGAGCTGGCGTTCGCTCAAGGGGAGGTCGGTCGCAAGCACGATGATGATCGAGCCGGCATCCGGGGTTGCCTTGGCGCGCCGGGCCTCGGCGATCCGCCGGCCGAGGGGGTGACCGGCCACCGTCAGATCCTCGGTTCGGCCGAAATTGGCAAGGACCAGGATTCCGAGATGATAGGTCGCCTGGCCCAGGTCCAGGCGCCGGGAGGCGGAGCCGATGCCCCCTTTGAGGCCATAGGCGGACATCCCGGTTCCGGCCCCGACGGCGCCTTGGACAACATCGGCCGTAGCCGTAGAAATAGCTTCATCTATATGAGAAGCTTTAACATGTAAGCTACGTATATCATTTAGAAAACTATCGTTACATTCGCCAACCACAGGATTGACCGTTCCGGTCGTCACGCCGATTTCCGGGTTGCGCCGGAGCTTGTAGCGGACCAGCGCCTCGGCGGCGGTGCCGACGCTCAAGGTGTTGGTCAAGAGGATCGGGGTCTCGATGGCCCCGAGCTCATCCACCTGGACGAGTCCGATGGTCTTGCCGAAGCCATTGAAGACGATGGAGGTCGCGGCGACCTTGTCGCGGAAGACGTTGCCGCCATGGGGAAGGACGGCGGTGACCCCCGTATTGACGCTGCCGCCCTTCAAGGTAGCGTGGCCGACGGCCACCCCCGGCACGTCGGTGATGGCGTTCCGGGCCCCCGGTTTCAGCTCGCCGACGACGAGCCCGAGGTCGCGGAGACGGCGGGCAGGGGAGGTGTTCACGGGTCCCTCGCGAGCGGGAAAGATACGTAATTCTAGCACTTCGCCCTGCAAGCCGTTGAATGTCCAACGGAACGGTGCGAAACTTGGAGAACTGGCCCGGCCCCGCCGTCGGGCCGGTTTACGTCGGGGGGCGTCGCATGGTCAGGTGCGCGATCGTGGGACTGGGGCGCTGGGGGCAAACCCTGGTGAACTCGGTCCAGGGGAAGAGCGACAAGGTCCGCTTCGTCCGTGGTGTCACCCGGACGCCGAGGAACGCTGCGACCTTTGCTGCCGACCACGGTTTCCCGCTCGACTCCGACTACGAAGCTGCGCTGGCCGATCCCAAGGTCGACGCCGTCGTCCTGGCGACGCCGCATTCGGTCCACGCCCAGCAGATCCTGCTGGCGGCCAAGGCCAAGAAGCACATCTTCGTCGACAAGCCGGTGACGATCACCCGCGACAGCGCGGTCAAGGCGGTGCAGGCGGCGAAGCGCGCAGGCGTCGTGCTCGCCGCTGGCCACAACCGGCGCTTCCTGCCGTCGCTGCATGAGATGAAGCGCCTGATCGACGACGGCGCGCTCGGAACCATCATGCATCTGGAAGGCAACACGTCAGGCCCTGGAGGATTCCGCTACCGCAAAGGCATGTGGCGGGCCGATCCGACCGAGAGCCCGGCCGGCGGCATGGGCGGCAGCGGCATCCACACGGTGGATTCAATGATTTTCCTGGTCGGGCACATCGCCTCGATCCAGGTGTCGAGCTTCCGCCTGGTGCTGGACGTTGCGCTCGACGACACCACCAGCATGCTCTTTCGCTTCAAGAACAAGATGTCGGGATATCTCGCCTGTCTCCAGGCGACGGCGCCGGCCCAGCGCCTGACCGTCTTCGGCTCCAAGGGCTGGGCCGAGCTCAAGGGCGAGACCGAGCTCACCGTCTGCCTCGTCGACGGGCAGCCGAAGACCCGCAACTTCCCCTCGGTGAACAAGGAGCGGGCCGAGCTCGAGGCCTTCGCCGCCGCGGTCAATCGGGGCGTCCCCTATCCCGTTCCGCTGGACGACGTGGTCCATGGCGTCGCCTGCTTCGAGGCCATCGGCAAGTCGGCCAAGAGCGGCGATCTCATCAAGGTGAAGTAGGGCGATGACCGCCCGCTCCACCTCGCTCGCCACCCGCGAGGTCCGGATCGCCGCGCAAGCCGAGGCGAAGAGGACCGACATCAAATCCGACATCGCCAATTCCCTGCCGCTGTTCCTCGCCGCCTTAACCGGCGACTGACCGATCAACTCTGGGGGCGTCGCATGGCCGAGGTCGTGGTCGAACGGAATCTGCTGATTCCGATGTCCGACGGCGTGCACCTGGCCGCCGACCTCTTTCGCCCGGCGGGCGTGGGGAAGTGGCCGGCGCTGCTCAACTACCTGCCCTACCACAAGGACGGCCGCGGCGGCCGGCTCGCGGTCGAGGGCTTCAACCGCTACATGGCGGGCCGCGGCTACGTATGTCTGACCCTCGACATCCGCGGCCTCGGCAATTCCGGCGGCGTGGCGCTGGAGCCGATGTCGGCCCAGGAGGCCCAGGACGGCCACGAGGCGGTCGAATGGATCGCGGCCCAGCGCTGGTGCACCGGCAAGGTCGGCATGTGGGGGGTGAGCTATCCCGGCATCACCGCGCTCTCGGTCGCCGCGACACGGCCGAAGTCGCTGGCCGCTATCGTGCCCATTCACGCCACCTCCGACATCCGCCGCGGGTTCTTCCACCTCCATGACTGCCGCACGGGCTTCTGGTGCGACGCCGATTGGGGCCCGCGCATGGTCGCCTACAACCTGATGCCGCCGCTGCTCGAGGATTCGACCGGGCGGTCGGCCAAGGTCTGGCGCGAGCACCTGGCAGGAAATCCGCCCTGGATCGCCGACTGGTGGGACCACCCGTCCGAGGACAAGTGGTGGACGTCCCGCGTCGCCGACATGTCGAAGATCAAGGTCCCGACCTTCAACATCTGCGGCTGGCGCGACCTCTATGCCGAGGACACGATCGCCGATCACCTGGCGATCAAGGCGCCGAAGCGCCTGATGATGGGGCCGTGGAAGCACGCCTTCCCCGACACCGCCCTCGACGGTCCGTGCTCGGGCCTGCACGAGATCGAGCGCTGGTTCGACCGCTGGCTCAAGGGCATCAGGAACGGCGTCGAGAACGATCCGCCGATCTTCCTCTATGTCCAAGGGCATCAGGCCGAGTGGCGGCACGAGGACGGCTGGCCGCTGAGCCGGGCCAAGGCAACCGCCTTCAAGGTGGGCGACGACCTGTCGCTGGGCGACTCGTCCGGGAACGGGCGGACGGCCTATGTCGCCGATCCGACCGTCGGCGCCGAGTCGATCGCCTGGGACGCGTGGTCGACGGCGCTGCCGCAGGACCTGCCGTGGGACCAGAGCCGCGACGACGCGCAATCGCTGGCGCTGACCGGTGCGCCGCTGGCGTCAGCCCTCGATATCCTGGGCGCCGCCGAGGCGAGCCTGGACCTCGCCGCGACCGCTGCCTGCACGCTCTCGCTCAAGCTCGCCGACGTGGCGCCCAACGGCCGATCGACGCTGATCACCATGGGCTTTCGCGAGATCAAGGCGGGCGCGCAAACGGTCAAGGTCAAGCTTCGGCCGACCGCCTATCGCCTTGCCCCCGGAAACCGGCTCCGCCTGTCGGTGGCGCTCGCCGACTTCCCACGCATCTGGCCGACCGACGGCGAGCCGGCGATCAGCCTCGGACATGCCGGCACGCGGCTGGTGGTGCCGACGGCCAAGCCGGCGAAGGCGCGCGAGCCGAACTGGGGACTCCGCAAGGCCGAGGTCATGCATGGGCCCGGCGATCTCGGCGGCAACCAGCGCTGGGCGATCGACCGCGACCTGTCGGCCGGCACGGTGAGCCTGGTCGGCAGCCGCGACGAGGACCAGCGCCTCGACCCGGAGACGACGCTGTTCGCGCGCCACAGCTACACGGTCTCGGTGCCGAAGTCGCGGCCCGGCCTGGCACGTTCGATCGCCAAGACCGAGGTCAGGATCCGCCGGCCCGTGGGCGCCACCTCCATCGACTCGACCGTGGTCGCCACCACCCACGACCTCTCGATCGAGGCAGAGATCCGCATTGACGGCGCGCTGGTGTGGTCGAAGCGCTGGTCGAAGGCGCGGAAGGCCAAGAAGCGGTGAGGACCGTTCTGCTGCCGGCGGGTGAAAAGGTTCCCGCCCTCGGCCTCGGCACGTGGAAGATGGGCGAGCGCGGCGGTGTCAGGAAGGACGAGGTCGCCGCCGTCCGCCTCGCCCTCGATCTCGGCATGACGCTGATCGACACCGCCGAAATGTACGGCGAGGGCGGGGCGGAGGAGATGGTCGGCGAGGCCATCGCCGGGCGCCGGAACGACGTGTTCCTCCTCACCAAGCTCTATCCGCACAACGGCACGCGGAAGAATGCGCCGGTCGCCTGCGAACGCAGCCTCCGCCGCCTCAAGACCGACCGCATCGACCTCTACCTGCTGCACTGGCGCGACCGGCCGCCCTTGGCCGAGACCATGGAGGCGTTCCAGAAGCTGAAGGCGGAGGGAAAGATCCGCCACTACGGCGTCAGCAACTTCGACGCCGACGACATGGCGGAGTTGTGGGGCGTTCCCGGCGGCCCGGCGACCCAGGTCAATCAGGTCTACTACAACCCCTCGGCGCGCGGCATCGAGTTCGATCTGTTGCCGTGGCAGAAAAAGCACCGGGTGCCGATCATGGCGTACTCGCCGGTCGATCAGGCGCGGCTTGCGAAACATGCGGCGCTGGCGGCGATCGGCAGGCGCCACGACGCGACGGCAGCACAGGTTGCGCTCGCCTGGGGCCTCTCGCGGCCGGACTCCATCGTCATCCCGAAGGCGGTGAAGCCCGAGCACCTGCGCGCCAACCGCGCCGCCCTCGACCTCGCGCTGACGCAAGCGGACATGGCCGAGATCGATGCGGCCTTCCCGCCGCCGAAGAAGAAGTCCCGCCTGGAGATGACGTGACGGCCGATGTCTTCGACCGGCTGGTCACCCTTCTCGAAGCGGAGAAGGCCGACTTCCGGATAGTCGAGCACGCGCCGGAGGGGCGGAGCGAGGTCATCAGCAAGATCCGCGGCAACCATCCCTCCCAGGCGGCGAAGGCGATGGTGGTGGTGGTCAAGACCGCCGGCGGGCGGAAATTCGTGCTCGCCGTTCTGCCCGGCGACCGCCGGGTCGATTTCGGCGCCATCGCGCGCGCCGTCGGTGGCAGGAAGGCGGCGCTGGCGGCGCCGGAGGAGGCGAGGCGGCTGACCGACTGCGATATGGGGGCGGTGCCGCCGTTCTCGCTCTCGGACGAGCTCGTGGTGGTGGTCGATCCCAATCTCCTGACCCACGAGCGCATCGCCTTCAACGCCGGCCGCCTCGACCGCTCGATGTTCCTGGCAACCGCGTCATATCTCGCCGTCGCCAGGCCGCTGGTCGCCCCGATCGCGGGGTGAGAGGTTGCCCTCACGCGCCGACAGGCTCTGCATGAGGGCTGCAATTGACAGCCTCGCCCTGAGCCGCCTTACCCCATGGTCCGGCTTTGCTTTCCGGCCGGAATGGGTTTCACTGAGGATCGACATCGGCTCGCTGCGCGCCGACAAGGCTCCGGACCGGCCCAACCAAGGGAGAAATGTTCATGTGGACCCGTCGTGACATGTTGATGGCGAGCCTCGCCGGCTCGACCGCGCTCGTGGCCGGTGCCGGCTTGAGCGGCCGGGTACTCGCCCAGGCCATCGACACGCTGCAGATCTTCGTGCCGGCGGCGCCCGGCGGCGGCTGGGACCAGACCGGCCGCACTATCGAGGCGGTGCTGAAGGCGAACAAGCAGATCAACGCGGCCCAGGTGACCAATGTCGGCGGCGCCGGCGGCGCCGTCGGCCTGCCGCAGTTCGTCAATCAGTGGAAGGGCCGGCCGAACAGCATCATGGTCGCCGGCATGGTGATGGTCGGCGCGCTCATCGCCAACAAGAGCCCGGTCAACCTGTCGCAGACCCTGCCGCTGGCGCGGCTGACCGGTGAGTTCGAGGTGGTCGTCGTCCCCGGTCCCTCGCCCCACAAGGACATGAAGAGCCTGGTCGAGCAGTTGAAGAAGGATGTGGGCTCGGTCTCCTGGGCCGGCGGCTCGGCCGGCGGCACCGACCACATCCTGGTCGGCATGATCTGCCAAAGCCAGGGCCTCGACCCGAAGAAGGCCGCCTATGTCGCCTTCGCCGGCGGCGGCCCCGCCCAGGCGGCGCTGCTCGGCAACCAGGTGACCTGCGGCGTCTCCGGCTGGGGCGAGTTCTCCGAGCAGGTGAAGGCCGGCAAGCTCCGGGCCCTCGCCATCTCCTCCGACAAGCGCGTGCCGGGCCTCGACGTGCCGACGCTGAAGGAGCAGGGGATCGACGTCGAGCTGTTCAACTGGCGCGGCGTCTTCGCCCCGCCGGGCGTCACCGACGCCGAGCGCGAGAAGCTCACCAAGATGGTCGAGGCCATGGCCAACAGCCAAGCCTGGAAGGACGAGCTGCAGAAGCGCGACTGGATGGGCATCCTGCTGACCGGCAAGGCTTACGAAGACTACATCAAGTCCGAGAACGTGCGCATCGAGGCCATCCTGAAGAACCTCGGCTTGGCGTAAGCGAAACACCTCCTCCGGTTCGTGCCCTCTCCCCCGCGCATGGCGCGGGGGAGAGGGAGTTCGATGCGAGTCTTGCTGAGTTGAGTGCCTCCCAAGCTCCAAGCGACAATGGAGCGGTCAGGCGGCGAGGGGGAGAACGCATGCGGGAAGGCTCGGCCGGCGCGATCGCGGTTGCAGTCGGCGTCGTCACGGTCGGCATCGTCGTCGGCTGGCAGACGACGCTGATCCCGATGACGCCGGCCTATGCCAAGGTCGGCCCCAAGGTCTTCCCGACCATGGTCTCGGCAAGCCTGATCCTGCTCGGGCTGACCCTCCTCTGGCAGGCCTGGGCCGGCCGGTGGAGGGCCGAGGCGGAGGGGGAGGCGAGTCCGACGGACTGGCGGGCGCTCGGCTGGCTCGGCTTCGGCCTTGTCTTCAATGTCGCGCTGATCGGCCTTCTCGGCTTCATCCTGGCATCGACCGTGCTGTTCGCCTCGGTGGCACGCGCCTTCGGCAGCCGGAAGACCGCCCGCGACCTCGCCATCGCCTTCGTCTTCGCCATGGTCTGCTACCTCGGCTTCGCCCGGGTCCTCGGCATCAACATGGGGGCGGGTCTCCTCGAAAGCTTCCTCTGATGGATACGCTGGCCCAGCTCGCCAACGGCTTCGGCGTGGCGTTGACGCCGATGAACCTCGTCTGGTCGTTCACCGGCGTCGTCCTCGGAACCGCGATCGGCGTGCTCCCGGGCCTGGGCCCGGCGCTGACCATCGCGCTCCTGCTGCCCATCACCTACAAGGTCGATGCGACCGGCGTCTTCATCCTCTTCGCCGGCATCTACTACGGCGCCATGTACGGCGGCTCGACCACCTCGATCCTGCTGAACACGCCGGGCGAGAGCGCGTCGATCATCACCTCGCTCGAAGGCAACAAGATGGCGCGCCGCGGCCGCGGCGGGGCGGCGCTCGCGACCGCGGCCATCGGCTCGTTCGTCGCCGGCACCGTCGGCACCCTGGGCTTGACCTTCGTCGCTCCGATCGTCGTCGACTTCGCGCTCAAATTCGGGCCGGCCGAATATTTCTCGCTGATGATCCTCGCCTTCGTCACGGTGTCGGCGGTGCTCGGCAACTCGGCGATCCGGGGGCTGACCAGCCTCTTCTTCGGCATCTGGCTCGGGTTGATCGGCATCGACCTGCAGACCGGCCAGGCGCGGTTCACCTTCGGCATCCTCGAGCTTCTGGACGGGGTCAACGTCATCGTCGTCGCCGTCGGCCTCTTCGCCGTCGGCGAGACGCTGTACCTGGCCGCCCGTCACCGCTACGGCCGGGACGAGATCCTGCCGGTCAAGGACTCGCTGTGGATGACGCGCGAGGATTGGGCGAGATCCTGGAAGGCGTGGTTCAGGGGGGCGGCGATCGGCTTCCCGATCGGGGCGATGCCGGCCGGCGGCGCCGAGGTTCCGACCTTCCTCTCCTACTACGTGGAGAAAAAGCTCTCGAAGAAGCCGGAGGAGTTCGGCCACGGCGCGATCGAGGGCGTCGCCGGGCCGGAGGCCGCCAACAACGCGTCGGCCGCGGGCGTCCTCGTGCCGATGCTGACCCTCGGCCTTCCCACATCGGCGACGGCGGCGATCATGCTCTCGGCGCTCCAGAGCTACGGCATCAATCCGGGGCCGCAGCTCCTGATGACCCAGGCGAACCTGGTCTGGGGCCTGATCGCCAGCCTCTATATCGGCAACGTCATGCTGCTGGTGCTCAACCTGCCGCTGGTCGGGCTCTGGGTGAAGATCCTGGCGATCCCGGCGCCGCTGCTCTATGGCGGCATCCTGGTCTTCGCCACCATCGGCACCTATGGCATCAGCCAGTCGCCGATCGACCTGATCTTGTTGTACGCCATCGGCGGCATCGGCTTCCTGATGCGGAAGTACGACTTCCCGACCGCGCCGGTGATCATCGGCATGATCCTAGGTCCGCTGGCCGAGCAGGAGTTCCGCCGCGCCATGACCATCGCCCAAGGCGACGTCACCGTGCTCGTGACCCGGCCGCTGTCGTTGACGCTCCTGGTCCTGGCGGCGCTCGCCGTGCTCAGCCCGTACATCTACCGATGGTGGACGCGTGCGCGCTCGTAAGACGGCGCCTCTCCCGAAGGAGAGGTGCCCGTCGACAGCCGGGACCGTCGACGGACGGATTACTCCCAGATCGCGCTCGTCGTGTCGGTCTTGCGGTTGTACTTGATGGTGATCTTCGTGACCTTGCAGAGATCGAAGCCGCGCCAGATGACGCTCGAGTTGTCGTCCTCGTAGGTGACCTTCAGGTCCCAATCGCAGGTCCTCTCTTTGCGCGAGAACACGATCGGCACCACTTCGTCATCGTCCATCGAGCTCTTGCCGAGGATGTCGTCGCCCCAGTCGTTTTCCTTGCTCGGCGAGACATAGACGTGGCTGATGACGTAGCCGGTCGCGTTCATCAGCGTGAAATCCTGTTTGCCTTGAGCATGTGCGATCTGCCCGAGGCCGAACGCCACCAGACCGCAGAACAACGCGAGCGCATTTCGCATGGAGTACATCCGTTTGTGATGGTTGGTTCACGGCAAATCTGCACGGCCCGTTTGGGGCTGCCAAGCGTTTCTACGAACAGACGCT
Source organism: Alphaproteobacteria bacterium (assembly GCA_009694025.1). Lineage (GTDB taxonomy): Bacteria > Pseudomonadota > Alphaproteobacteria > SHVZ01 > SHVZ01 > SHVZ01. The sequence goes on along the minus strand of SHVZ01000038.1, from coordinate 10,227 downwards.
GAGACTGTGAGCGGTCGACCGTCCCTCAACAGAATCCGACGCGCGGACGTGCCTAGGCCCTCTCGTCGACGCGCTCGACCGGCGGCTGGTCCGAGGACTGGCCCTTGGCGACGCCGACCATCGCGGGTCGGAGCAGGCGGTCGTGCAGCACGTAGCCCGGCTGCATCACCTGGACCACGGTTCCCGGCGGCTTGCCGGTGTTCTCGGCCTCGAACATCGCCTGATGCAGGTTGTAGTCGAAGCGCTCGCCGAGCGGCGTCACCTTCTTGATGCCGTTCTTCTCGAAGGCCGCCAGAACTTCGCGCTCGGTCGCCTCAAGGCCGACCAGGAGCGCATCCAGCACCTCGCTCGCCTTCCGTGCCTCCGCGGGCACCAGCTCGAGGGCGCGGCGGAGATTATCGGAGATCTGCAGGATGTCGCGGGCCAGCGCGGCCGCGCCGTAGCGGCGGACTTCGTCGCGCTCGCGCTCGGCGCGCCGGCGGCCGTTCTCGGCCTCGGCGACGGCCCTGAGGAGCTGGTCCTTGACCTTCTTCAGCTCGATCTCGAGCTCGGCCTCCCGGCTGGCGGGAGGTGCGTCATTGGCCGGCTCGGTCTCGGGGCCGGACCCGCCGGTCTTGGTCTCGTCGCTCATCACCATCCTCGTCGATACGGAAATTAACCCAGAAGGCGGCCGATCAGCTTCGCCGTGTAGTCGACCATCGGGATGATGCGGGCATAGTTCATCCGCATCGGCCCGACCACGCCGATCGCGCCGACCACGCGCTCGTGGCCGTTGGAGAAAGGCGCCACGATCATGGCGCAGCCGGCGACCTGGAACAGCTCGTTCTCGGCGCCGATGAAGATCTGCACACCCTCGGCGAGCGAGGTCGCGTCGATCAGCCGCAGCAGCGACTGCCGAGTCTCGAGCGTGTCGAAGAGCGAGCGGATGCGCTCGAGATCGCCGATGGCGTTGACGTCGTCAAGGAGATGGGCGCGGCCGCGCACGATCAGGTGGCCGCCGTCGCTGCCGCTCCAGGTCGCGATGCCGGCCTCGACCACACGTCGGGTCAACTCGTCGAGCTGGGCCCGCTGCTGCTGGATCTCGGTCATCACCTGGCTGCGGGCCTCGTCCAGCGTCAGGCCGGCGACACGCGCGTTCAGGAAGTTGCCGGCCTCGATCAGCATCGAGGGAGTGATGCCCGGCGCCAGCTCGAGTACCCGGTTCTCGACCAGGCCGCCCTCGCTGACGATGACCACCAGGGCGCGGCCGGGGCCGAGCGGGACGAACTCGATATGCTTCAGCGCCTTCTCGATCTTCGGCGAATAGACGAGACCGGCGCAATGGGTGAGCCCGGAGATGGTCGCGGAGACCTGCTCCAGCACCTCGGTCAGGCTGCGGCCGACGGCAGCGCATTGGCCGTCGATGCTCTGGCGCTCCGCGTCGGTCAGGCTGCCGACCTCCAGCAGGCCGTCGACGAACAGCCGCAGGCCGGCCTCCGTCGGAAGGCGCCCGGCGGAGGTATGGGGCGCATACAGGAGCCCGGCCTCCTCGAGGTCGGCCATGACGTTGCGGATGGTCGCCGGCGACAGCTGGACGCCGAGCCGGCGCGAGATCGTGCGCGAGCCGACGGGCTCGCCGGTCTCGACGAACGCCTCGACCACCCGCCGGAAAATCTCCCGGGACCTCTCGTTCAGCTCGACGATCATGTTTCTCTATGCTCCTGCCGGTACTTAGTGTCGCATCGGCGGGGCGTCAACAAGGGTGCGAAAGCAAAGCGAAGCTGGTAGGGTGCGCGCCGCTCCGTCCAGACCAAGAGGCGATACCATGCGACCCTCCGGTCGCGCGTCCGATCAGATGCGTCCCGTCGTCCTTGAACCGGGCTTTTCAAAGCACGCGGAAGGCTCCTGTCTCGTCCGTTTCGGGGACACGCATGTCCTCTGTACCGCCTCGCTCGACGAGCGGGTGCCGCCGTTCCTCAAGGGGTCGGGCAAGGGCTGGGTGACCGCCGAATACGGCATGCTGCCGCGCTCGACCAACACCCGCACCGACCGCGAGGCGGCCAGGGGCAAGCAGTCCGGGCGGACCCAGGAGATCCAACGGCTGATCGGCCGGGCGCTTCGGGCCGTCACCGATCTCGGCAAACTCGGCGAACGCCAGATCAAGATCGACTGCGACGTGATCCAGGCCGACGGCGGTACCCGAACCGCCGCCATCACCGGGTCCTATGTGGCGCTCCACCAATGCCTTCAGCATATGAAGCGCCTGAAGATGGTGACCGCGATTCCGATGATGGATTCGGTTGCCGCGGTTTCCTGTGGCGTGGTGTCCGGCGCGGCCGTCCTCGACCTCGACTATGTCGAAGATTCGGCCGCCGAGACCGACGCCAACTTCGTCCTGACCGGCGCCGGCAAGCTGATAGAGGTGCAGGCGACGGCGGAAGGTGCGCCCTTCGCCGAGGCCGAGCTTTTGCGCATGCTGGCGCTGGCGCGGACCGGGGTCGCTCATCTCGCCTCGCTGCAGCGCGAGGCTCTCGGTCTCGTCTGATGCCGATCGAGGTTCGCCAGCTCGTTCCCGGCGACGACCTGATGATCTCGGACTTTCTCGAGGAGCGGGCGGACAGCTCGATGTTTCTCCGGGCCAATCTCCGGCGGTCGGGACTGATCGATAGCGGCACGCCTTACGGCGGGACCTATGTCGGGGCCATGGCCGGGAGCCGCGTCGAGGCCGTGGCAGCGCTCTACTGGAACGGCTTCCTTTCGATCCAGGCGCCCTACCATCTGGGGCCGATCCTCCAGCACCTGACCAAGCGCGCGGTCAGGCCGATCAAGGGCCTGCTCGGCCCTCACGCCCAGACCGCGGAGGCGCGCCAGCTTCTCGGCCTCCGCACGGCGCCGACACGGAAAGACAGCCGCGAGGATCTGTTCGCCCTCGATCTCAACCAGATCGTCGTGCCCGAGCATCTGCTGGCCGGCCACTGGACGTCGCGGCGTCCGCGCCGGATCGAACTCAAGAACCTCGTCGGCTGGCGGGTCCAGAGCATGGTCGAGACCTCGGCCGGCGACGACAACGAGCAGACCTGGGCCGAGGCCGACGAGGGCATCCGACGGCTCGATCGCGAGGGCGCTCTCTGGGTGCTCGAGGTCGACGGCCGCCTGGTAGCGATGAACGGCTACAACGCCATTGTCCCGGACATGGTGCAGATCGGCGGCGTGTTCACCCCACCCGATCTGCGCAGTCTCGGCTTCGCCCGGGCCTGCATCGCCGGCTCGCTGCTGGCCGCCCGCGGTGCCGGCGCCGACCGCGCGGTCCTGTTCACGCCGAAGGAGAACCCCTCGGCCCAGGCCGCCTATCGCGCGATCGGTTTCCGCGTGGTCGGCGAGTATGGCCTCGTGGTGTTCAAGTGACCGCCATGGCCCGCCGCTTCGTCGAGCCCAAGCTGGTGCTGGCGACCCACAACCCGGGGAAGGTCGGCGAGCTGGTCGAGCTCCTGGCGCCCTGGGGCGTCGAGGTCGTGTCTGCCGGAGAGCTCGGCCTGCCGGAGCCGGAGGAGACCGGCGAAACCTTCGTCGACAACGCGCTCCTCAAAGCCAGGGCCGCTTCGGCCGCCACCGGCCTTCCGGCGCTGGCCGACGATTCCGGCCTGAGCGTCGCCGGACTCGGTGGCCGACCCGGCGTCCATACGGCCGACTGGGCCGGCGCGCCGCGCGACTTCAACGTCGCGATGCGCCGGGTGCAGGGCGAGCTCGGCACCAATCCAGACCGTCGCGCCGCCTTCATGTCGACGCTGGCGCTGGTCTGGCCCGATGGGCACGAGGAGGTGTTCGAGGGCAAAGTCGACGGCATCCTGGTTTGGCCCCCCAGAGGCGATATCGGCTGGGGGTACGATCCAATGTTTGCCCCGGAGGGCGCCAACCGCACCTACGGCGAGATGTCGGCGGAGGAGAAGCACGCGACCAGCCACCGCGCCCGCGCGCTGGCCAAGCTGGTGGCTGCGTGTTTCGGGCGGCGATGATCGATCCCGGCTTCGGGCTCTACATCCATTGGCCGTTCTGCCGGTCGAAATGCCCTTATTGCGACTTCAACAGCCATGTCGCCGACGGGGTCGACCAGGCGCGCTGGCGCCGCGCGCTGCTGGCCGAGCTCGACTGGTGGGCGGCGCGGGTCGACCGCCGGCCGCTCACCAGCCTGTTCTTCGGCGGCGGTACGCCCTCGCTGATGGACCCGGAAACCGTCGGCGCGGTGATCGAGCGGGCGCGAGGCCTCCTCGGCTTCGCCGGTATTCCCGAGATCACTCTCGAGGCCAACCCGACCAGCGTCGAGGCGGACCGCTTCGCCGCCTACCGTGCCGCCGGGGTCAACCGGGTCTCCCTCGGCGTCCAGGCGCTGAACGCGGCCGATCTCGCCTTTCTCGGCCGACAGCACGGGCCGGAGGAGGCGTTGGCGGCGGTCTCGATGGCAGCCCGGCATTTTCCGCGCTTCAGCTTCGATCTGATCTATGCCCGCCCCGGGCAATCGGTCGCGGCCTGGCGGGACGAGCTCGGCCGCGCGCTCGGCCACGCGGGATCGCATCTCTCCGTCTATCAGCTCACGATCGAGCCCGGGACCCAGTTCCAGACGCGCTTCCAGCGCGGCGAAATCGCGATTCCGGACAACGATCTCGCCGGCGCGCTCTATGAGACGACCCAGGAGATCCTCGACCGCGCCGGGCTCCCCGCCTACGAGATCTCGAATCACGCACGTCCAGGCGAGGAATCCCGGCACAACCTGACCTATTGGCGGATGGGGCCCTATCTCGGCATCGGTCCCGGCGCCCATGGCCGGGTGCCTCGTGGCGGGGTCTGGCATGCGACGCGCCAGGCGCGGGCGCCGGAAACCTGGATCGCGGCGGTCGAGGCGGACGGTCATGGCACCGCGGAGGAGACGACGCAGCCGGCCGGCGAGCGACGACGGGAGATCCTGATGATGGGGCTGCGGCTGGCCGAGGGCATCCCCTACGGGCGCCTGGACGTGCTGCCGTCGGCCGACCGGCGGAGCGCGCTGGTCGAGGAGGGTTATCTCGTCGACGACGGTCGTGGGATTCGGGCAACTGCGGCAGGACGGCAACGTCTGAACGGTGTCCTCGACTATCTCCTCGCCTAGTGCCGGAAATTTGTCCTGTTGCGGCGCGCAACGAGGTGTCGTAAATCGGCATCAACTGTGGCTATTCTGCACCGTGGCTATTTCGCACCTATGACGGAAGTCGCGACCGGGGACCTCGTCGGCATGCGGCGGCGCTTCGAGGCGTGGTCGGTGCGCGTGGCGCTCGCCCGCAAGCTCGCGATCCTCCTCGCGCTGGCCTCCGTCGTCTCGGCGATCGCGACCTACCTCACCTTCACCGGCGTCGGGGCGTTGCCGCGCGAGCCGAAGCCGATCATCCAGCTTCTTACCCTCGACGTGGTGCTGCTGCTGCTGCTGGCGGGCCTCGTGGCCCGCCGTCTGGTCGGCCTCTGGGCCGAGCGCCGGAGCGACGGCGCCGGCTCCGGGCTCCACCGTCGTCTCGCCCTCCTCTTCAGCTTGGTTGCGCTGGCGCCGACGTTGGTGGTCACCGTGTTCGCCGCGCTCTTCCTCCATCTCGGCATCCAGAGCTGGTTCGACGACGTCGTCCGCAAGGCCGTCAACGAGAGCCACGCCGTGGCCCGGCTCTACTTGGACGAGCATCAGAAAAGCATCCGCGGCGACGTCCTGCTGATGGCCCAGAACATTTCGCGCGAAGCACCGGCGTTGATGGGCAGCCAGCAGCGCTTCAACTCGCTCCTGACCGCCTGGGCCGCCTCGCGGACGCTGTCGGAGGCGGTGGTGTTCACCGAGTCAGGCGCGATCCTCGCGCGCGCCGGCCTGTCTTTCGCACTTGAGCTCGAGCCGCTGGCGGACGACATCGTCAACCGCGCCTCCGAAGGCGAGGTCGTGGTGTTCTCGAGCGAGAACGAGGACCGTGTCAGGGCGGTGGTGCAGCTCGATCGCTTCATCGGCGCGTATCTGATGATCGGACGGGTCGTCGACGCGACGGCGCTCGCCTATGCCGAGCGCACCCGGCTCGCCGTCGAAGCCTACCAGGAGATCGAGGCCCGCGCCGCCGGCCTGCAGTTCAGCTTCATCGTCTGGTTCGCCGCGGTCGCCCTGCTGCTGCTATTGGCGGCGATCTGGCTGGGCCTCACCTTCGCCAACCAGCTCGCCCGGCCGATCATCGGGATGGCACGGGCGGCCGAGCGGGTCCGCGCCGGCGATCTTGGTGCCCGGGTGGAGGAGCGCACGGCCGGTGACGAGATCGGCGTGCTGGCGCAGGCCTTCAACCGGATGACCGAGCAGCTCGAGGCCCAGCGCGGCGACCTGATGGAGGCGAACCGCCAGCTCGACATGCGCCGCCGCTTCATCGAAGCGGTCCTGTCCGGCGTCTCGGCTGGCGTCATCGGCGTCGATGGCGAGGGCCGCATCACGCTGCCCAACCGCTCCGCCGCCAGCCGGCTCGGCGTGCAGCCTGAGTCCTTGATCGGGCGGCCGCTGGTCGAGGCGGTGCCGGAGCTGGCGGCCCTCTGGGACGAGGTTCGCCGCCGCCCCGACAAGCTCGCCGAGGACCAGGTGCAGATCGTCCGTGGCGGCCGCACCCGCATCCTCCTGGCGCGGCTCGGCGTCGACACCCGGCAGGACGAGACGATCGGCTACGTCTTGACCTTCGACGATGTGACCGAGCTTCTGACCGCCCAACGCCAGGCGGCCTGGGCCGACGTCGCCCGACGGATCGCGCACGAGATCAAGAATCCGCTGACGCCGATCCAACTATCCGCCGAGCGGTTGAAGCGGCGCTACCTCAAGGAAATCACCTCGGATCCCGAGACTTTCCGGGCGTGCACGGACACCATCGTCCGCCAGGTCGGCGACATCGGCCGCATGGTCGACGAGTTCTCCTCCTTCGCCCGTATGCCGCGGGCGACGATCAAGGCGGAGGCCCTCCAACCGATCTGCGAGGAGGCGGTCTTCCTGCAGCGCCAGGGCGGGACGTCGACCAAGGTCGAGATCAACGCGCCGGCGGCGCCGGTAGTTGTCTCTTGCGACGCGCGTCAGCTCCGCCAGGCGATCACCAACCTCTTGAAGAACGCCGCCGACGCCATCGACGGGCGGGCGCCTCCGGAGTCCGGCAAGCTGCCGGCGGGGCTGATCCGCCTGATGCTGGCTGTCGAGGCCGGCGAGACTCGCATCGAGGTGACCGACAACGGCAAGGGACTGCCGGTCGAGGGGCGCGAGCGCCTGACCGAGCCCTATGTGACGACGCGGACCAAGGGCACCGGGCTCGGGCTCGCCATCGTCAAGAAAATCGCCGAGGACCATGGAGGCCGCCTGGTCCTCGGCGACAACGAGGGGGGCGGGGCGAAGGTCGTGCTGATTCTGCCGGGCGGCGTGCTCGGCGAGGTCGAGCGGAAGGGAACGAGGGTCGCCGGACATGGCGCATGACGTACTGATCGTCGACGACGAGGCCGACATCCGAATGCTGATCGCGGGCGTGCTCGCGGACGAAGGCTATCTCACGCGGGTGGCGGCGGACTCCGACACGGCGTTGGCCGAGCTGCGCCAGCGCCGACCGTCCTTGCTGGTGCTCGACATCTGGCTTCAGGGCAGCACGCTCGATGGCCTGCAGGTGCTGGAAGCGGTGCGTAAGGAGCATCCGAACGTGCCGGTGGTGATGATCTCCGGCCACGGAACGATCGAGACCGCGGTCCAGGCGATCAAGCTCGGCGCCTACGACTTCATCGAAAAGCCGTTCCAGACCGACCGGCTGCTGCTGATCGTCGCCCATGCCATCGAAACGGCGCATCTCAGGCGCGAGAACGAGGAGTTGAAGCTCCGCTCCGGCGCCGCCCAGGAGCTGACCGGCGTGAGCCAGGGGTTGCTCCAGGTGCGCCTTGCGATCGAGCGCGTTGCCCCGACCGGAAGCCGGGTGTTCATCACCGGCGGCGCCGGGGCCGGCAAGGAGGTGGCGGCGCGGATGATCCATGCGCGCTCGCGTCGCGCCGACGGTCCTTTCGTCGCGCTCAACTGCGCGACGCTGGAGCCCGAGCGCTTCGAGGCCGAGCTGTTCGGCATCGAATCCGGGACCGAGGTCGGGCTCGGCACCTTCGAGCAGGCCCATGGCGGCACGCTGCTGCTCGACGAGGTCGCCGATCTGCCGGCAGAGACCCAGGGCAAGATCGTGCGCGTGCTCCAGGACCAGGCGTTCCGGCGGGTCGGCGGCACCACCCGCATCGAGGTCGATGCCCGCGTACTCGCCACGTCCAACCGCGATCTGCCGATGATGATCGTCGAAGGGACGTTCCGCGAGGATCTGTTCTACCGGCTCAACGTCGTGCCGCTCCGTATCCCCTCGCTGCGCGAACGGCGCGAGGACATTCCGGTGCTGATTCGCCATTTCCTCAGCCAGGCAGCCGAGAATGCCGGCCTGCCGAAACGCGAGGTCGGCGAGGACGCGATGGTCGCCCTCCAGGCCTACGACTGGCCCGGCAACGTGCGTCAGCTCCGAAACGTGGCCGATTGGCTGCTGATCATGGCCGCCGGCGACCCGACCCAGCCGATCTCGGCCGAATCGCTGCCGCCGGAGATCGGCTCGAACACGCCCACGGTGTTGCGCTGGGAGAGGGGTGGGGAGATCATGGGCCTGCCCCTCCGTGATGCCCGGGAGCTGTTCGAGCGCGAGTATCTCCTGGCCCAGATCAATCGCTTCGGCGGGAACATCTCCCGCACCGCCGGCTTCGTCGGCATGGAGCGATCGGCACTCCATCGGAAGCTCAAGTCCCTGGGCGTGCCCTCGGCCGATCGCCCGCTGCTCCGCAGCGGCGCTTAAGAGCAGCTCTCTCGTCTCGACGGGCAGACGGTCTTCCGCCATCCTGCGGCGGATCGTCCGAAGAAGTAACCGCGGCAAAAGGGGGACCTAAGATGCTCGCGACGTTCTTCAAGCTCGACGAGAACAAGACCGACGTCCGGACGGAGGTGCTGGCCGGCATCACCACCTTCCTCACCATGGCCTACATCATCTTCGTCAACCCGCTGATATTGGGCGACGCCGGGATGGACAAGGGGGCGGTGTTCGTCGCCACATGCCTCGCCGCGGCCGGCGCCACCCTGCTGATGGGGCTCTACGCCAACTACCCGATCGCCCTCGCCCCGGGCATGGGCCTCAACGCCTATTTCGCCTATGGCGTCGTGCTCGGAATGGGCGTGAGCTGGCAGGTGGCGCTCGGCGCCGTCTTCGTCTCGGGATTCCTCTTCCTGGTTCTGACCGTCACGCGTGTGCGCGAATGGATCATCAACTCGATCCCCCGCGCGCTGAAGCTTTCGATCTCGGCCGGCATCGGGCTCTTCCTTGCGATCATCGCGCTCAAGAACGCCGGCCTGATCGTCGAGAACAAGGCGACCATCGTCGGCATCGGCAATCTGAAGTCGCCGACCACCATCCTCGCCTGCCTCGGATTCTTCGTCATGGTCGGCCTCGACGCCATGCGCGTGCGCGGCGCGATCATGATCGCGATCCTGGCGGTGACGGCGATCGGCATCGTCTTCGGCTTCTCGCCCTTCAACGGCGTCGCCTCGATGCCGCCGTCCTTGGCGCCGACCTTCTTCCAGATGGACGTCGCCGGTGCGCTCTCTCTCGGGCTCGTGGCGGTGGTCTTCGCTTTCCTCTTCGTCGACCTCTTCGACAACGCCGGCACGCTGATCGGGCTCGCCCATCGCGCCGGATTCCTCGACAAGGAGGGCAAGCTGCCGCGCATCCGCCAGGCGCTGGTGACGGACTCGGTCGCGGCGATGGGCGGTGCCGTCCTCGGCACCTCGACCACCACCAGCTACATCGAGAGCGCCGCCGGCATCAAGGAAGGCGGACGCACCGGCCTGACCGCGGTCGTCGTGGCCCTCCTGTTCCTGCTCGCCCTCTTCTTCGCTCCGCTCGCCACCACCGTTCCCGGCTATGCGACGGCACCGGCGCTGTTCTTCGTCGCCTGCCTGATGGCGCGGGGGCTGGCCGAGCTCGACTGGGAGGACGTGACCGAATACGCGCCGGGCGTGGTGACGGCGGTCGCCATGCCGCTCACCTTCTCGATCGCCCACGGCATCGCCTTCGGCTTCATCTCCTATGCGGCGATCAAGATCGCCGCCGGCCGCTTCCAGGACGTGAGCCCGGTCGTCGCCGTGCTCGCCATCCTGTTCATCGTCAAGTTCGCGATCCT
>SHVZ01000037.1 GCA_009694025.1 Alphaproteobacteria bacterium | reverse complement strand
GACTAAGGGGCCTCGTGCCCCGTCGAACCCAGATCCGCAACCCCCAGCCGAGCCATCGACATCAAACCGCGCCAATCGGGTGCCACCATGCCGCTCGTCCGCACCGCCGCTGCCCAGCTATCGCTTCGCATGGTGAATAGATCGGGCTAAAGTTTCTATTTTTCCAGTCTTGACGGACGATCAAATCGGGAAGCTTTATCCGTTCGATAGAGGGCACCTTAGGAATACGGGTACTATGCTCCCCTGAGGGCGAATCCCCACCATTCAAGTTTTCCAACTCAGTTGGCAGCCCTGGGTCGTGCATTACTTCCTCATCACCAACCGCACGCGCCATACGACCCTACATTCGCCCGAGTGATCGCAACACGATTATTAGGTCGATCGTGATTGATGCCGAAAGGTGAGCAGCGGGTCAAACTCAGGGCCCACGATCAGTCCGCCAATAAAAGAGTCTTCCCTGTGAGAGGCCCGCATCACTTCTCCTCCCCCTCCGCCACCCGCGCCCTCGCCGCGCGTCTGGCGCCGCTGCTCCGCGCCGGCGACGTCGTCGCCCTCTCGGGCGAGCTCGGAACCGGGAAGACGTTCTTCGCCCGCGCGGTGATCCAGGCGCTCGGCGGGCCGGAGGAGGTGCCGAGCCCGACCTTCACGCTGGTGCAGACCTACGATCTGGCGCCCACGCCGGTCTGGCATTTCGATCTCTATCGCCTCGGCAAACCCGAGGACGCCTATGAGCTGGACCTCGAGGATGCCTTCGCCGACGCGATCTCGCTGATCGAATGGCCGGAGCGCCTGGGGGCGCTGCTGCCGGTGGATCGTCTCGACATCGCGCTCGCCTTCGGCACGAGCGAGAACGAGCGCTTAGGCACGATCTCGGGCGGCGCGTCGTGGACCGAGCGCCTGAAGAGGCTTTCGCCGTGAGCGTGCTGACCATCCCGCCCGGCGTTCCCTTCCTCGAGGCGCTGGCCTCGGGGATTCTGGCGCGCGCATCCGATCCCCTGGCGCTGCCGGATACCACCATTCTGCTGCCGACGCGGCGCGCCGGGCGGGAGCTGGCCGAGGCGTTTCTTCGGCAGAGCGAGGGCCGGGCCCTCCTCCTGCCGCGGCTGGTGCCGCTCGGCGACGTCGATGCGGCCGAGCTCGATCTCGGCCTTGCCTCCGAGCTGGGTCTCGCGGCGTCGCTGGATCTGCCGCCGGCGATCGCCGAGCCGCGCCGGCAGCTCCTGCTGACGCGCCTCATCCTCCGCGCCGGCGACCGCGCGCCCCATCACGCCGCCAGGTTGGCCCGCGAGCTGGCGCGGCTCTTGGACCAGATCCACACCGAGGGGCTTTCCTTCGCCGACCTGCCCGGCCTGGTGCCGGCGGAGCTGGCCGAGCATTGGCAGCTCACGCTCAAGTTCCTGGAGATCCTGTCGGAGGAATGGCCGCGAGTGCTGGAAGAGGAAGGCGCGCTCGATCCCGCCGACCGCCGCGCCCGCCTGCTGCGCCTCCAGGCCGAGGCTTGGACCAAGGCGCCGCCGGCGACGCCGGTGATCGTCGCCGGATCGACCGGCAGCCTGCCGGCGACCGCGGCGTTGATCGAAGTGGTGGCGGCGTTGCCGCGGGGCGAGGTGGTGCTGCCCGGCCTCGACCGCGCCTGCGACGACCGCACCTGGGAGGCGATCGGCGCCGAGCCGACCCATCCCCAGCACACCATGCACCGTTTGCTCGCGCGCCTGGCGATCCCGCGCGACCAGGTCGAGGACTGGCGCGCCGACGACACGGTGTCGCCGCGCGCGGCGCTGCTGCAGCTCGCCTTGACGCCGGCCGCGACATCCGACGACTGGCGCGGCCTCGGCCCGCCCGACTCCGCGGCGACATCCGGACTCTCGCGTCTCGATCTGCCGACGGCGGAGGCGGAGGCGCGCGCCGTGGCGCTCGTGCTGCGGGAAGCGCTGGAGACGTCGGGACAGCGCGCGATGCTGGTGACGCCCGACCGCGGCCTCGGCCGGCGCGTCGCCGCCGAGATGGCACGCTGGAACATCGACATCGACGATTCCGGCGGCCAGCCGCTTTCCGGCACGCCGCCCGGCACCTTCCTGCGCCTGCTGCTGGAGGCGGCGGAAGCGGATCTGGCGCCGGTGCCATTGCTGGCGCTCTTGAAGCATCCGCTGGCCTCGGGCGGCCGCGAGCCGGCGGGTTTCCGCGACCTCGCCCGCCGCCTCGAACGCGCGGTGCTGCGCGGGCCGCGGCCGGCGCCGGGCATCGACGGGCTGATCGCGGCGCTCGGCGAGCTGAAGGAGTCCGACGAGCAGCGCACGCTCAGCGCCTTCGTCGCCGATCTCGGCCGGCGTCTCGCCCCGCTGCGGACCGGCCTCGCCGCCGGCGGCGCCGGGCTGACCTTGCTTCTCGCCGCCCATGTCGAGACGGCGGAGGCGATGGCGGCAGCGAAGGAGGCCGGCGGGGCCGAGCGTCTGTGGCGGACTGAGGCCGGGGAGGCGCTGGCGAATGCCCTGGCCGAGCTCGGCGAGGCCGCCGGCATCTTCGCCCTCGCCCGCGGCGCCGACTATCCCGCGCTCTACACCGCGCTGACCGAAGGCTTGGTGGTGCGCCCGCAACGGGGCCAGCATCCGCGCCTCGCCATCCTGGGGCCCCTCGAAGCGCGGTTGCAGACCGCCGACGTGGTGGTGCTCGCAGGATTGAACGAGGGCACCTGGCCGCCCGAGCCCGCCAACGATCCCTGGCTGTCCCGGCCGATGCGCGCCACGTTCGGCCTGCCGCCGCCGGAACGCCGCATCGGCCTCTCCGCCCACGACTTCGTTGAGCTGGCGGCCGCACCCCGCGTCGTGCTGACCCGGGCCGAGCGTGTCGAAGGCACGCCGACGATCCCCAGCCGCTGGCTGCTGCGGCTCGACGTCGTGCTCGGCGAGGAGGGCGGCCAGCGGCTCAAGGCCGGCGGCCGGACCATGCGCGCCTGGGCCGATGCGCTCGATCTGCCGGAGAGGACCCTGCGGCTTGCCGCGCCCGAGCCACGGCCGCCGGTCGCCGCGCGGCCGACCGGGCTGTCGGTGACCCAGGTCGAGACCTGGATGCGCGATCCCTACGCCGTCTACGCCCGCCACATCCTGGGGCTGAAGGCGCTCGATCCGCTCGACGCCGACCCCGGCGCCGCCGAGCGCGGCCAGTTCATCCACGATGCGCTCGACCGGTTCGTCGCGGCCTTCCCCGACGGACTGCCCGACGATGCGCGGGAGCAACTGCTGGCGATCGGGCGCACGGCCTTCGGCGCCGCGCTCGACCGGCCGGGGGTGCGGGCCTTCTGGTGGCCGCGCTTCGAGCGCATCGCCGACTGGTTCCTGGAGGCCGAACGCGCCCGGCGGCCGACCCTCGCCGCCAGCCGGACGGAGATCACCGGCTCCATGGTGATCGACGGCTTCCGCCTCAGCGGCAAGGTCGACCGCATCGACCGGCTCGAGACCGGCGGGCTCGTCATCCTGGATTACAAGACGGGCGTGCTGCCCTCGCCGCGCGAGGTCGAGCTCGGCCTGTCGCCGCAGCTTCCCCTGGAAGCGCTGATCGCCGAGGCTGGCGGCTTCGACGACGTCGGCACGGGCAAGGTGGTGGGGCTCGAATACTGGCGGCTTTCCGGCGGCGACCCGCCCGGCGAGATCCGGCCGCTCGCCAAGGGCGATCCGCGCGCGCTGATCGACGAGGCGCTGACCGGACTCCGCGACCTGATCCGCCGCTTCGCCGATCCTGAGACGCCCTACCGCTCCCGCCCCGACCCCGACGCCGCCCCCCGCTTCAGCGACTACGACCACCTGGCGCGGGTCAAGGAATGGTCGACGGTCGAATGACGGCGCATCCGACGAAGCCCCGCCTGGCCCGCGCGCGCTCGGCCGAGCAGCGGGCGGCATCGCGGCCGGAGTCGTCGGTGTGGGTCGGCGCATCGGCGGGTTCGGGGAAGACCTCGGTGCTCTCCGACCGGGTGCTGCGCCTCCTCCTGCTCGAGAATGCGAAGCCGGAGCGCCTGCTCTGCCTCACCTTCACCAAGGCGGCGGCGGCGGAGATGAAGACCCGCGTCATGGGCGAGCTGGCCGACTGGGCCGTCGCCGACGATCCCGGCCTCGACGACGGCCTCTTGAAGCTGCTCGGCCGGGACGCGACCGAGGACGAGCGCGTGCGCGCGCGGCGCCTCTTCGCCCGCGCCCTCGACGCCCCCGGCGGCCTCAAGATCCAGACCATCCACGGCTTCTGCCAGAGCCTGCTCGGCCGCTTCCCGCTCGAAGCCAATGTCGTGCCCTATTTCGAGGCGGCCGAGGAACGCGTCGCCGCCGAGCTGATGGCCGAGGCCAGGACGCGGGTGCTGGCCCAGGCCGCCGCCGGCGGTGCTCTCGCCGAGGCGCTTCGCCTCGCCACCGGACGCGCCGGGGAGGAACGCTTTGAAGGCCTGGCGCAGGCGCTGGTTTCCGAGCGCGGCCGGCTGCTCCGCCTGGTCGACGAGCACGGCGTCGACGGCGCCGTCGCGCTGATCTTCGCCCGCCACGGGGCCGATCCGACGGCGACACGCGAGGGGCTCATCGCACAAGCGTTCGCCGACGGCGCTTTCGACCTGCTCTCCTTGCGCCGCGCCGCCGCCGCTTTAGCCAAGGGAACAGCGACCGACCAGGAGCGCGCTCCAAGGCTGACGCGCTTCCTGTACGAAGGCGAAAGCCGGATCGAGCGCTATGGCGACTATCGCTCGATCTTTCTCACGGAGAAGGGAAAGATACGGGACAAGCTCGCGACGAAGCCGGCGATCAAACACGACCCGACATGCGAGCAGACGCTTCAGCAAGAGGCGGTACGTGTCGTCGCTCTCGATCAACGGCTGAAGGCGCTCGCCGTCGCTGCCTCGACCGCCGCGCTCGTCCGTCTCGCCGTCGCCATCGTCGAGACCTATGAGCGCCTCAAGCAGGAACGCGCGCTGCTCGACTACGACGACCTGATCCTGAAGACCCGTGCGCTGCTCTCGGCCGAGGGCGTCGCCGCCTGGGTTCTGTTCAAGCTCGACGGCGGCCTCGATCACATCCTGATCGACGAGGCGCAGGACACCAACCCCGACCAGTGGCAGGTGATCCAGCAGCTCGCCGCCGAATTCTTCACCGGACTCGGCGCGCGCGAGGTCGCGCGCACGGTGTTCGCCGTCGGCGACTACAAGCAGTCGATCTACAGCTTCCAGCGCGCCGATCCCCGCGCATTCGAACGCATGCGCGAGCACTTCGCGCTTCGCGTCATCGGCGCCGAGCAAAGCTGGGATCAGGTCGAGCTGGAGACCTCGTTCCGCTCGACGCCGGCGGTCCTCTCCGCCGTCGACGCGGTCTTCGATCGCCTGGACGCGCGCGACGGCGTCACGCCCGAGAACGCGCGGATCCACCACCTCCCGCACCGCGAGGGCGCCGCCGGCCTGGTCGAGCTGTGGCCGCCGGTCGGAGCGGTCGACCAGGACGCGCCGGCGCCGTGGTCGCCCCCGGTCGACCAGCGCCGCGGCGACGATCCGGAAACGACGCTGGCCGGCCTGATCGCCGACCGCATCGGGTCATGGGTCGGCCGCGACGTGCTCCCGGCGCGCGGGCGAACGGTCAGGCCCGGCGACGTCATGGTGCTGGTGCGCCGGCGCGGCACCTTCCTCGATGCGCTGGTCCGTGCGCTGAAGAAGCGGCAGGTGCCGGTCGCCGGCGCCGACCGCATCCTCTTGACCGACCAGCTCGCCGTGATGGACCTGATGGCGCTCGGCCACGCGCTGCTGCTGCCGTCCGACGATCTCACGCTGGCGACCGTGCTCAAGAGCCCGCTGATCGGGCTCACCGAAGATCAGCTCTTCCGGCTCGCCCATGGACGGACGACCACGCTCTGGCGCCGCCTCGCCGACCTCCGCGGCGAGGACGCGGCCTTCGCTTCGGCGCATGACGATCTCGCCGATCTCCTCGCCCGCGTCGACCTGATGCCGCCCTTCGCGCTGTTCGCCCATGTGCTGGGTCCGCAAGGCGGGCGCCGCAAGCTGCAGGCGCGCCTCGGCCCGGAATCGCTGGACGCGCTGGAGGAGCTCCTGAACGCGGCGCTCGCCTACGAGCGCATCCATCCGCCGTCGCTCGAAGGCTTCCTCCACTGGCTCGCCGAGTCTTCCGAAGACATCAAGCGCGACCTCGAGCACGGCGTCCGCGACGAGGTGCGCGTGATGACCGTGCACGGCGCCAAGGGCCTGCAGGCGCCGATCGTCATCCTGCCGGACACGGTGAGCCCGCCCCGCGACGATCCCGGCGTGCTCTGGGACGAGGACGACCTGCCGGTCTGGTGCCCGCGCGCCGAGGACGCCGACCTGGTCTCCGCCCGCATCCGCAGCTCCGCCCGCCAGCGGAGCGAGGAGGAGTATCGCCGCCTCCTCTATGTCGCGATGACCCGGGCCGAGGACCGGCTCTATGTCTGCGGCTGGAGCGTCCGCCGCCAGGGGGGTCCGAAGAACTGGTACGACATGGTCGCCGTCGGCCTCCAAGGTCTCGCGACCGTGGTCGCCATCCCCGGTTTCGACCTGCCCGGCCTCCGCTACGAAACCCCGCAGACCGCGCGGGTCGCGGCGTCCAGGGACACCGAGGCCGCGGCCGAGGTCGACCGCCTGCCAGGCTGGGCCCGGCTTGCCCCCCGGGCGGAGCCGACCCCGCCCCGGCCGCTGGCGCCGAGCCGGCCGGAGGACCCGGAACCGCCGGTCCGCTCGCCGCTTGCGACCGACGACGGGCTCCGCTTCCGCCGCGGCCGCCTGGTCCACCGCCTCCTCCAGTCGCTGCCCGAGCTGCCGCCGCCCGCGCGGGCCGAGGCGGGACGGCGCTGGCTCGGCCGGCCGGGCCAGGGGGTGACGCCCGAGCAGGCCGAAGTACTCCTTCAAGAGACCCTGGCGATCCTGGACGATCCGGCGCTGGCCCCGCTGTTCGGCCCGGAAAGCCGGCCGGAAGTGCCGGTGACCGGACGGGTCGGACCGCATGTGGTCTCGGGCCAGGTCGACCGGCTGGTCGCCCTCTCCGACCGGGTGCTGGTGATCGACTACAAGACCAACCGCCCGGCCCCGGCCGCGCCCGAGGAGGTCGCCGCCCTCTATCTTCGGCAGATGGCGGCCTATCGGGCGGTCTTGCGCCTGGTCTATCCGGGCCGGGCGGTCGACTGTCACCTGTTGTGGACCGAGGCGCCGCGCCTGATGGCGCTGCCGGAGGGGCTGCTGGATCGCTACCAGCCGGGGTGAGCCGCCCCTTGCGCCTCAGGCCCCCCTCGTCTATAAGCCCGCGCGTCAAGCTGGAGCGTCGCCGATGAAGCCCGAAATCCACCCGGCCTACCACACCATCAAGGTCGTCATGACCGATGGCACGGAGTTCGAGACCAAGTCGACCTGGGGCAAGGAGGGCGAGACCATGCGGCTCGAGATCGATCCGAAGTCGCACCCGGCCTGGACCGGCGTCCACCGCCTGATGGACACCGGCGGCCAGCTCTCCAAGTTCAAGAAGCGCTTCGCCAACATCGGCGCGATGAAGCCGCAGTCCTAAGACCCAGTCACCGATCGGCCGCGTCAAGGCCCTCGTCCGCCGGACGGGGGCCTTCGCTTTTCTAGCTCAAGAGCCGGTCGAGGCGGGCGACCCGCTCGTAGAGGGTGCGGCTCCGCTCAAGGAGCCCGTCCATGCCTGTAGGCAGCCAGTCGCCGAGGTCGTCGGCGCGGGCGAGGCAGACATCGTGGCCGGCGAGCCGGCGTTCCGGGCGGCGCGCGTCCTCGTCGGCGATCTCGCCTGCGATCACGGCGCGCCGCAGCATCAGCCAGGCCATCACCTGGGAGAGCCGCGAGGTCAGCCGGAACGACTCCCGCGTCAGCTTGAGGCGATCGAGCGGCTGGATCCGGTCGGCGTCGATGGCCTGACGAAAGCTCAGATAGTTCCGGGCCTCGATCAGGAGCGAGAGGGCCTCGTCCCAGGTGCGCGTCAGGATGGCCGTCGGCATGACCCGAGCATGGGACCGGACGCGGTCGGTCGCCAAGCCCAAATATTGGTTAAGGCTTCGCAAGACGCGCCAGCGCCGCCCGCATCGGCTCGGGGATCGGCGTCGGCCGCCGCCCGTCCCGGTCGACGAAGACATGGACGAAGTGTCCAACCGCCGCCGGCGCCCCGTCGCCCGAACGGAAGAGGCCGATCTCGTAGCGGACGCTGGAGCGACCGAGCTTGCCGACGCGCAAGCCCGCGTCGATGCGATCGGGAAAGGCCAGCGACTTGAAATAGCGGCACTGGGATTCGACGCAGAGCCCGATCGCCGGCCCCGTCTCGATGTCGAGCTTCCCGGCCTCGATCAGGTAGGCGTTGATGACCGTGTCGAAGTAGGAATAGTAGACGACGTTGTTGACGTGGCCGTAGACGTCGTTGTCCATCCATCGCGTCGGGATTTCGAGCCAGTGGCCGTAGTCGCCGCGCGTCTCCGCATTCTCCGGCATCACCCCTTCCCCGAAAGAAATCCGTGGAGCGCGTCGACCGTCGCATCCGGCGCCTCAAGCATCATCATGTGGCCGGACCCAGGAATGGTGACCAGGCCGGCGCCGGCGATCGCCGCCGCCATCTCGCCGGCCTTCGCCGCCGGCGTCATGCGGTCCTCGGCGCCGGCGAAGACCAGCGTGGGGCAGCGGACCGTGGCCGCCGCCTCAGGCCCGCCCTTCCAGTCCGCGCAGGCCCGAAGATCGGTGGCGAGCGCCGGCCCGACGCCTTTCTCGATCAGGCGCCGCGCCGCCCCGGTGAGCCAGAGGCCGGGTGTCGGATGGCCGCCGATCTGCGCCGATCGGCCGAGGCCCCAAAAGGTCATGAGCGCAGGCGCCAGCATCGTTCCTGCATCGGCCGAGGCCAGGAGGTCGGGATGCACCGGCATGGCGAGCGATGCCCCGAGCAGCGCGATCCGCTCGACCCGGTCGGGCTGGCGCGCGGCGGCGGTGAGGGCGACGGCCGCGCCTAGGCTGTGACCGACCAGCGCGGCCTTTTCGACGCCGGCCGCCGCGATCGCCCGGCCGGCCCAATCGGCCATCGCCTCGATCGAGGCGAGCGGCGCGCCCGCCGAGCGGCCATGCCCCGGCAGATCGACGGCGAGCACGGAGAAGCCGTGATGGGCGAGGAACCGCGCCTGCAGCACCCAGACCGTGTGATCCATGCCGGCGCCGTGCAGCAGCACGACCGGCGGCCGGTCGGGCGCCAGCGGCCGGCCTCCGGTGCCGGCGAAGACGCGAAGGCCGTCGACGGAAAGCTCCATGGCGTCAGCTCTTCTGCGAGGCCTTCAGCGCCTGATCGAGATCCTCGAGGATGTCGTCAGGGTCTTCGAGGCCGATCGAGAGCCGGATCAGGTCCTCGCCGACGCCGGCCGCATCCAGCTCCTCGGGGCTCATCTGCTGATGCGTGGTCGAGGCCGGGTGGATCACCAGCGACTTGGCGTCGCCGACATTGGCGAGGTGCGAGAAGAGCTTCACCCGCTCGATGAAGGCGCGGCCCTTGGCGCGCCCGCCCTTGATGCCGAAAGCGATCATCGATCCGGCGCCCTTCGGCAACAGCTTCTTCGCCAGGTCGTGGTCGGGATGGGTCTCGAGGCCCGGATGGAGTACCCAGGCGACCGCGTCGTGACCCTGGAGGAACCGCGCCACCTTGAAGGCAGTGTCGACATGGCGGGCCATCCGCAGCGGCAGCGTCTCGATCCCCTGCAGGATGTGGAAGGCGGTGGTCGGGCTCATGCAGGCGCCGAAGTCGCGGAGGCCCTCGGCACGGGCCCGCATGACGAAGGCCTCCGGGCCGAACTCCTCGGCGAAGTCGAGGCCGTGGTAGCCGGCATAGGGCTCGGTCAGGGTCGGGAACTTGCCGCCCTCCCAGTCGAAGCGGCCGGAATCGACCAAGGCACCGCCGATGGCGATGCCGTGGCCGCCGAGCCACTTGGTCGCCGAATGCATGACGAGGTCGCAGCCATGCTCGAAGGTACGGCAGAGATAGGGCGTGGCGAAGGTCGCATCGAGCATCAGCGGCAATCCTGCGGCATGCGCGATCGCCGCCACCTTCGGGATGTCCAGGACCTCGAGCCGCGGATTGCCCAGCACCTCGCCGAACACGAGCCGCGTCTCCGGCCGGATGGCATCCCGGAAAGCGTCGTGGTCGCGGGGATCGACCAGCGTCGCGGTGATGCCGAAGCGCGGCAAGGTGTGCATGAACATGTTGTGCGAGCCGCCGTAGATCGAGCGGGACGAGACGATGTGGCCGCCCGCGCCCATCAGGGTCGAGATCGCCAGATGCAGCGCCGCCTGGCCGGAGGCGACGCAGACCGCGCCGACGCCGCCTTCGAGCGCCGCGATCCGCTCCTCCAGCGCCGCCACCGTCGGGTTGGAGATGCGCGAGTAGATGTGCCCCGAGCGCTCCAGGTTGAACAGGGACGCCGCGTGGTCGACGTCGCGGAAGACATAAGAGGTGGTCTGGTAGATCGGCTGGGCGCGTGCGCCGGTCGTCGGATCGGGGCGCTGCCCGGCGTGAAGGGCGAGGGTGTCGAAGCGCGGCAGCTTGGGCTCGGCCATGGCTACGCCCGCTTTCGTTTCAAGGACTGTCGCAGCGTCTCGTTGACCCGCGTCTGCCAGCCTGGTCCGGTCGCCCTGAGGCCGGCGATCACATCCTGGTCCAGCCGCAAGGTCACCTGGCGCTTCGGCTTCTCCTTCGGCGGCCGTCCCGCCTTGCCTTTGCGGACAAGCTTGCCGGCGACATAAAAGTCCGCACGCTCGAACGTTTCCGCGGTCCATTCCGGCAGCTCGCCGTACTCGTGCGGCTGGATCTGGGGAGCGTCAACCTTCGCCCAGTCGCTTCCCGAATTCCGCTTCTTCCCGGTCATTAGCCTTCCTCATCGAATAGACGTGCCGCGCCTGCCCGCGAACGACATAGCCGGCGACGATCAAACGGCCAGGCAGTCGACCGAAGCAGATGATGCGCCGCTCGCCGTAGTCCTTGCGGGTATCCTCGAATTCGAAAGTAGGCCCCTCGAACAGCTCGGCGGCCTCGGCGAAATCCAGTCCCCGCCCTTCCAGGGTTCTTGCCCTCTTCGCCGGGTCAAACGTGATCCGTACCTGAGAATATTATTGTAGTGCCGAAAATTGACAACCAAGAAGATGACGACGTGAGAGCCGCCGCAAGATGTCAATCGTCCGATGGTACGGACCTCTGAGACACGGTCCCCCAGCCCGCCATCCTTGACCCTCCTCGGCCCAGCCGGTATTAATTTTTCTCCGTCGGAGCAAGGATTTACCCGAAAAGGGTCAGAAGAATCCAGCCGACGGAGGCGAGGAGGCGTCGGGCATGGATGGAATCGAGCGGACCAGCGTCGCAACGCCGGTGATCGGCCATAGCCGGGCGCGGGCGCGGCTGAAGGACGCCGATACCTTCCCCAAGGTCCTCATTGCCAATGCGCGCGATTTTCCCGACCGGCCGGCCAGCCGCGAGAAGTCGCTCGGCATCTGGCAGACCTGGACCTGGGGGCAGGTCCTGGCCGAGACCATGCGGCTCGCCGCCGGCCTCCACGCGCTCGGCGCGCGCCGCGGCGACACCATCGCCATCGTCGGCGACAACCGGCCCCGCCTCTACTGGACCATGTGCGCGGCGCAGGCGATCGGCTGCACCCCGGTGCCGGTCTACCAGGACGCGGTCGCCGCCGAGATGGGCTTCGTCATCGACAACGCCGGCGCCCGCTTCGCCATCGCCGAGGACCAGGAGCAGGTCGACAAGCTGCTGCAGATCAAGGACGCGCACCCGGGCCTGGAGACCATCGTCTTCGAGGATGGGCGCGGCATGCGCCACTACGCGCAGCCGTTCCTCAGCAGCTTCGCCAAGGTCCAGGAGATGGGCCGCGAGCTTCTCGCCCGCGATCCCGGCTTCTTCGAGCGCGAGGCGGCGTCGGCCAAGGGCGGCGACATCGCCGTCATGCTCTATACGTCGGGGACGACGGGGCAGCCGAAGGGCGTGGTGCTCTCCCACACCAACGTGCTGGCGACCGCGCTCAACTCGATCGAGCTCGAGCACCTGACGGAGAACGAGGAGACCCTGGCCTACCTGCCGATGGCCTGGGTCGGCGACCACATCTTCTCCTTCGGCCAGTCCTATGTCGCCGGGTTCTGCGTCGGCTGCCCCGAGTCGGGCGCGACGGTGATGACCGACCTCCGCGAGCTCGGGCCGACCTATTTCTTCGCCCCGCCGCGCATCTGGGAAAACATCCTGACCACGGTGATGATCCGCATGGAGGACGCCAGCCGGGTCAAGTGCTGGCTGTTCAAGCGGTTCATGGATCTGGCCAAGCGCGTCGGCCCGGCGCTGCTGGATAAGAAGCCCGTCGGCCTCCTCGACCGGCTCCTCTATCGCCTGGGCGACCTCCTGGTCTTCGCGCCCTTGAGGAACACGCTCGGATTCTCGCGCATCCGTCTCGCCTACACCGCCGGCGAGGCGATCGGCCCGGACATCTTCGATTTCTACCGCTCGCTCGGCGTCAACGTGAAGCAGCTCTACGGCATGACCGAGGCGGCGGTCTTCATCTGCATCCAGCCGGACGGCGAGGTGAAGCCCGACACGGTCGGCCCGCCGGCACCGGAGGTCGAGGTCAGGATCGAGCCCTCGGGCGAGGTGCTGTTCAGGAGCCCCGGCGTCTTCCAATCCTACTACAAGAACGACAAGGCGACGGCCGAGACCAAGACCGCCGACGGCTGGGTCAAGACCGGCGACGCCGGCTTTTTCGGCTCGGACGGCCACCTCCGCATCATCGATCGCGCCAAGGACGTCGGCAAGCTCGCCGACGGCAGCCTGTTCGCGCCGAAGTACATCGAGAACAAGCTCAAATTCTTCCCCTACATCCGCGAGGCGGTGGCTTTCGGCGCCGACCGCGGCTTCGCCGCCGCCTTCATCAACATCGATCTCGCGGCGGTCGGCAACTGGGCCGAGCGCAAGGGCATCGTCTACGGCGGCTACCAGGAGCTGGCGGCGCATCCCGAGGTCTACGCGCTGATCCAGGGATGTGTCGAGCGGGTGAACCGCGACCTCTCGCGCGAGGCGACGCTGGCCGGATCGCAGATCCGGCGCTTCCTGGTGCTGCACAAGGATCTGGATGCCGACGACGGCGAGCTGACCCGTACCCGCAAGGTCCGCCGCAGCTTCGTCCAGAGCCGCTACGAGACGCTGGTCGAGGGGCTGTTCTCCGATGCCGTCCGCGCCCACATCGAGACCGAGGTGACGTTCGAGGACGGCCGCAAGGGCCGGGTCGAGGCCGACGTGGCGATCGCCGAGGCCGAGCGCTACCCGCTCGATCCGCTCAAGCAGGCGAGCTAGCGGGCATGACGGATTCCGGCGGGCGCAAGATCGGCGACGTGCTCTTGAAGGTCGACAACATCAGCCTCGCCTTCGGCGGCGTCCGTGCCTTGAACGACGTCAGCTTCGACATCCGCGCCCACGAGATCCGCGCCATCATCGGCCCGAACGGCGCCGGCAAGAGCTCGATGCTGAACGTCATCAACGGTTTCTACCATCCGCAGAAGGGCACCATCACCTTCAGGGACATCGCGCGCACCGACATCGGCCCCTACGACGCCGCCAGCCGCGGCATCGCGCGCACCTTCCAGAACATCGCGCTGTTCCGCGGCATGTCGACCCTCGACAACATCATGACCGGACGGCTCCTCAAGATGAAACGGAACCTGCTCTGGCAGGCGCTCTACTGGGGCCCGGCCAAGGCGGAGGAGATGGAGCACCGCGCCGCGGCCGAGCGGATCATCGACTTCCTGGAGATCCAGGCGATCCGCAAGGTGCCGGTCGGACGCCTCCCCTACGGCCTGCAGAAGCGGGTCGAGCTCGGCCGCGCGCTGGCATCCGAGCCCGATCTCCTCCTGCTCGACGAGCCGATGGCCGGAATGAACGTCGAGGAGAAGGAGGACATGTGCCGCTTCATCCTCGACGTCAACGACGAGTTCGGCACGACCATCGCGCTGATCGAGCACGACATGGGCGTGGTCATGGACATCTCCGACCGTGTCGTCGTCCTCGACTACGGCAAGAAGATCGCCGACGGCACTCCCGACGAGGTGCGCGGCGACCAGGCGGTCATCGACGCCTATCTCGGGGTGTCGCATTGATGCGCGTCGGAACTCAATCAGCCCCGAGAAAGGCGTAGGCGGTCCATGGGATTCTTCTTCGAGGTCCTGTTCGGCGGCTTCCTCGCGGGCGTGCTCTACGCGCTGGTGGCGCTCGGATTCGTGCTGATCTTCAAGGCCTCCGGCGTCTTCAACTTCGCCCAGGGCGCCATGGTGCTGTTCGCCGCTCTGAGCCTGGTGCGCCTGATGGAGTGGATGCCGATCCCGCTCGCGCTCCTGGCGTCGGTCGCGATCATGATCGTCTTCGCGCTCGCGGTCGAACGCCTGGTGCTGCGACCGCTGGTGAACCAGGAAGGCATCATCCTGTTCATGGCGACCATCGGCGTCTCCTACTTCCTCGACGGCTTCGCCCAGACGGTCTGGGGCAGCGAGATCTACAAGCTCGACATCGGGCTTCCCAACGAACCCGTCATGATCCTCGAGTCGGTGTTCGACGGCGGCGTGCTGGTGAACACCTTCGACCTGGCTGCCGCGGCGATCGCCGGCGTCCTGGTGCTGGTGCTGGCGATCTTCTTCCAGAAGACGCGGATCGGCCGGGCACTCCGCGCCGTCGCCGACGACCACCAAGCGGCCCAGTCGGTCGGCATCCCGCTCCGCGACATCTGGGTCATCGTCTGGTCGACTTCCGGCATCGTCGCGCTCGTCGCCGGCATCGTCTGGGGTTCGGCCTTGGGCGTGCAGTTCTCGATCGCGCTGGTCGCCTTGAAGGCGCTGCCGGTGCTGATATTAGGCGGCTTCACCTCGGTTCCCGGCGCCATCATCGGCGGCCTGATCATCGGCGCCGGCGAGAAGCTGGCCGAGGTCTTCATCGGCCCCTGCTTCGGCGGCGGCATCGAGACCTGGTTCGGCTACGTGCTGGCGCTCCTGTTCCTGCTGGTGCGCCCCCAGGGCCTGTTCGGCGAACGCATCATCGAGAGGGTGTAGGGGCGGATGCTCTACCGCGAGGCCGGCCAGTTCAAGACCACCTACGGCGACGACCAGGCGATCTTCCCGATCCGCCAGGACCGCTGGGGCATCGCCATCGTGCTGGCCATCGCCTTCGTCGTGCTGCCGGCGGTGGCGACGCCCTACTTCGTCACCTCGATCATGATCCCGTTCCTGATCTACGCGCTGGCGGCGATCGGGCTCAACCTGTTGACGGGGTATTGCGGCCAGGTCTCGCTCGGCACCGGCGGCTTCATGGCGGTCGGCGCCTACGCCGCCTACAACTTCGCCGTCCGCGTGCCCGAGCTGAACCTGATCGTGGTCTTCCTGCTGGCGGGCGGGATGGCCGCGCTCGTCGGCGTCGTCTTCGGCGTCCCCAGCCTCCGCATCAAGGGTTTCTATCTCGCGGTGGCGACGCTCGCCGCCCAGTTCTTCCTGGACTGGGCGTTCAGCCGCATCAAGTGGTTCACCAACTACACGCCATCGGGCTCGGTCGCGGCCCCGCCGCTCGACCTTTTCGGCATCGCCATCAACACTCCTGACCGGCGCTACTATCTGATCCTCACCATCGTCGTGGTGATGGCGCTGGCCGCCAAGAACCTGGTGCGCGGGCGGGTCGGCCGCTCGTGGATGGCGATCCGCGACATGGACATCGCCGCCGAGATCATCGGCATCCGCCCGTGGCGGGCCAAGCTCTCGGCCTTCGCCGTCTCCTCCTTCTACATCGGCATCGCCGGCGCGCTCTGGGCCTTCCTCCATCTCGGCGCCTGGGAGCCCTTGGCCTTCGACATCAACCGGTCGTTCACCCTTCTGTTCATGGTCATCATCGGCGGCTTGGGATCGATCGTCGGCTGCTTCTTCGGCGCCGCCTTCATCCTGATGGTGCCGCTGGCCTTGAACCAGATCCCGCTCGCGCTCGGCATGCCGTTGTCGACCGCGATGATCTCGCACCTCGAATTCATGATCTTCGGGGCGCTGATCGTCTTCTTCCTCATCGTCGAGCCGCATGGTCTCGCCAGGCTCTGGGGCCTGGGGAAGGAGAAGCTCAGGCTCTGGCCCTTCCCGCACTGAGGGGCCCGCATTGAGGAAGAAAGAGAGAGTGCTATGCTGGTCCGATCGGGGATCGGCTGGTTTTCGACCACCCAAGATCAACAGCCACGGAAAAGGGAGAGGCCTGATGAAAAAGCATTGGAGGATCGCGGCGCTGGGTGCCTTCGGCGCCGCGGCGTTCGCGCTGACCGGCGCCGCGGACGCGCTGGCCCAGGGCGAGCAGTTCCTGCCGCGCCTGGTCTACCGCACCGGCGCCTACGCGCCGAACGGCGTGCCGTTCGCCAACGGCTACTCCGACTACCTGAACATGCTGAACGAGCGCGACGGCGGCATCAACGGCGTCAGGCTCGTGCAGGAGGAATGCGAGACCGGCTACGACACCGCCCGCGGCGTCGAGTGCTACGACCGGCTCAAGGCCAAGGGCGCGACCGGCGCCGGCCTGGTCGACCCGCTGTCGACCGGCATCACCTTCGCTCTCACCGAGAAGGCGCCGGGCGACAAGATCCCGCTCATCACCATGGGCTACGGGCGCTCGGAATCCCAGGATGGCAGCGTCTTCGCCTGGAATTTTCCGCTGCTCGGCACCTACTGGGCGGCCGCCGACATCATCATGCGGCACATCGCCGACAAGGAAGGCGGGTACGCCAAGCTCAAGGGCAAGAAGATCACGCTGGTCTTCCACGACTCGCCCTACGGCAAGGAGCCGATCCCGCTCCTGGAGGAGCTGGCGAAGCGCCACGGCTTCACCTATGCCGGGCTTCCCGTCACCCATCCGGGCGTCGAGCAGAAGGCGACCTGGCTGCAGATCCGCCAGAACCGGCCGGACTATGTGCTGCTCTGGGGCTGGGGCGTGATGAACTCGACGGCGATCAAGGAAGCCGCCGCGGTCAACTATCCCCGCAACAAGATGATCGGCGTGTGGTGGTCGGGCGCCGAGCCCGACGTGCTGCCCGGCGGCGACGGCGCCAAGGGCTACCTCGCCGCGGCGCTGCATGCGATCGGCGACCAGTTCCCGGTCCACCGCGACGTCTACAAGCTGGTCTACGACAAGGCCAAGGGCGCGGGGAAGAAGGAGGAGGTGGGTCAGGTCCTCTACAACCGCGGCCTGGTCAACGGCTTCCTCGCGACCGAAGCGATCCGCACCGCGATGGCGCGCTACGGCAACAAGCCCCTGACCGGCGAGCAGGTGCGCTGGGGTCTCGAGCACCTCGACATCACCGCCGCCCGCATCAAGGAAGCGGGCTTCGAGGGTCTGGTCTATCCGCTCAAGATCTCGTGCCAGGACCACATGGGCAGCGCGCGCGCGCGCATCCAGCAGTGGGACGGCGCCAAGTGGAGCTTCGTCTCCGACTGGATCGAGGCCGACCGCAAGCTGATCGACCCGATGGTGACGGCCGCCGCCAAGAAATACGCGGAGGAGAAGAAGATCACCCCGCGCGACTGCTCGAAGGAAATGTAGCCTAGACCCATGGCGTCGCCGGCAACCGCCCTGCTCGACGTCAGCAACATCGAGGTCATCTACAACCACGTGATCCTCGTGTTGAAGGGCGTGTCGTTGAAGGTTCCCGAGGGGGGCATCGTCGCCCTCCTCGGGGCCAACGGCGCCGGCAAGACCACCACCCTCAAGTCGATCTCCAATCTGCTCCGAGCCGAGCGGGGCGAGGTCACCAAGGGCGCGATCGAGTTCCGGGGCGAGCGGGTCGACCGGCTCACCCCCAATGATCTGGTCAAGCGCGGCGTCATCCAGGTCATGGAGGGACGCCACTGCTTCGGCCATCTGACCGTCGAGGAGAACCTGCTGACCGGCGCCTACACGCGCAAGGACGGGCAGGCAGCGATCCGCGCCGATCTCGACATGGTCTACGGCTATTTCCCGCGGCTCAAGGACCGGCGCAAGAGCCTGGCGGGATACACCTCCGGCGGCGAGCAGCAGATGACGGCGATCGGCCGCGCGCTGATGTCGCGGCCGACCACCATCCTGCTCGACGAACCGTCGATGGGCCTGGCACCGCAGCTGGTCGAGGAGATCTTCGAGATCGTCCGCAAGCTCAACGAGGAGCGGAAGGTCACCTTCCTCTTAGCCGAGCAGAACACCAACGTGGCGCTCCGCTACGCCCATCACGGCTACATCCTGGAGAACGGCCGGGTGGTGATGGAGGGCTCGGCCGCGACCTTGCGCGAGAACGAGGACGTGAAGGAGTTCTACCTCGGGCTCTCGGCCTCGGGCCGCAAGAGCTACCGCGAGGTCAAGCACTACAAGCGCCGCAAGCGCTGGCTGGCGTGAGCGGCCTCATGCTTCGACAGGCTCAGCATGAGGGAAACGAGTCTCAAGCCTCGTCCTGAGCCTGTCGAAGGACGAGGGCCGGGAGCCGACCACGTGAGCGAGCACTACGACGACCTGGAGACCCGCGATCCGGAGGTGCGCGAGCGCGCGCACTTCGCCGTGGTCCCCTCCCTCATCCGGCACGCCCGCGACAAGGCCCCGGGCTTCGCCAAGCGGCTGGCCGGCGTCGAGCCGGAGGCGATCAGGGACCGCCACGCGCTTGCCGGCCTTCCGGTCTTGAGGAAGGGCGAGCTGATCGATCTCCAGAAGTCCTCGCTCCCCTTCGGCGGCTTCGCCGCGACGCCGACCGGAGACCTGCTGCGCGTCTTCGCTTCGCCCGGTCCGATCTACGATCCCGAAGGCCGCCGGCCCGACTACTGGCGCCTCGCCCGCGCGCTTTGGGCCGCGGGGCTGCGCCGGGGCGAGCTGGTCCACAACTGCTTCGCCTACCACTTCACCCCGGCCGGGGCGATGCTGGAAACCGCCGCGCACGCCATCGGCTGTCCGGTCTTCCCGGGCGGCGTCGGCAACGCCGAGGGACAGGTCAAGGCGATGCACGACCTGAAGCCGGCCTGCTACACGGGAACGCCGTCGTTCCTGAAGATCATCCTCGACAAGGCCAAGGAGATGGGCGTCGAGATCGCCTCGCTGAAGCGCGCCGTCGTCTCCGGCGAATACCTGCCGCCCCCGCTCCGCGCCGAGCTCGAGGGCCGCGGCATGCGCGTCGTCAACGTCTATGCCTCGGCCGATCTCGGCCTCATCGCGTACGAGTCGAAGGCGAAGGAAGGGCTGATCGTCGAGGAGAAGGTCCTGGTCGAGATCGTCAGGCCCGGCACCGGCGATCCGGTGGCATCCGGCGAGATCGGCGAGGTGGTGGTGACCTCCTTCAACGACGACTACCCGCTGATCCGCTTCGGCACCGGCGATCTCTCGGCGGTTCTGCCGGGGACGAGCCCCTGCGGGCGCACCAACATGCGGATCAAAGGCTGGATGGGCCGCGCCGACCAGACCACCAAGGTCAAGGGCATGTTCGTCCATCCCGCCCAGATCGCCGACGTGCTGAAGCGCCACAAGGAAATCGCCAAGGCCCGCCTCGTCGTCGACCGCAAGGACCACAACGACCTGATGACGCTCCGCTGCGAGGCCGCCGGCGACGCCACGCTCGCCGCCCGCATCGCCGAGTCGATCCAGGCGGTCTGCAAGCTCAAGGGAGAGGTCGAGCTGGTCCCCCCGGGCAGCCTGCCGAACGACGGCAAGGTCATCGACGACGTCAGGAAGAACGACTGAGCTCTGATCGGCGCGCCGTAGCTGTACACACAGACATCTTGGATGAGCGTCGTGCGTGCTTCGAAGCGGCGAAGTCGACTTCGCCGCTTCGAAGGATGCACGGCGGCAATGCAACGCTGACTTCGTCTAGCTTCCCGCCAGCCGCTTCGCCGAGCGCTTCGCGAGATTCGCCAAGAACTCGAGGGTGGCGCGGATGCGGGGCACGCGCGCCAGGTCGCGGTGGGTGACCAGCCAGAGATCCTGCTTCGGTGGCGCCTCGCTGGCGATGCGCACCAGCGCCGGGTCGAGATCGGCCAGGATCGAGGGGAGCAACGCGATGCCGGCGCCGGCGGCGGCGGCGGCGCGCCGGGTCATGGCGCTGTTCGAGCGCAGCACCACCGTCGCCCCGGAGGCGATCCGGCGGAGCCACGGCACCTGCGGGATCACCGTGTAGTCGACCGGCCAGTCGATCAGCTTGTGACCGGCGAACGCCGCCGCCGGCATGCGGTGGCGGTCGAGGTAGCCGCTGCTGGCGTAGAGCCCGTAGCCGACCTGACCGAGCTTGCGGCCGCGGAGGTCGCCCTGGGTCGGCCGTGCCAGCCTGAGCGCGATGTCGGCCTCGCGGCGCCCGAGGTCGAGGGTGCGGATGTCGATCTTGACCTCGACGGCGATGCCCGGGTGCTTGGCCTCGAACGCCGGCAGCGCCGGGGCGACGAACCCCGCCGCGATCGGCTCGGTGGTGGTGATGACCACGGTGCCGGCAAGCCCGCGATCCTCCGCCGACATCTCGAATCCGAGCGCGCTCACCTCGCCCTCGATGCGGCGGGCATGCAGGATCAGCTTGGCCCCGGCCGGGGTCGGCACCAGCCCCTGGCGGCGGCGGTGGAACAGCTTGCATTTGAGGCCGGATTCGAGCCCGTCGAGCCGGCGGCCGATGGTGGCGGGGTCGACGCGGAGCGCGCGGCCGGCCGCCGAGAGGCCGCCGGCGTCGGCGACGGCGAGCGCGAATCTCAGATCGTCCCAGTCGAACCGTGCCGTCATCGGCGCGGGACCGTCTTGCGCCATCGTCCGTTCCCTCCGCTCTCGTCCGGTGGTCTCTAATCTTGCCGCAGTATTCGTCGAGGAGATGTGCCATGACCAGCGCCGTGATGCCGACCTATGCGCGAGCCCCCGTCGCCTTCGTTAGCGGCGAAGGCTGCCGCCTCGTCGACACCGAGGGCCGCCGCTATCTCGATTTCGGCGCCGGCATCGCCGTCTGCGGCCTCGGCCACGCGCATCCGAAGCTGGTGGCGGCGCTGACCGAGCAGGCCGGCAGGCTCTGGCACACCTCGAACCTCTACCAGATCGAGGGCCAGGAGAAGGTCGCGGCCAAGCTGGCGGCGCTCAGCTTCGGCGACGTAGTCTTCTTCGGCAATTCCGGGGCCGAGGCCAACGAGTGCGCGATCAAGCTGGCGCGGAAGTATCATTCTTCCGCCGGCCGACCCGAGCGCTGGCGCATCCTCGCCTTCGAGGGCAGCTTCCACGGCCGCACGCTGGCGACCCTGGCGGCGGCCGGCAATCCGAAGAACCTCGAAGACTTCGGCCCGGTCGTGCCCGGCTTCGATCATGCGCCCTATGGCGACCTCGACCGGGCCGAGGCGCTGGTCGGGCCCGATACCGCCGCCATCCTGGTCGAGCCGATCCAGGGCGAGGGCGGCATCCGCGTCCCCGATCCGGAGTTCCTGAAGGGACTCCGCGCGCTCGCCGACCGCTTGGGCGTGCTGCTGATGTTCGACGAGGTGCAGTGCGGCCTCGGCCGCACCGGCCGGCTCTTCGCGCACGAGCGGATCGGCGTCGTTCCCGACGTGATGAGCCTGGCGAAGACCCTCGGCGGCGGGCTTCCGGTCGCGGCCTGCGTCGCCACATCCAAGGCCGCTTCCGGCATGACCGCCGGCAGCCACGCCTCGACCTTCGGCGGCAACCTGCTGGCGATGGCGGTAGCGGCGGCGGTGCTCGACATCATCGCCGAGCCGGCGTTTCTCGCCTCCGTCGCCCGCAAGGGCGAGAAGCTGGCCGCCGGCCTCGACGGCCTGGTCGCCCGCCATCGCCATGTGTTCGAGTCGAGGCGCGGCGTCGGGCTGATGCTGGGGCTCCGCTGCGCCGCCCCGCAAGCCGAGGTGGTCGAGCGCCTCCGCTCAGCCGGGCTCCTGGTGGTGCCGGCCCAGGACCAGGTGGTGCGTCTCCTGCCGCCCTTGATCGTCGACGAGCAGGAGATCGACGAGGCCCTCCTGATCCTGGAGTCGGTCGCCCGCGCCATGCCGGCGAAGGCGGCCTAACCCCGCCGGATCAGGGTCCCGACGCCGCCCGTGGTGAAGATCTCGAGGAGCTGGGCGTGCGGCACGCGGCCGTCGATGATGACCGCGGCATCGACGCCGCCGTCGACGGCGAGGAGGCAGGTCTCGACCTTCGGGATCATGCCGTCGGAGATGGTGCCGTCCTTGATCAGCGCGCGGGCCTGCGTCGCCGACAGCTCGGGGATCAGCTTCTTGTCCTTGTCGAGCACGCCGGCGACGTCGGTCAGCAAGAGGAAGCGCGCCGCCTTGACCGCGCCGGCGATGGCGCCGGCCGAGGTGTCGGCGTTGATGTTGTAGGTCTCGCCGTCGTCGCCGAATCCGACCGGCGCCACCACCGGGATGATGTCGGCCTGGGCGAACTTGGTGAGGATCATCGGGTTGATCTCGACCGGCTCGCCGACGAAGCCCAGATCCAGCACCTTCTCGATGTTGGAGCCCGGATCGACCTTGGTGCGCTTGATCTTCTCGGCGCGGATCAGGCGGCCGTCCTTGCCCGAGACGCCGACCGCGGTGCCGCCGGCCTCGTTGATGTAGGCGACGATCTGCTTGTTGATGGTCCCGGAGAGCACCATCTCGACGATCTCCACCGTCGCCTTGTCGGTGACGCGGAGCCCGTCGATGAACTCGCTCTTGATCTTGAGCCGCTCCAGCATCTGGCCGATCTGCGGGCCGCCGCCGTGGACGACGATCGGGTTGACGCCGATCTGCTTCAGGAGAACCACGTCGCGGGCGAAGATCCGCGCCATCTCGACATCGCCCATGGCATGACCGCCGTATTTCACCACGAAGGTCGAGCCGGCATAGCGGCGCATGAACGGCAGCGCCTCGGAGAGCACCTTGGCCTTCGCGAGCAGATCGGCGTTGTCGGTCATGACCTTCTATGTCCGCTACGGGGAAAGTACGGGCGGCGAAATCTAGCGGGAAGGCGGCGGCGCCGCCAGCTTGGCCAGGCGGGCGCGGAGCTCGGGCATGCCGGCGCCGGTGGTGGCGGAGGTGACGACGATGTCCGGATGCGCCGCCGGTTGCTTGACGAGCTCGGCCACGATCTTGGCGACGGTCGCCTCGAGCGCCGCCGGCTTCGGCTCGTCGCCCTTGGTCAGCGCCACCTGGTAGGAGACCGCGCGCTCGTCCAGCCGCTTCATCAGGTCGCGGTCGCCGGGCTTGAGCCCATGGCGGGAATCCACCAGCACCATGACGCGGGCCAGGGTCGGGCGGCCCGAGAGATAGGCGTCGATCAGCTTCTCCCAGCGCTTGATGTCGGCCTTGGAGGCCTCGGCATAGCCGTATCCCGGCATGTCGACGAGGACGAGGCGGCCACCGAGATCGAAGAAGTTGAGCTGGCGGGTACGCCCGGGCGTGTGCGAGACGCGCGCCAGGCTCGAGCGGTTGGTGAGCGCGTTCAACAGGCTCGACTTGCCGACGTTGGAGCGGCCGGCGAAGGCGATCTCCGGCAGCGTGAACGGCGGCAGGCCTTTGATGCGCTCGGAGCCGGCGATGAACGTGCACTCCTTGGCGAAGAGGAGGCGCCCCGTTTCTTCGTCGAGGGCGTCGGCCTCGTTCGCCGGATCGCTCATCTCATGCCGCTCACGTCGCCTTCACGCCCATCCGGTACATGATCGCCCATTGCTGGGCCATCGAGAGCACGTTGTTCCAGGCCCAGTAGATGACGAGGCCGGCCGGGAAGCTGGCGAGCATGACGGTGAAGACCAGCGGCAGGATCATGAACATCTTCGCCTGCACCGGATCGGCCGGCTGCGGGTTCAGCTTCTGCTGGAACCACATGGTCGCGCCCATGATCAGCGGCCAGACGCCGACCATCATCAGCTCGGGCGGCGTCCACGGGATCAGGCCGAAGAGATTGAAGACGGTGGTCGGGTCCTGCGCCGAGAGGTCCCGGATCCAGCCGAAGAACGGCGCGTGGCGCATCTCGATGGTGACGAACAGCACCTTGTAGAGGGCGAAGAACACCGGGATCTGCACGACGATGGGGAGGCACCCGGCGGCCGGATTCACCTTCTCTTTCTTGTAGAGCCCCATCAGCTCCTGGTTCATCCGCTGCTTGTCCTCGCCGAAGCGCTCGCGCAGCTTCATCATCTCCGGCTGGAGCGCCTTCATCTTGCTCATCGCCGTGTACGACTTGTTGGCGAGCGGGAAGAACAGCCCCTTCACCCCCACCGTCAGCACGAGGATGGCGAGGCCGAAATTGCCGAGCCCGTGGGCGAGCCAGTCGAGGACGAAGAAGATCGGCCGGGTGAGGAAATAGAACCAGCCCCAGTCGATGGCGAGGTCGAAGCGGACGATGCCGAGCTGGTCCTGGTAGCCGTCGAGGGTGTTCACTTCCTTGGCGCCGACGAAGATCCGGCTCACCGACTCGACCGCCTGTCCCGGCGCC
Source organism: Alphaproteobacteria bacterium (assembly GCA_009694025.1). Lineage (GTDB taxonomy): Bacteria > Pseudomonadota > Alphaproteobacteria > SHVZ01 > SHVZ01 > SHVZ01. The sequence goes on along the minus strand of SHVZ01000037.1, from coordinate 9,554 downwards.
AGCGCCTGGCCGGCCCCGAGCACGTCGACCTGGTACTTGTCGGTCTTGCCGGCGAGCGCGTGGGCGAAGCGGGCCTTTACGCTCTCCTTCTGGTCGGGGATCGCCGCCACCATCCAGTACTTGTCGGTGAAGCCGATCCAGCCGCCGGTCGAGGTCACCTCGACGACGCCGCCCTTGGCGTCCTTCATGTCCGAGTAGGTCAGCTCCTTCAGCTTGCCGTCGAAGACGCCATAGGCGCCCTCGTGCAGGATGTAGTAGCCGAGCACGTTCGGGGTGTTGGCGCGGGAGACCAGCTCGAAGGGATGGAGTGTCACCGGGTCGGCGGCGCCGCCGGCGCGGGCCACCCGCTGGGTCACCGTCACCATGTAGCGGTTGTCGACGGCGAAGCGCCTCTGGAAGCTGAAGCCCTGACCGTTGTCCCAGGAGAGCATGACCGGGCTCTCGGGCGTCAGGCGGTCGCGGTCGGCGGTCCACACCGTCTCCGCGTCCGGCAGCCGGACGTCGCTCCCGGCGGCCGCGACCCAGCCCCAGTCGGCATAGTAGGCGGTGGGGCTCGCCGCCGGCGACAGCAGCACGATGTTGGGCGATCCCGCATCGACCGTCTCGCGATAGCCCTTGAGGACCACGTCGTCGAGGCGGCCGCCCTTGAGCGCGATCGAGCCGCGGAGCGACGGGGTGTCGAGGGGCACGCGCCGGCTCTCGGCCAGCGCCTGCGGGCGGCCGAGCGGCTGCGCCGCGGTCCCGGGCGCGGCGACGCCCGGCGCCGGCGCGCTGCCGGGCGCGATCGGGGCGATCGGGCGTGTGGGATCGGCCTGGGTCGTCGTCTGCTGTACCGCCTGCTCGCGCACCCTCGGCAGCTCGTAGAAGAACTGGAAGCCGAGGAGGATGGCGAGCGACAGCGCGATCGCGATCACCAGGTTCTTTTGGTCGCCCATCATGGTTTCGGGTTCCGGGTCAGCGGGACGAGCGAGGCGTCGGCACGGGGTCGTGGCCGTCGCCGCCCCAGGGATGGCAACGGCAGAGCCGTTTTGCGGCGAGCCAGGTCCCGGACACGGGCCCATGGGTTTCGATCGCTTCGATCGCGTATTCCGAGCAGCTCGGCAGGTAGCGGCAGTTGTGCCCGAGCAAGGGCGAGACCAGGAGCTTGTACGCGCGGACGGCGCCGGTCAGCGCCAGGCTGGCCGGGTCGGTCATCGTCCCTCGCCGCCGCGGCCGACACGCTCGAGCGCCCGGTCGAGATCGCTGAGGAGGAGCTGGAAGGGACGCCGGACCGTCTCGGCCCGGGCGATCAGGACGTAGTCATGGGCGCGGAGGCCCTTGGGGCCGAGCACCGCTTCGGCGGCGGCGCGGAGCCGACGCTTGGCGCGGTTGCGTACGACCGCGCCGCCGACCTTGCGGCTGGCGGTGAAGCCGACGCGGAGCGGATCGGCATCGGCGCGCGCGCGCGCCTGGAGGACCAGACCGGGCGTCGCCGCTTTCTGTCCTGAGGACGCGACCTGGAGGAATTCCGGCCGCCGCTTAAGCCGCCGGATCGCCATGGATGCGATTGGCCTTTAGGCGGAGAGGCGCTTGCGGCCCTTGGCGCGGCGGGAATTCACGACCTTGCGGCCGCCGACCGTCGCCATGCGGGACCGAAAGCCGTGCCGCCGCTTGCGGACGAGCACGCTCGGCTGATAGGTGCGCTTCACGAGGAAACTCCGTCGCCCGCTGCTCGGGCTTCACGCGAACAAGGTCCGCTGTATAGTGGCTCGGTCTACCTAAGTCAATCAACCGCCGCCGACCCGGCGGGGCGGCGATCCGCCGATGGGGCCGGTGCGTAGAAGGCGCGAAAGGCGGCCGGCGGTGGAGTTCCGAAACCTGAGATTTCTGCCACGTCGGATGGGGCTTTCAGCCCGCCTTCTGCTGCTGACGATCTTCTTCGTCATGCTCTGCGAGGTACTGCTGTTCGTGCCGTCGATTGCACGATACAGACTTGTCTATCTAGAACAGAAACTGGCCGCCTCCCACCTCGCCGGGCTCTCCCTCGACGCGACACCCGACCGGATGGTGACGGCCCAGCTGACCTCGACGCTGCTCCGCCATGTCGGGGCCCATGCCGTCGGCCTCTATGAGGAGGGGAAGCTCACCCACAACCTGATGGTGCCGGAGATGCCGGCGGTCGACCGCGAGATCGACCTCCGCGACGACACCTTCCTCGAGCTGATCGGCGACGCCTTCGACACGCTGGCGCAGCGGCGGAACCGCATCCTCCGCGTCATCGGCCCGAGCCCCAAGGATGCCAGCGTGCTCGCCGTCGTCGTCATCGACGAGGAGCCGATGGGCGCGGAGATGTTCGAATACGCCAAGCGCATCCTGGCGCTCTCCATCGTCATCGCGCTGGTGACCGCGAGCCTCCTCTACTTGGCGCTCCAGGGCCTGCTGGTCCGGCCGATGCGGCGCCTGACCCAGCGCATGGTCGGGTTCCGTCCGGACGCGCCGGGGGCCGACGTGCCGCCGGGCCTGCGCGGCGACGAGCTCGGCCGGGCCGAGGCGGCGCTGACGTCCATGCAGGAGGAGCTTCGCTACGCCTTCCGTCAGCAGGCGCGCCTCGCCGCGCTCGGCAGCGGCGTCTCCAAGCTCGGCCACGACCTCCGCAACATCCTCTCCTCCGTACAGATCCTGTCCGACCGCCTCGCCGACTCGACCGACCCCGAGGTGCAGCGGACGACGCCGCGGCTGGTCCGCGCCGTCGACCGCGCGGTCGCGTTGACCCAAGCGACCCTCGACTTCGCGACCGAGCGGCCGGCGGTGAAGCCGGGCCGCTTCCTCCTCGTCGACCTCGTCCACGAGGTCGGCCAGGACACCGTCGTCATGGGCGAAGAGGGGTTCCGCCTGACCACCGTCCTGCCACCGGATTTCGCCGTCGAGGCCGACCGCGACCAGCTCTACCGGGTCCTCGGCAACCTCGTCCGCAACGCCCGCCTCGCCGGCGCGCGCTTGAGCGAGATCGGCGCGGCCAGGGGCCCGGCCGGGGTGTCGATCACGATCAAGGACGACGGGCCGGGAATCCCCGAGACGGTCCGCCCGAAGCTGTTCCAGCCCTTCAACACCGGGCGGCCCGGCGGCACGGGCTTAGGCCTCGCCATCGCCCGCGACCTGGTCGAGGCCCATGGCGGAGAGATCCGCCTGGTCGAGAGCGGCCCGGAAGGCACCATCTTCCGCATCGACCTTCCCGTCTCCGGTGCTATACCGGCGGTTCGCTGACTCCTCCTCCAAGACGGAGCCGTCGCCGATGATCCCGCGCTACACACGGCCGGAAATGGCCCGGATCTGGGAGCCGGAGAACCGCTACCGCATCTGGCTCGAGATCGAGATCCTCGCCGCCGAGGCGATGGCCGAGCAGGGCATCGTGCCGAAGTCGGCGGTCGAGGCCATCCGCGCCCGCGGCAAGGTCGACCCCGATCGCATCGACGAGATCGAGAAGACCACCAGGCACGACGTCATCGCCTTCCTCACCAACGTCGCCGAGCATGTCGGCGAGGAAGCGCGCTTCCTCCACCAGGGCATGACCTCTTCCGACGTGGTCGACACCTGCCTCTCGGTGCAGCTGGTGCAGGCGGCCGACCTCCTGATCGCCGGCGTCGACAAGGTGCTGGCGGCGCTCAAACGCCGCGCACGCGAGCACAAGCACACGCTCACCGTCGGCCGGAGCCATGGCATCCACGCCGAGCCCACGACGTTCGGGGTCAAGCTGCTCGGCCACTTCGCCGAGTTCCGCCGCCACCGCGCGCGCCTGGTGACCGCCCGGACCGAGGTCGCCACATGCGCCATCTCCGGTGCCGTCGGCACCTTCGCCAACGTCGACCCAAGGGTCGAGGCCTACGTCGCCGCCAAGCTCGGCCTCGTGCCCGAGCCGGTCTCGACCCAGGTGATCCCGCGCGACCGCCACGCCGCCTACTTCAGCGCCCTCGCCGTCGTGGCGTCGGGCGTCGAGCGGCTGGCGACGGAGATCCGCCATCTGCAGCGGACGGAGGTGCGGGAAGCGGAGGAGTACTTTTCGCCCGGCCAGAAGGGCTCCTCGGCGATGCCGCACAAGCGCAACCCGGTCTTGACCGAGAACCTGACCGGCCTCGCCCGCCTGGTGCGCTCGGCGGTGATCCCGGCGCTGGAGAACGTGGCGCTCTGGCACGAGCGCGACATCAGCCATTCCTCGGTCGAGCGCGGCATCGGCCCCGACGCGACGGCGACCCTCGACTTCGCCCTCAACCGCCTGGCCCGCGTCGTCGACGAGCTGGTGGTCTATCCCGATCGCATGAGGGCGAACCTGGAGAGCCTGGGCGGCCTGGTCTTCTCCCAGCGCGTGCTGCTCGAGCTGACCCAGGCCGGGATGGCGCGCGAGGCGGCGTACGAGATCGTGCAGCGGAGCGCCATGGCGACCTGGCGCGAGGGCGGGCAGTTCTTAGATCGCCTGAAGCGGGAGAAGGCGGTGGTCGACGCGCTCGGGCTTCAGAAGCTCGAGGGCCTGTTCGACATCGGCTACCACACCAAGCACGTCGAGACGATCTTCGCCCGCGTGCTCGGGTGACGACTCGTCCGGTCCTCCCAAGGAAGGCCGGACGAGGTCGGATCTCAGATCAGTCCCAGGTGTAGGACGACGTGTCCGTCGTCTTGTTGTACTTGAGCGTGACGTTGCTGATCTTGCAGAGGTCGAGGCCACGGAAGATCGACAGCTGTTGTCGGTCCAGGTCACCTTCATGTTCCAGGTGCAGCCCTTGTCGGCGCCCGAGAACTTCACGTCGAACTTGTTGCCGTCGCCGAGCGTGCCGCTCAGCTCGTTGTCGTTGAAGTCGTTGTCGCCGGGCGGGTTGATGAAGAGGCCCTTGATGTCATAGCCGGTGCCGTTGACGACAGTGAAATTGCGGTCGTCGGCGCCGGCCGACGCCGAAAAGAGCACAGTCGCCGCGACGGCGGCGAGCGCGATGCGGGAAAGCTGTCCGATCCTTTCTGAGATGACGGCTGGCCAAGGAGAATCCCTGGCGTCGACGGAGCGGCACCATAGTCGATTTCCGCCAAAGCCCTGGCGTCGAAGAACGGTGATTGTCTTCGGCCGGAGGCACGCCGAGGACCGAAATCCGGCAGCCGGAACCGGCGAGGCGCAACCGCCGGCAGGCCGCCGGCGCGTCCGCCGCCGGCGGCCCATCCCGCACCGAAGCTCCAAACCCTAGACTTTTCCGGGGCTTACTTTATTTTGGTAGCGAATTTCCGCGCTGCCCCGCCGGCCTCTGGCGCCCTTCTCCGGGGCATACGCGCGCAGCCCCCGAAGCCGCCAGGAGGAACCGCCCATGGCCGTTACCGGACATGACCAGATGAAGACCCGCCGCACGCTCAAGGTGGGCCAGAAGAGCTACGACTATTTCTCCCTCAAGGCGGCGGAGGAGGCGGGCCTGGGCGACGTCTCGCGGCTGCCGTTCTCCCTCAAGGTGCTGCTGGAGAACCTGCTGCGCTGGGAGGACGGGCGCACAGTTTCGGTCGACGACATCAAGGCGGTCGCCGCCTGGCTCAAGGACAAGCGCTCCGACCGCGAGATCGCCTACCGCCCGGCCCGCGTCCTCATGCAGGACTTCACCGGCGTTCCGGCGGTCGTCGACTTGGCCGCGATGCGCGACGCCATGGTCGCGCTCGGCGGCGATCCGACCAAGATCAACCCGCTCTCGCCGGTCGACCTCGTCATCGACCACTCGGTGATGGTCGACAGCTTCGGCACGGCCAAGTCCTTCGCCGACAACGTCGCCCTCGAGTTCGAGCGCAACGGCGAGCGCTACGAGTTCCTGCGCTGGGGCCAGGACGCGTTCTCGAACTTCCGCGTGGTGCCGCCCGGCACCGGCATCTGCCATCAGGTGAACCTGGAATACCTGGCGCAGGTGGTGTGGACCAACTCTTCCGACGGCCCGACCGTGGCCTATCCGGACACGCTGGTCGGCACCGACAGCCACACCACCATGGTGAACGGCCTCGCCGTGCTGGGATGGGGCGTCGGCGGCATCGAGGCGGAAGCGGCGATGCTGGGCCAGCCGGTCTCCATGCTGATCCCGGAAGTCGTCGGCTTCCGCATGACCGGCAAGCCGAAGGAAGGCACGACCGCGACCGACGTCGTCCTCACGGTCACGCAGATGCTGAGGAAGAAGGGGGTGGTCAACAAGTTCGTCGAGTTCTACGGGCCCGGCCTCGACGGCCTCACGCTCGCCGACCGCGCCACCGTCGCCAACATGGCGCCGGAGTACGGCGCCACCTGCGGCTTCTTCCCGATCGACGCCGAGACCATCCGGTATCTCAAGTTCTCCGGCCGCGACGCCGACCGGGTGGCGCTGGTCGAGGCCTATGCCAAGGCCCAGGGCATGTGGCGGGACGCCACGACCCCGGATCCGGCGTTCACCGACACCCTCGAGCTCGACCTCTCGACGGTCGAGCCCTCGCTCGCCGGGCCGAAGCGCCCGCAGGACCGCGTGCTGCTGTCCCAGGCGGCGTCGAGCTTCGGTGCGTCGCTCGCCGAGATGGGCGGCGGCGACCGCCGCGTCGCCGTCGACGGCACCGACTACGAGCTCAAGGACGGCGACGTCGTCATCGCCGCCATCACCAGCTGCACCAACACCTCCAACCCGGCGGTGATGATGGCCGCCGGCCTCCTCGCCAAGAACGCGCTCGCCAAGGGCCTGACGGTGAAGCCCTGGGTCAAGACCTCGCTGGCGCCGGGGAGCCAGGTGGTCTCCGACTACCTGGAGAAGGCCGGGCTCCAGGCCGAGTTCGACAAGCTCGGATTCAACCTGGTCGGCTACGGCTGCACCACCTGCATCGGCAACTCCGGCCCGTTGAGCGACGCCATCACCAAGGCGGTGGAGGCGAAGGACCTGGTGGTCGCCGCCGTGCTCTCGGGCAACCGCAACTTCGAGGGCCGGGTCAGCCCGCAGACCAAGGCCAACTACCTGGCCTCGCCGCCGCTGGTCGTGGCCTATGCGCTGGCCGGCTCGATGAAGGCCGACCTGGTCAAGGACCCGCTCGGCACGGGGAAGGACGGCAAGCCCGTCTATCTCCGCGACATCTGGCCGTCGAACAAGGACATCGCCGAGGAGATGGCGCGCTCGCTGACGCCGGAGATGTTCAGGAAGCGCTACGCCAACGTCTTCGAGGGTCCGCCCGAGTGGCGGAAGGTCAAGGTCACCACCGGCCTCACCTACAAGTGGGCGGTGGGCTCGACTTACGTCAAGAACCCGCCCTATTTCGAGAACATGCCGAAGCAGCCGGGCAAGATTTCCGATGTCAAGGGCGCGCGCGTCCTGACGCTCTTGGGCGATTCCATCACCACCGATCACATCTCGCCCGCCGGCAACATCAAGAAGGACGGCCCCGCCGGCGACTACCTCGTGCAGCACCAGGTGCGCCCGAACGACTTCAACAGCTACGGCGCCAGGCGCGGCAACCACGAGATCATGATGCGCGGCACCTTCGCCAACATCCGCCTCAAGAACGAGACCGCGGCCGGCACCTCCGGCGGCATGACCAAGCACCATCCTTCGGGCCAGGTCATGTCGATCTACGAGGCGGCGATGAAGTACAAGGCCGAAGGCGTGCCGCTGGTGGGATTCGCCGGCAAGGAATATGGCACCGGGTCGTCCCGCGACTGGGCGGCCAAGGGCACCATCCTGCTCGGCATCAAGGCGATCGTCGCCGAGAGCTTCGAGCGCATCCACCGCTCGAACCTGGTCGGCATGGGCGTCCTGCCGCTGCAGTTCAAGGAGGGCGTGACGCGCAAGACCCTCGGCCTCGTCGGCGACGAGGTCATCGACGTCGAAGGCATCGCCGAGGGCTTGAAGCCGCGGATGGACGTGACACTCCGCATCACCCGCGCCGACCGCTCGGCCGAGACCATCCAGGTGCTCTGCCGCATCGATACCGCCGACGAGATCGAGTACTACCGCCATGGCGGCATTCTTCAATACGTGCTGCGCGGCCTGATGAAGGCGGCTTAAGGCAGTCCACATAGAAAAGGTCCGTCGGACAGCTCGCCCGGCGGACTTTTTTTGCCCGACGCTGCGACCTTTGATCGTGATTTAGTTGGCGACACACGAAGACTGGACGCATGGAAGAACGCACTCTCGAACAGATTGCGGAGGCGCTAGAGAATCGACATGCACCCCGCCCGGGCTGCGCGCTGTTTATTGGGGCTGGCTGCTCGCTGGCTGCCGGAATTCCGTTAGCCGCTCATTTCATCGGCGAGATCCGAAAAAAGTATCCTTCAGCATATGCTGGAGCACCCGAAAAAACTTATGCCGGATGCATGTCAATGCTGACGCCGAATGATCGGCGTACGATTCTCGGCAGCTATATTGATGCTGCTAAAATTAACTGGGCCCATATCGCGATCGCACAGCTCATTGAATCGGGTCGAGTCGATCGCGTCTTGACGACCAATTTCGACCCTCTCGTTTCCAGATCTTGTGCGCTCGTCGGAGAATTTCCTGCCGTCTACGACCTCGCGATGTCGACAGAATACCGCAGCGAGCACGTCGCTTCCAAAGCGATCATCCATCTGCATGGACAACGCACAGGCTTTGCATTGATGCACACGGGCGACGAGATCAAGTCGCATTTAAAAGTCGTCACACCGGTCGTCGATGACGCCCTGAATGGGCGTCCGCTGGTCGTCATTGGCTACAGCGGAGAAGATCCGACGTTTGAGGCTCTCGCATCAAGAACGGGCTTCGACAATGGGCTCTATTGGGTTAGCCATAAAGGGAAGTTGGCAGACCGCGTCAGGCAATGCCTCGATGCCAGCGACAGATGGAGGCATGCCTACCACGTCGCCGGCAATGGGGCGGATGAATTTCTTATCCGCCTTGCGCAGTTGCTCAACTGCTTTCCACCCGAGTTGATCGGGCGACCATTCTCTTATCTCCGCGGCCAGCTAGATCGGCTGAGCGCCTTTCATCTCCCTGGTGAGGCTCGACCGTATGATCTGTTGACGGAGGCGCTGGGTCGAATTGATGAGGCTGCGAAAACACACGAAGCACCGAAGAAGGAAGATGGTAGGAGCGGTGCTCACCGCAACGTCGCTCTGGAGGCGCAATCTCTCCTCTCGGCAGGTCGATATGATGAAGTAATAGCGTTGGTCGCAGCCGCAGCTAGCACAACCCGACTAGCGTTAACGCCAATCCTAGCTTGGGCGTATGTCCTAAGCGGCAACACGCTCACTGCCCGAGCCAGGTCCAAGTCCGATGCCGAGGCAGACGCTCTCTTCAAGGACGCATACGCCAAATACGCCGAGGCCGTCCGCATTAAGCCGGACAAGCACGAGGCGTTCTACAACTGGGGCACCGCCCTCTCGGAACAGGCCAAGACCAAGTCCGGTGCCGAGGCCGACGCGCTCCTCAAGGACGCCTCTGCCAAGTACGCCGAGGCCGTCCGCATCGAGCCGGAAATGCACGAGGCGTTCAGCAACTGGGGCATCGCCCTCTCGGACCAGGCCAAGACCAAGTCCGGTGCCGAGGCCGACGCGCTCCTCAAGGACGCCTCTGCCAAAT
>SHVZ01000036.1 GCA_009694025.1 Alphaproteobacteria bacterium | reverse complement strand
AAGGCTATCGTCCTGCATGGCGGGTGTGGCACTCCGGCGAGGCGTGGAAGACTTTGTCTAGACACCAAAATCTTACACGAAATCAACGGATTACGCTACATCCGCCAGCCCAATATCAGCGCCCCGATGAATAATTCGGGCTAGAGGCTCTCATGCTCCGCTGCGTCTGCATGAGGGCCTCGACCGGGAGGTCCCGATGACGGTCGCCGTCGTCGACTACGGCTCCGGCAACCTGCACTCGGCGGCGAAGGCGGTGGAGCGCGCTGCCGCAGGCGGCGAACGCGTGGTGATCACCGCCGACCCCGAGGTGGTCCGCCGTGCCGACCGCATCGTGCTGCCCGGCCAGGGCGCTTTCGCCGACTGCAAGGCGGGCCTCGCCGCCATTCCCGGCCTGATCGAGGCGATCGTCGAGGCGGTCGAGCGCCGCGGACAGCCGATCTTCGGCATCTGCGTCGGCATGCAGCTGATGTGCGATGTCGGGCTCGAGCTGGGCTCGACGCCGGGCTTCGGCTGGATCTCCGGCCGGGTCGAGCGCATCCGGCCGTCCGACCCCGGCCTCAAGATGCCGCATATGGGCTGGAACCAGCTCGACCTCCGGCGCCGGCACCCGATCCTCGAAGGGATCGAAGCGGGCGCGCATGCCTATTTCTGCCACAGCTTCCACATGGCCTGCGACGAGCCCAACGACATTCTGGCCACGTCCGACTATGGCGGCCCGGTGACCGCCGCCGTCGCCCGCGCCAACCGGGTCGCGACCCAGTTCCATCCCGAGAAGAGCCAGGCGATCGGCCTGAGCCTCCTCGCCAACTTCCTCAAGTGGCGGCCATGACCGGCACCAAGATCTCGGCCGAGCGGGTGACCAAGCTCTCCGATCGCGAGCTCGAGGATCTGTGCGCCGCCGCCGCCGATGCGGTCAAGGACGGCGGCGGCTTCGGCTGGCTCAAGCCGCCGCCGCGCCACGTCATGGAAGGGTTCTGGCGGGGCGTCCTGATGGTGCCCGAGCGCATGCTCTTCGTCGGCCGGCTCGATGGCACCATCGCCGGATCGGCGATGCTGCAGAAGCCGCCCCGCAACAACGAGGCCCAGGCGCACTCCTGCTGGCTCACCACCAGCTTCGTCGCGCCCTGGGCCCGCGGCCACGGGATGGCGAACCTGATCACCGCGACGGTGGAGGCGGCGGCGCGCGAGGCGGGCTACCTCACCCTCAACCTCGACGTCCGCGAGACCCAAACCCTTGCCATCGAACTCTACCGCCATCGCGGCTACGTCCATTGGGGCACCAACCCGCGCTACGCCCGGGTCGGCGGCGCCTTCGTCGCCGGCCTCTACTTCTACAAGGTGTTGAGCGGAGAGGGTGCGTGATCCTCTATCCGGCGATCGACCTCAAGGGCGGCGCCTGCGTCCGGCTGAAGCGCGGCGTCATGGACCAGGCGACCGTCTACAACCCGGACCCGGCGGCCCAGGCGCGGTCCTTCGCCGCCGCCGGCTTCGCGTGGATCCACGTCGTCGACCTGGACGGCGCCTTCGCCGGGGCGCCCAGGAACGCCGAGGCGGTCGCCGCCATCCTCGCTGCGGTCGCGCTTCCGGTCCAGCTCGGCGGCGGCATCCGCGATCTGAAGACGGTCGAGGCCTGGCTCGCCCGTGGCCTCCGCCGCGTCATCCTCGGCACCGCCGCGGTCAAGAACCCGGCGCTGGTGCGGGAAGCCGCGGCCAGGTTCCCGGGGCAGGTCGCGGTCGGCATCGACGCCCGCGACGGTTATGTCGCGGTCGAGGGCTGGGCCGAAGTCTCGACGCTGCCGGCCCGCGACCTCGCGCTCCGCTTCCGCGACGCCGGCGTCGCCGCGGTGATCTTCACCGACATCGGCCGCGACGGGGTCTTCGCCGGGGTCAACGTCGAGGCGACCGCCGACCTCGCCCACGGGCTCGGCATCCCGGTGATCGCCTCAGGCGGGCTCGCCTCGGTCGAGGACGTCCGCCGCTTGAAGGCGCGCGAGGCCGACGGCATCGCCGGCGTCATCATCGGCCGCGCCCTCTACGACGGCCGCATCGACCCCGCCCAGGCGCTGAAGGCGGCGGCATGAGCCTCAAGGTCCGGCTCATCCCCTGCCTCGACGTCAAGGACGGGCGCGTGGTCAAAGGCGTGCAGTTCGTCGACCTCAAGGACGCCGGCGACCCGGTCGAGCACGCCCGCGCCTACGACGCCGCCGGTGCCGACGAGCTGTGTTTCCTCGACATCACCGCCAGCTCCGACGACCGAGCCATCCTGCTGGACGTGGTCCGCCGGACCGCCGAGCAATGCTTCATGCCGTTGACTGTCGGCGGCGGGGTGCGCGAGGTGAAGGACGTCCGCGCCCTCCTCCTGGCCGGCGCCGACAAGGTCTCGATCAACACCGCGGCGGTGAAGCGCCCGGACTTCGTCCGCGAGGCGGCGGAGAAGTTCGGTAGCCAGTGTGTCGTCGTCGCCGTGGATGCCAAGCGCTCCAGCAACCGCTGGTCGGTCTTCACCCATGGCGGGCGGAACGACACCGGCCTCGATGCGGTCGATTGGGCGGTGCGGATGGCCGGGCTCGGCGCCGGCGAAATCCTGCTGACCTCGATGGACCGGGACGGCACCCGGGCCGGATTCGACATCGACCTGACGCGTACCGTCGCGGATGCCGTGCCGATCCCGGTCATCGCCTCCGGCGGCGTCGGGTCGGTCGATCACTTGGTCGACGGGGTCATCCGCGGCCACGCCTCTGCGGTGCTCGCCGCCTCGATCTTCCATTTCGGCGAGATCGCCATCGCCGAGGCGAAGCGCCTCATGGCGGCGGCGGGCGTCGCGGTCCGCCTCGCCTGAGGAATCGGTGACATTTCCGTAGAAAACGTGGTATCGGATCAGACATGTCCGATGCGCGCGTGCTGGATGGCGCCTGCCTCGATCGCCTCTACAAGGTGATCGAATCCCGGCGCGGTGCCGATCCCGAAACCTCCCACACCGCGAAGCTTCTGCAGCGGGGTACCAAGCGCATCGCCCAGAAAGTCGGCGAGGAGGCGGTCGAGGCGGTGATCGAGGCGATCCGCGGCAACCGCCAGAAGCTCACCGCCGAATCCGCCGATCTCGTCTACCATATACTGGTGATGTGGGCGGATGCGGGCATCAACCCTGCCGACGTCTGGGCCGAGCTGTCCAAGCGCGAGGGGGTCAGCGGCATCGCCGAACGGCGGAAGCGCGAGCAGAAAGACGACGTGTGAGCTACGATCCGGGCAACATTTTCGCCCGCATCCTGAGGGGCGAGCTGCCGTCGAAAAAGGTCTACGAGGACCACCACGTGCTCGCCATCCACGACATCCGCCCGCAGGCGCCGGTGCATGTCCTGGTGATCCCGAAGAACGCCTACGTCTCCATGGACGACTTCGCCGAGAAGGCGAGCGCCGAGGAGCAGGCCGCCGTGGTCCGCGCCATCGGCAAGGTCGCCCGCGACCTCGGCATCGCCGGGACCGGCTACCGCGTGCTCGTCAACTCCGGCGAGAACGGCCGCCAGGAAGTCCCGCACGTCCACTGGCACGTGGTCGGCGGCCGGCCGCTCGGCCGGATGCTGCAAAAGGCGGAATGAACCCCATATCCTTCTCAAGCATCGCCCCGAACCCAGGAGATCTCCGATGAAGGCCCGGATCGACTACTGCGTGTCCTGAAACTACGAACCGAGAGCCCTCCGTGCGAGGGACAGACTGACGAAGCTCGGCGCCGAGGTTCAGCTGGTGAAGGGCAAGGGCGGCATCTTCGACATCACCGTCGATGGCCGGCTCGCCTTCTCCAAGCACAAGGAAGGTCGCTTCCCCACCGACGAGGAAGTCGACGCGACGGCGAAGAGCTGAGATAGGATCGAGGCGCCCCCCCCCTTTCCAGGGGAGGGCGCCTTTTCGTTTTGGGGGATGCCATGCGCCTGGTCGTCGCAGCGATGCTGCACGAGACCAACACCTTCTCGCCGATCCCGACCGACGTCGCGCGCTTCGGCCACCGCAACATGCTCAAGGGCGAGGCGGCCCGGACCTACTTCAAGGGCACCAATACGGCGATCGCCGCCTTCATCGACCAGGCCGAGGCGGCCAAGGCCGAGATGGCGATCCCGATCGCCGCCAGCGCCGTCCCCTCCGGCAAGGTCGCGGCCGGGGCCTACAAGCACATCACCGACGCCATCTTGGAGGCGATCGACAAGGGCTGCGATGCGGCCCTCCTCGACCTTCACGGCGCCATGGTGACGGAGACCGAGGAGGATGGGGAGGGGGCGCTCCTCGCCCGCATCCGCAATGCCCATCCGACCCTGCCGATCGCGGTCGCCCTCGATCCCCATTGCAACTGCACCCGGGCGATGGTCGACAACGCGACCGCGCTGGTCGGCTATTCGACCTACCCGCACATCGACATGTACGACACCGGCATGCGGGCCGGGCGCATCGTGCTCGACGCCATGGCCGGCAAGACCAGGCCGGTGATGAGCTGGCGGCAGGTGCCGCTGCTCGCGCAGACCTTGCGCCAGGGCACCGACGACGAGCCGATGAAGGGTCTGAACGCGCTGGCGCGGGCCAAGGAGAAGGCAGGCCTCCTCTCGGCCTCGATCCTGTTCGGCTTCCCGCTCGCCGACATAAGAGATGCCGGCTTTTCGGTCGTCACTATCGCCGACGGCGACAAGGCGAAGGCCGAGGCGGGGGCGGAGGAGATCGCCCGCGCCGGCTGGCTCGCCCGCGAGGACTTCGTCTACAAGGGCCGCCCGCTCGCCGGCACCATCGCCGAGGCGAAGGAGCTCGCCGACGGCCCGATCGTGCTCCTCGACCATTCGGACAACGCCGCCTCCGGCGCCACCCAGGACGTGATGACGGTGATCGCCGAGGTCATGCGCCAGGGGCTCGAGGACGTGGCGGTGGCCGCGGTTTGGGATCCCGAGGCGGTCCAGGAGATGACCAAGGCCGGAGTGGGTGCCACGGTGACGCTCGAGCTCGGCGGCAAGACCGACATGCCGTCGATCAACTTGAAGGGCAGGCCGCTCGCCGTCACCGGCAAGGTGCGGGCGCTGACCGACGGCGAGTTCGTCATCCGCGGCGCCATGAGCACGGGGACCAAGGCGCAGCTCGGACCCGCCGCGGTGCTCGATACCGGCAAGATGGAGATCGTGGTCATCTCGCGCCACCACGAGCCCTTCGATGTCGGCATCTTCACCTCGCTCGGCATCCAGCCGGAGGCGAAGCGCTATCTTCTGCTGAAGTCCCGCATCCACTACCGCGCCGGCTTCGCCAGGATGGCCAAGCACACCTTCCGCCTCGACGGTGAGGGGGTGACGACCTCCGACAACTCGCTGCTCGACTTCAAGAAGATCCGCCGGCCGATCTACCCGCTCGACCGCATCAACGACTGGCGATAGGTGGGGCGGCCTCATCCTTCGACAGGCTCAGGATGAGGCCTGAGAGAAAGCCCTCATGCTGCGCTCCGGCGAAGTCGACTTCGCCGCTTCGAAGCATGAGCGCGGATGCCATCAAGACTCACATCTGCTCCCAGTATTCAGACGGATCGACGATCGCGTCGATCACCGTCGGTCGCTTCGTCTCAAGGGCGGCGTCGAAGGCGCGCTCGAACTCGGCCTGGGACTCGACGCGGGTTCCGTCGATGCCGAAGCCCTTGGCGAGGATGTCGAAGCGGGGGCCGGCGAAGTCGACGGCGCGGGGCGCCATCTGCATCTTCGCCTGCTTCAGCTTGATCAGGGCGAGGGCCTGATCGTCGAGCACGACGACGACGATCGGCAGTGCGTGCTCGGCGGCGACCGCGAGGTCGCCGAGCGACATCAGCAGCGAGCCGTCGCCGATCAGCGCCACGACGGGACTACCGGGCTTCGCCAGCGCGGCGCCGATCGCCGCCGGCAGCGCATAGCCCATGTGGCCGAGGCCGTTCGACTGGAGAAGCTGGCCGGGCGTGCGGCAGAGGATGGCGTGGTTGGCGAGGATGCGGTGCGCGCCGACGTCGACGGTTAATAGCCAGTCCGGCCGAACCCGGTCGCTCACCGCCTTGAACAGGGCGGCCGGGCTGATGCCGGCCGCGGGCATCCGTGGTCGCGCGATTTCCGCGACCTTGGAACGGTGAGCGCCAAGGGTCTCCGCCGGCCAGGTCGCGACCGGCGGCCCTCCGGTCAGGCGCGCGAGCAGCGACGGCAGCTCGCCATGGACCTCTGTGCCGGCCGGGAACATGCGATGCGGCAACGGGCCCCAGTCGAGGGAGAGCACGGCGCGGTCGGCGGGCCAGGCATCGATCCAGGCATCCCGGAGTTCGATCGGATCGAAGCCGACAAGCACCAAAAGGTCGGCCGCACCCACCAGCTCCGTCGTCACGGCGTCGACGATCGGCGAGAGTCCGAGGCTGCCGAGCGCGAGCCTGTGGCGCTCGTCGAGCGCGCCCTTGGCCTTGTAGGTGGTCAGCACCGGCATGCCCCAGGCCTCGACGAAGGCCAGGAGCGGCTCGGCGACGCCGGCGCGGAGGGCGCCACGGCCGACCAGCGCCAGCGGCCGGCGTGCGGCGCGGATCAGGGCACGTCCGGTCTGCGTCGCCGCCTCGTCCAGGGTCGTCGGCAGGCGCCGCGGCGGTGCCTGCGCCGGCTCGCCGGAATCGGCGCGGCTCAAATCCGCCGGGCAGTTCAGCAGCACCGGGCCGGCCGGATATGTCAGCGCGACGTCGAGCGCCTTCGCCGTCTGCTGGGCGGCGCGGCCGGGATTCAAGGTTGCAGCGAGCTTGGTCACCGGCGCCGCCAGCGCCACGTGGTCGAAGACCTGGTGGGTATAGATGCCCATCAGCCGGGTCGTCATCTCGCCGGCCAACACGACGATGGCCGAGCGTTCCTGCAACGCGCCGGCGATGCCGGAGATGGCATTGGCGAGGCCGGGGCCGAGCGCCGGGATCAGAACCGCGGGGCGGCCGCTCACCTGCCAGACGGCGTCGGCCATGAACGCGGCAGAGGGTTCGCTCTTCGCCAGCACGAAGCGGATGCCCGCCTCCTCGCAGGCCCGGATCAGCTCCAGCACGTCGTTGCCGGGAATGCCGAAGGCGAATTCGGCGCCGTAGGCTTTGAGCGTCGCAGCGATCGCGTCGGCGACGGTGCGTTTTCCGTTCATGGGGCGCGGAGTATGCAGAAATCGACGATGTGAGGCGAGTGGGGCATACTCGCGGCCAGAAGAACTTCACGCGGGAGGAGCGGCATGAAACGGATGACGGCGCTGGCCATGGGGCTGGCCCTGATCGCGGGCGCGGCCAGGGCCGAGGGCGAGATCCGCATCGCCGAGCAGTTCGGCATCAGCTACCTGCCGCTGCAGATGATGCGGCACCAGAACCTGATCGAGGAGGCGGGCAAGCGCCAGGGCCTGGACATCAAGGTCACCTGGTCGCAGCTGGCGTCGGGCGCGCCGATGAACGACGCGCTGCTCTCGGGCTCGCTGGATGTCGGCTCCGGCGGCGTCGGCCCGCTGCTGCTGATCTGGGACCGCACCAAGGGCAGCATGAACGTGCGGGCGATCTCCGCCATCAACTCGATGCCGCTCTATCTGACCACCCGGAATCCGGCGATCAAATCGCTCAAGGACTTCACCGCCAAGGACAAGATCGCGCTGCCGGCGGTCAAGGTGTCGGTCCAGGCCCGCACGCTGCAGATGGCCGCCGAGAAGCTGCTCGGCAAGTTCGATGCGCTGGACGAGTTCACCGTCTCCATGGCGCATCCGGACGCGACCGCCGCGATCCTCTCGGGCGCGACCGAGGTCAACGCGCATTTCTCCAGCCCGCCCTTCCAGTACCAGCAGCTCAACGACCCGCGGGTGACCAGGATCCTCAACTCCTACGAGGTGCTGGGCGGCCCCACCACCTTCAACCTGGTGTGGGCGCGCGACGACTTCCGCACCAAGAATCCGAAGACCTACGACACCTTTCGGAGCGCATTGGCCGAGGCGATCAAGCGGATCAACGCCGACAGGCCGTCGGCGGCCAAAATCTACATCGATGCCAACAAGAGCAAAGACGACCCGGCCTTCATCCTGAAGATGCTGAACGATCCGGAGATCGTCTTCACCTTGGAGCCGCAGAACACCATGGCCTATGCCGCGTTCATGCATAAGGTCGGCGCCCTCAAGAACAAGGCCGAGAGCTGGAAGGACTACGTCTTCCCGGAGGCCCATACCGGCGGCGGCAGCTGAGAGGCCGGGCCGTCGCATTGACTCCGCTCCTCGACGTCGCCGGCGTCACGCTCCAGTACAAGACGCCGGAGCATCTGGTGACGGCCACATACCGGGTCGACTTCCAGGTCTTCCCCTCCGAGCGCTTCGTGCTGCTGGGCCCATCAGGCTGCGGCAAGTCGAGCCTGCTGAAGGCGGTCGGCGGCTTTCTTACGCCGGTCGAGGGCGAGATCCGGCTTTCGGGCCAGGGCGTCGAGCGGCCGGGCCCCGACCGGATGATGGTGTTCCAGGAGTTCGACCAGCTCCCGCCGTGGAAGACGGTGAAGGAGAACGTCATGTTCCCGCTCACCGCCAGCGGCAAGATGCGCGGCCGCGAGGCCGAGGAACGGGCCCGGGCCTATATCGCCAAGGTCGGGCTCGAGCGCTTCGCCGACGTCCACCCGCATATGCTCTCCGGCGGCATGAAGCAGCGGGTCGCCATCGCGCGTGCGCTGGCGATGGAGCCGGCGATCCTCCTGATGGACGAGCCCTTCGCCGCGCTCGACGCGCTGACCCGCCGCAAGATGCAGGAGGAGCTGCTGCTTCTGTGGGAGGAGGCGCGTTTCACCGTCCTCTTCGTCACCCACTCGATCGAGGAGGCGATCATCGTCGGCAGCCGCATTCTCGTGCTGTCGCCCCATCCCGGCCGGGTCAAGGCGGAGCTCGACGCCGACAAGTTCGATCATCGGGCGGTCGGCGGCGAGGACTTCCAGCGCCTCCAGTCGCGCATCCACGACATGCTGTTCGCCGACCGGGTCGAGTCGCATGGCTGAGGGAACGGCGAAGCCGCTGCCGCCGAAGCGCTCGGAGTTCGAGCGGGCGCTGCCGCCGCTGGGCGCGGTCGGCGACGTCGCCCGGCCGCTCTCGGCCTTCGAGCGGCTGACCAGCCTCGCGTCCGCCCGGCGGATCTTCCTGCTTCTGCTCCTCGCGGCCGCGTGGCAGGCCTATGGCGCCTGGCTCGCGAACCCGCTGGTCTTTCCGCCCTTCTCGGCGGTGCTGGACGCGCTCTGGGACTCGATCCTCAACCGGAACCTGCTCTGGCGTGCCTGGACGTCGATCGTCGTGCTCGCCAAGGGCTACGTGATCGGCGTCGTGCTCGCGCTGGTGATCACCGCGCTCGCCGTTTCGACCCGGGTCGGAAGCGACTTGCTTTCGACCTTGACCGCCATGTTCAATCCGTTGCCGGCGATCGCACTGCTGCCGATCGCCCTCCTCTGGTTCGGCCTCGGCGAGACCTCGCTCGTGTTCGTCCTCGTTCATTCCGTCCTCTGGCCGCTGGCCCTCAACACCCATGCCGGGTTCACCGCGGTCTCGGAGACCTTGCGCATGGCCGGGCGCAACTACGGCCTCTCCGGCGTCCGCTACGTCGTCCTGATCCTGATCCCCGCCGCCTTCCCCTCGATCCTGGCCGGCCTCAAGATCGCCTGGGCCTTCGCCTGGCGGACGCTGATCGCCGCCGAGCTGGTCTTCGGCGTCTCCTCGCGCTCGGGCGGGCTCGGCTGGTTCATCTTCGAGAACCGCAACGAGCTCAACATCCCGGAGGTGTTCGCCGGCCTCGTCATGGTCATCCTGATCGGGCTCGCCATGGAGGGCGTGGTGTTCCGCGCGATCGAGGCGCGTACGGTCCGGCTCTGGGGCATGCAGCGATGACCGGCACGCTCAGGGTCGAGATCTGGCGCGGCGCCGAGGACGGGCGTTTCGAGGCCTTCGAGGTGCCGACCCAGCCGAACCAGACCGTTCTCGACCTCGTCACCTACGTGCAGCGGAAGCTCGACCCCAGTCTCGCCTACCGCTTCGCCTGCCGGGTCGGCGTCTGCGGCAGCTGCGCGATGACGGTGAACGGCACGCCGCGCTGGACCTGCCGCACCCTGGTGCGGAAGGTCGCAGCCGACGGTCGCGTCCGGGTCGCTCCCTTGCGTAACCTCCCGGTCATCAAGGATCTGGCGACCGAGATGGCGCCGTTCTTCGACAAGGGCCAGGAGGCGAGGGGCCGCTTCATCCCCTCCGATCCTTCGGCGAAGGCGGTAGCGACGATTCCGCCCGAGGATCCGAAGCGGAAGGAGGCCGATGGCGGCATCGAGTGCATCGGCTGCGCCGTCTGCTACGCCGCCTGCGACGTCGTCGCCTGGCGGCCGGAGTATCTCGGCCCGGCGGCGCTCAACCGCGCCTGGACCCTGGTCAACGATGCCCGCGACGGCGACGCCACGGGGCATCTTCAGGCGGTCGCCGAGGACGCCGGTTGCCACGCCTGCCACGCCCATCAGAGCTGCGCCGAGCATTGCCCGGTCGGCCTCAACCCGGCGCGCTCGATCGCCGGCCTCAAGCGGCTGGTGATCTTGGCGGCGCTCAGGGGCCAGCTATGAAGCGCCTGGAGCTCTGGCTCTACATCGCCCAGCGCGGCTCGGCGCTGGTGCTGGCGCCGCTCGTCCTCCTGCATCTCGCGGTCATCCTCTACGCCGTGTCGGGTGGCCTCTCGGCCGGCGAGATCCTCGGACGTACGCGCGCCTCCCTCGTGTGGCCGGCGACCTACGGTCTCTTCGTCGTGGCTGCCGCAATACACGCGGCCATCGGCCTTCGCGTTGTCGTCGGTGAATGGACGTCCTGGCGCGGTCGCTCGCTCGATGTTGCGATGTTCGGCTTCGGCCTTCTCCTGCTGCTTCTCGGCCTTCGCGCCGTCCGGTTCATCGCCTGATGCGCCACCATCCCTCCTACCGGGCCTTCCTGGCCCACCGCCTATCCGGCATTGCGCTGGCGCTGTTCCTGCCGGTCCATCTGCTCGTGCTCGGCCTTGCCGTCGAGACCGCGGCCCTCGACGGCTTCCTCGACTGGGCGGCGCAGCCGATGGTCAAGGCGGCGGAGGCCATCCTGGTCGTCCTGCTGGCGCTTCACATGTTCGGCGGACTCCGGCTGTTGGCGATCGAGCTTCTGCCGTGGAGCGACCGGCAGAAGGACTGGATCGGCTGGGCTGCCGCCGCGGCGCTCGCGGTCGGCGCCGGCTTCGTCCTGAGGTCGCTCGCGTGACCGGGATCGAGCGCCATCAGACCGATCTCCTGATCCTGGGCTCCGGCGGCGCCGGGCTGCTGGCGGCACTCCACGCCCATGACAAGGACCCGAGCCTGGATATCACCGTGGCGGTCAAGGGCTTGCTCGGCAAGAGCGGCTGCACCCGCATGGTTCAGGGCGGCTACAACGTGGCGCTGGCCCCCGGCGACTCGCTCGAGCGTCATTTCATGGACACGATCGAGGGCGGCAAGTGGCTGAACCACCAGGAGCTCGCCTGGCGGCTGGTCGAGGGCGCGGTCGAGCGCATCGTCGAGCTCGAGAACCGCTGGGGCTGCTTCTTCGACCGTAACCCGGACGGCCGGCTCCACTTCAAGGCCTTTGCCGGCCAGACCGTCGACCGTACCGTGCACAAAGGCGATCTCACCGGCATCGAGATCATCAACCGGCTTGCCGAACAGGTCTGGGCCCGCGGCATCAAGCACCTCGAAGAGCACCGGGCGTTCGCCCTCGTTCCGTCGCGCGACGGCCAGCGCCTCGCCGGCGTGCTCCTGCTGGACATCCGGACCGGCGAATTCCGCTTCGTCGCCGCCAAAGCGGTGCTGCTGGCCACCGGCGGTGGGCCGACCATGTACCTCTATCACACGCCCTCCGGCGACAAGTCCTGCGACGGCCTCGCCATGGCGCTTCGCGCCGGCCTCAAGCTCCGCGACATGGAGATGGTGCAGTTCCACCCGACCGGCCTGATCGCCGGCGCCGACACCCGCATCACCGGAACGATCATCGAGGAGGGGCTGCGCGGCGCCGGCGGGCACATCCTCGACGGCTCGGGCGAGCGCTTCCTGCACAGATACGATCCGCGCAACGAGCGCGCCACCCGCGACGTCGTCAGCCGCGGCATGTACGACCAGATGAAAGCCGGCAAGACCGGGCCGAACGGCGGCGTCTTCATCACCATGCGCCATCTCGATCCGGACATGGTCCGCCGTCAGTTCAAGGGCATGGTCACGCGCTGCGCCGATGTCGGCTTCGACCTGGTCTCGGGCCTCGTCGAGGTGGTGCCGACCGCCCATTACATGATGGGCGGTGTCGTCTACGGCCTCGACTGCCGGACCTCGCTGCCCGGCCTCTTCGCCGCCGGCGAGGATACCGGCGGCGTCCATGGCGCCAACCGGCTGGGCGGCAACGGCGTCGCCAACTCGACGGTCTTCGGCGGCATCGCCGGCGAGGCCATGGCGGCCTTCGCCAAGACCGAAGGCGCCATCGCCGCCCCGGACGAGGCGGCGATCGAGGCGGCGGTCTCCGACACGCTCCGCCCGTTCTCCCGCAAGGCCGGCGATCTCAATGCGCTTCGCGAGCGGCTTTATCGCCTCATGTGGGACGACGTCGGCATCATCCGCAGCGAGACGAGCCTCATTCGCGGCGTGAAGGCGCTCGAGGACCTCGCCGGCGAGCTCGGCGAAACCGGCTTGCAGGATGCCACGCGGGCGTTCAACCTCACCTGGGCCGACTGGCTCAGCCTCGACAGCCTGATCCTGACCAGCCGGGCCATCGCCGCCGCCGCGCTTCGGCGCGACGATTCCCGCGGCGCCCATTTCCGCTCGGACTTCCCGGAGACAGGCCCGCTCGACCGCTCGGAGAATACCGTCGTTACCCTCAATGGAAAGCGCATTGCCGTGACCACCGAGCCCGTCGCCTTTACCCGCGTCCGCCCCGGGCAGAGCCTCGCATGATCGCTGCTGCCGCCATCGAGAGCGCCGCCTACGAGCTGACGCGCCAGGCCGCGATCGTCATCCCCAAAGACTACTCGAACGGCATCAAGGCGATGCTGGAGACCGAGAAGAACGAGCTCTCGAAGTTCGTCCTGAAGGCGATGATAGAGAACTGGGAGGCGGCCGAGGCCGACCGCCGGGCCATGTGCGCCGATACGGGCTTGCCGCGCTTCTATGTGAAGGCCGGCAACGAGGCCCGGGTCGAGGGCGGCTTCGTCGCGGTGGAAAAGGCGCTCCGCCGCGCCGTCGCGCGCGCCACCTCCGACGTGCCGCTCCGGCCGAACCGGGTGCACCCGCTCTCTCGCGTCGATCACAACAACAACGTCGGCATCAGGGCGCCGGAGGTCGACTACTCCTTCGAGCCGGCGGCCGACTGGCTCGACATCACCACCGTGCACAAGGGCGGCCTGTTCGGCACCGACTACCGTATGCTGTTCCCGGGCGACGGGCTCGACGGGATCAAGAAGTTCTTCCTCGACGTGCTCGTCCAGTTCGGCCGCCGCGGCCTCGCCTGCCAGCCGGCGATCGTCGGTATCGGCCTCGGCGGATCCAAGGACACCGCCATGACCATCGGCAAGCAGGCCGCGTGCCTTCGCGTCGTCGGCGACCGCAACCCCGATCCGACGATCGCGGCCTTGGAGATGGAGCTCAAGACCCTCGGCAACTCGATCGGCATGGGGCCGATGGGCTTCGTCGGCAGCTCGATGGTGGTCGACTGCCACATCGAGGTGGCGCACACCCATACCGGCGGCATGCCGATGAGCGTGCACGCCTTCTGCCTCTCCTCGCGGCGTGCGGTCGCGCGTCTCCATGCCGGCGGCGAAATCGAGTACCGCACCGACCCGGGCTGGTTCACCCCCTATTACCGGCGGGAGGGCGTGGAGTGAAGGAGATCCGCCTTACGGCGCCGGTCGTGCCCGAGGATCTGGCGAAGCTCGAGGCCGGGATGGTCGTCTATCTCGATGGCGTCCTCTACACCGGCCGCGAAGGCCTCTACCGGCGCATCCTCGACGAGGGCCTGGCGCCGCCGGTCGATCTGGCCTCGGTCTCCAACGTCAACTTCCACTGTTCGCCGGCGGCTGCCGTCCGTGCCGACGGCAGCTACAACGTCGGTGCCGTCACGGCGACCGCGAGCTTCCGCTTCTCCAAGTGGATGAACAGGTGGTTCGACGCCTCCGGCTGCCGCATGATCATCGGCAAGGGCGGCATGTCGGAGGAGGACTACCGCCAGCATTTCATGCCGAAGGGCGCGGTTTACCTGACCACCGTCGGCTACGGCACCGGCGCGCTGCTCGGCCGCGGCATCAAGCGTGTGCGCGCCGTGCATTGGCTGGAGGAGCTCGGCATCGCCCAGGCGATGTGGATCTTCGAGGTCGAGAAGTTCGGCCCCTTCCTGGTCGACGGCGACCTCAAAGGCAACAGCCTGTTCGAAAGCGAGAACCGCAAGATCAACGCGACGCTCGCCGATGTCTATGCCGGATTGAAGGAGCCGGCGCTTCGGCGCTACGGAGAAACGACTTCGCGCAAGGACGAGGTCATTTGACCCATCTTGCCCATCGGCGATAAGCAAGGCAGGCTTGGCGCCGGGAGGAAGGGAGGAGCAGAGGAATACGTTGATGAACATCGGCGCCGCCGCTGAGCGTTCGGGCATGCCGCCCAAGACCATCCGCTACTACGAGTCCGTCGGGCTGATCCAGCCGGCGGAGCGGCGTGGCAACGGCTATCGCGACTACTCAGACAAGGACGTGGCGACACTGCGTTTCGTCCATCGCGCCCGCGGGCTCGGATTCACCATCGAGGAGTGCCGCGAGCTGCTGGCGCTCTACCGCGACCGCGAGCGGGCGTCGGGCGAGGTCAAGAAGATCGCCCTCGACCGGGTCGCCACCATCGACCGCAAGATCGCCGAGCTGCAGGGCATGCGTTCGACCTTGATGATGCTGGCCCATCGCTGCCATGGCGACGACCGGCCGGACTGCCCGATCCTTGAGGATCTGGCAGCCGTGGCCGTGGGTCGCTAGGCGGTTACTTCTTCTCGACGTTCCAGAAGACGAACTCGCTGGCGTTGACGACGCCGGTGACGTTGTCGCGCCAGGCCTTCGGGGCCAGGAACTGGCCGCTGATGACGTAGGGCATGACCTCGTAGAAGCGCTCCTGCAGCGCGTCCATGGCCGCCTTGCGGTCAGCCGGCGTGGCCGCGGCGAAGAAGCGGTCGCGACGCTTCTCCAACTCTTGGTCGCAGGGGGTCGGCGAGAACGTGGTCAGGCCGCACTGGGTGCGGAGCTGGGTCGCGGTCAGCGGGCTCGCCACCACCCGCCCCGGGGCCCAGGTCGGGTGCATGTGCCAGCCCGGCGAGCCCGGCCCCGGCTTGTCGCCGCGGGCTGTGCGCGTCACCACCGCGCTCCAGTCGTTGGCCTGGAGGTCGACGTTGAATCCGGCCTCACGCAGGAGCTGGGCCATGACCACCGCCATGTTGTGGAGGATGTGCTGGTCGGTGGGATCGAGCAGCACCAGCGGCTCGTTGGCGTAGCCGGACTTCTTCAGGAGCTCCTTTGCCTTGGCGACGTCGGCCTTGGCGAAGGACGCCGCTCCGGCGAGCGTCTCGTTCGGCGAGCCGCAGGCCATGATCGCGAGGCAGGTCTTCTGGTATTCCGGGTTGCCGATCACCGCGGTCAGGAACTGCGCTTGGTCGATGACCATGGCGATCGCCTGCCGAGCCTCGACCTTGTCGAGCGGCGCGTGATTGGCGTTGAAGCGGAAGAAGCTTTGGCTGCCCATGGTGTCGAGCACCGTCACCTTGATGTTGGGCGAGCGCTTGAGCAGCGGCAGGAGCTCGACCGGCGGGATCTCGATGACGTCGACCTCGCCGCGGATCAGCGCCTGAACCTGGGTGTTCGGGTCGGGGAGGTAGATCCACTCGACCCGGTCGAGCTTGGCGGTCTTGCCGCCCCAGAAGCCGTCGGGCGCCTCGGTCCTCGGCTTGTAGGTCGCGCTTTTCTTGTAGACCGCCTTCACGCCGGGAACCCATTCCGCCGTCACGAACTCGAAGGGGCCGGAGCCGATCACCTCCTTGAACTGGATCTGGGTGAAGGGATCCGGCTCGGCATCCTTGGCGCGGAGCACGAAGGTCGGCTGGATCGCGTCCGACAGCGTCTCAAGCACGAGGCCGAAGCGCTCCTTGAAGGTGATCTCGAAGACACGGTCGTCCTTGGTGGTGATCGCCGCCATGCGGGCGCGCATGGTGGTTCCGCTCGCCTTCCGCTTCGACCAGCGCTCGAGCGACGCGGCGGCGTCCCTGGCGGTGATCGGCGTGCCGTCGGAGAAGATCATGCCGGGCCGCATGGTGAAGGTCCAGGTGAGCCCGTCCGGACTCGCCGTCCAGGACTCCACCGCCTGCGGCTTCGGCTCGTTCTTGGAGTCGTAGGAGAAGAGCGGCTCGTAGATGAGGTAGCCGTGGTTACGGGTGATCGCCGCGGTGGTCCAGGCGGTATCGAGGATGCGGAGATCGGCCTGGGGCACGAACTTGAGCGTGGTCTGGGCGTCGGCCGGCGCTGAAAGCGCGAGCCCGAGCGCCGCCGTGGCTAGCAGTGTCTTCTTCATGCTGTCCTCCCTTGTCCTGCTGCGTGGTAGATCCGGTCGATGAGCTCGGCGGCGCGGGCGCAGTCCTCGACGTCGGCCGCCGGCGGCCGCCCTTCCTTCAGGCGCCGCAGGGTGTCCTCGGTCAGGGCATGATAGCCCGGCAGCGGCACGTCCGTCGCTTCGAGCGTGCCGTCGGCGAGCCGCACCTCCAGCTTGCCCCGTGTCTCCTTGAGATAGGCGCCGGTCGCGGCGATCCGCCATTCCATGTCGCCGCCGCCGGCGGCGTAGGAGTAGCCGGCCTCGACCGTGACCACCGGCCCGCCCTCCGCGGCGATGACCGCGGTTGCGAACTCCTCGACCGGCAGGCCGTAGGCATGACGGGCGATCGCCGCGCCCCGGACGCTGACCGGCCGGCCGGCGGCGAGGGTGATCGCCGCATCGGCGCCGTGAAACCCGAGGTTCCGGAGCGCGCCGCCTCCGGAAATCGCGGGGTCCAGCATCCAGCCGACGTTCCAGTCGCGATAGCGCCCGGGCGGCCCGTTCACCACCCGGAAATGTCCGTGTATGACCGTGCCGAGCCGGCCGGCGCTCTTCAGCTCCTCGACACGCCTCCAGATCGAGAGCTGGCGGTTGGCGAGGGCGGACGCGGCGAAGATGCCGGCCTTCTTTGCAGCGTCGGCGATCGCGCGGGCCTCCGCGCCGTCGCGGCCCATCGGCTTCTCGATCAGGAAGGGGACGCGTCGGTCGAGCACCGGCCTCGCCTCCGCCATCGCCCGGTCGTGGCGCGGCAGCACGAAGGCGATCTCCGGCCTGACCCGATCGAGCATCGCCGCGGCGTTGGGCTCGAACGGCAGCTTCAGCTTCGCCGCGGCGGCGCGGCCGGCGTCGGCGTCGAGATCGGAGGCGCCGAGAACCGGCGAGCCCAGCGCGGACAATGCGTCCGCGTACATCTGCGCGTGCCAGTGGGCGACGCCGACGATCACCGAACGCATTCCGTGCTCCCGCCCACGCTGGCGCTTGGCAGCGCCGCCTTTTGCGCCATACTATCGGAGCTCCCCATTTTCGCAAAGGAAACCAAGGCGATGAAGCTCGTCCGCTACGGCGCCAAAGGCGCCGAGAAGCCCGGTCTCGTCGACGCCGACGGCAAGCTCCGCGACCTCTCGGCCCAGGTGCCGGACATCGCCGGCGACGCGCTGACCTCCCAAGGGCTGGCGCGGTTGAAGGCGCTCGACCCGAAGAGCCTGCCGCTGGTCCCGGGCGATCCGCGCCTCGGCGCCCCGGTCGGACGCATCGGCAAGTTCCTCTGCATCGGCGCCAACTACCGCGACCACATCGCCGAGAGCTCGGTGAAGATCCCGATCCCGACCGAGCCGATCCTGTTCAACAAGTTCGACACCTCGGTCGGCGGACCCAACGATCCGATCATGATTCCAAAAGGCTCGGAGAAGACCGACTGGGAGGCCGAGCTGGCCATCGTCATCGGCCGCCAGGCGCGCCTGGTCGGCAAGGAGAATGCCCTCGACTACGTCGCCGGCTACACCATCTGCAACGACGTCTCAGAGCGCGAATGGCAACACAAGCGCAACGGCCAATGGCAGAAGGGCAAGGCCAATGACGGCTTCGGTCCGCTCGGGCCGTGGCTGGTGACGACCGATGAGATCAAGGATCCGCAGACCCTGCCGATCTGGCTCGAGGTCAACGGCAAGCGCTACCAGAACGGCAACACCAAGGACATGATCTTCGACTGCGCCTTCCTGGTCAGCTACCTGAGCGAGTTCTTCACGCTGATGCCCGGCGACGTGATCGCCACGGGAACGCCGGCCGGCGTCGGTGGCGGCGTCAAGCCGAACCCGGTGTTCCTCAAGCCCGGCGACGTCGTCGTCGTTGGCATTGACGGCCTCGGCAAGCAGCGCCAGGAGTTCGTGGCGTTCAAGGCGTGAGCCGGTGAGCGCGCTTCTCACCGCCGTCGTCGTCGGCCTCGGCAAGGCCGGCTCGCGCTTCGACGAGGAGCCGGGCCGAACTGCCCCCTGGAGCCACACCGGCGCCTATCTTGCGCTCTCTGACCGCTTTCGCATCGTCGCCGCGGCCGATCCCGATCCCGGCAATGCCGAGCGCTACCGGGCGCGTTGCCCGGACGTCCCGGTCTATCCGAACGCGGCTGCGATGCTGGCGGAGATTCAGCCGGACGTGGTCAGCATCTGCACGCCGGCGCGCCAGCACCGTGCCGATCTCGAGGCGGCGTTGGCCTGTTCCTCGGTCAAGGCGGTATGGTGCGAGAAGCCGCTCGCCACCTCGCTCGCCGACGCAGAAGCGATGCTCAAGGCGGCGGCGGCACGCGGCTTGCCGATGGTCGTCACCTACAACCGGCGCTGGCTGCCGATGTGGCGACGGATGCGCGAGCTGATCCACGGCGGGACCATCGGCGATCTCGTCTGTCTCCGCATCGCCGCGCCCAACCGGCTCTATTCCATCGGCAGCCACGCCCTCGACCTCATGCGGTTCCTGGTCGGCGATCCGCAGACGATCACCTCGCTCGCCTTGCCGCAGCTGGTCGAGACGGGCGAGCCGGCGGCGGCGGCGCTGTTCGGCTTTCCGTCCGGGACCTATGGCATTCTTCAAGTCACGGGCTTTCGCGCCCAGCTCGTGATCGAGGCGGAGGCCATCGGCCGCAGCGGCCGCATCACCGTCCGTGAGGATTCGAGCCGGCTCACCATCGAGCGCTTCGGCAAGCATCCGGAGTACGAGGGCTACCAACGCCTCAATGCCGCTGGCGAGGGCCGCTATGCCTCGCTTGCCCAGGTCTCGGTCTTCGTCGAGGCCGCCGCCGAGCTGGCGATGCTGGCGCGCGACCCCAAGGCGCCCTGCACCTCCGACGGCGCCAGCGCGCTCGAAACCCAGCGGCTGATCGAGAGCGTGGCCCTCACCGCCGGCTATGGCTGAGCCAACGCGGCCGGGGTCGGTTGCCGAGCAGCGCGCCGCCTGGACCGATCAGGCCGCTGCCTGGGACTGTTGGGCCGATCGGTTGGAGCGCATGGCCGAGCGCTTCAATCAGCCCTTGGTCGAGGCGGCAGAGGCGAAGCCCGGCGACCGCGTGCTCGATCTTGCGTCAGGCATCGGCGAGCCTGGCCTCTCGCTCCTGAAGGCGATCCAGCCCGGCGGCCGGTTGGTGCTGAGCGATCTCGTCCCGGAGATGCTCCAGGGCGCCGTCCGGCGCTTTCGAGACCGCGGTCTTGCCGCCGACTTCGTCGTTCAGGACGCCCAGCGCCTGGCGTTCGCCGGGGAAAGCTTCGATCTCGTCACCTGCCGCTTCGGCATCATGTTCTTCCCGGAGCCGCGCGTGGCGCTGACCGAAACCGCCCGGGTGCTCGGGCCGGGTGGCCGCGCCGTGTTCCTGGTCTGGGGCCGGCTCGCCGACAACCCGATGTTCCAGGTGACCCGGGGCGCGGTCGAGGCCGTGCTCGGTGCCGACCCCCGCCAGCGCGATCCCTTCCGGCACGCCGAGCCCGGGGCGCTCTGCGCCGACGCGCTGGCTGCCGGCCTCGTCGCCTACGCCGAGCGGGAGCTCGATTTCGAGCGCCACGCCAAGGTCGGCGAGCCTTTTTGGCAAGCGCCCCTCGAAATGACGTCGGGCGGCCGGCTTGGCGGCCTCGATCCCGGCAGCCGGGCGTCCCTCGAGGCCGAGGTCGTCCGCCGGCTGGAACCCTTCCGCGACGGCGGCGGCTACCGGCTGGGCGCCCGCATTCGGGTCGTCACGGCCCGCAAGCCGGCTTGATTTCCCGGGGGCGGGAGTATATATCCATGCGATATATAAACTCTCGATATATATCGGATCGGAAAAACCATGGATGTCCGGACCTTCTGCTTGGGCGTGCTCAGCCTCGGCGACTCGACCGGCTACGAGATCAAGAAGCAGGCCGAGGACGGGCCGTTCAGCCATTTCTATAAGGCTGGTTTCGGCTCGATCTATCCGGCGCTGGCGCGCCTTGCCGCCGATGGCCTGATCAGCGGGCGGGACGAGGCCCAATCCGGCAAGCCCGACAAGCGGGTTTACGCCCTGACACCGGCCGGACGCGCGGTGCTCGCCGATACGCTGACCGATCTCGCGACCGGGACCGCGGTGCCGGACGACATCCGTTCGGAATTCCTCTTCCTGATGTTTTTCGCCCATCTGATGCCGGCGCATCGGGTCGCCCGCCAGATCGATGCCCACATCGCGCTCTACCGCGAGTGCCTGGCGCATATCGAGGCGAGGGCTAAGGACCCTGACAACCCCCTCCAGGAGTCCGGCCACGCCTTCGTGCGCGGGGTCGGCCTCGCCGTCTACCGCGCCTTCCATGACTACCTCCGCGACAACCGCGACGCGTTCCTCGCCGGCCTCGAAGGCGGGCGGCGGAACGCGGCCGAGTAAGGACCGACGTCATGCGCCTCTCCCCCTGGTGGTTCTCGCTTGCCGTCGTCGCCAGCGTCTCCGGCTGGATGGCGAGCGGACTCTTCATGCATCACGGCGATGGCACGGCCGGCGCCGCGCCGCCGCCGCCGGCGGCGGCCCCTCTTACCAAGGTCCGGGTCATCGAACTCACGGCCGAGGCGAAGCCGATCGAGATCGTCGTGCAGGGTCGGACGGCCGCTGCGCGCAAGGTCGAGATCAAGGCCGAGACCGTCGGCCGGGTCGCGGAGATCGGCGCCGAACGGGGCGCGCGGGTGAAGAAGGGCCAGCTCATCGTCCGGCTCGCGACGGACGATCGTCAGGCCCGCCTGGAAGAGGCGCAAGCACTGGTACGCCATCGCCAGCTCGACTTCGACGCCGGCCGGCAACTCACCGAGAAGGGATTCCGGCCGGAGTTCAAGCACGCCGAGTCCAGGGCTGCGCTCGAGTCGGCCAAGGCCCTGCTCGCCCGCATCGACCTCGATATCCAGCGGACCCAGATCCGCGCGCCCTTCGACGGCGTGCTCGACCAGCGGCCGGTCGAGATCGGCGACTACGTCAGGGACGGCATCCCGATCGCGGTGGTGGTCGATCTCTCGCCTGCGGTGGTGATGGCGCAGATCTCCGAGCGCGAGGTCGGCCAGATCCGGCTCGGCCAGGCCGGCTCGGCGCGGCTGGTGACAGGCGGGACCGCCGAGGGCGTGGTCCGCTACATCGGCGCCGTCGGTGATCCCGCCACCCGCACCTTCAAGGTCGAGCTCGAAGTGGCGAACCCGGAGGGCCGCATCGTCGAGGGCATGACCGCCGAGCTTCGCCTGCCGGTCGCACAGACCTATGCCCACGCCTTGCCGCCCTCGGTTCTGACGCTGGACGACCTCGGCCGGATCGGCGTCAAGCTGGTGGTCGAAGGCGACAAGGTCGCCTTCGTGCTGGCCCAGGTGATCGCCGGCGATTCCGAACGCGTCTGGCTTACCGGGCTGCCCAAGACCGCGCGCGTGATCGCGGTCGGCCAGGAATTCGTCAAGGACGGCGAGCGGGTCGCTCCGCAGACGCTGGCGCTCAACGGGAGCAAGTCGTGAATCGCCTGATCGAACTCGCCCTCACCAACAAGCGGACGACGCTGGCGACGCTCGCGCTCATCCTGATCGTCGGGCTCATCACCTTCCGGGACATCCCGAAGGAGAGCGATCCCGACGTGAAGATCCCGATCATCTACGTGGCGCTGACGCTCGACGGCATCTCGCCGGAGGACGCCGAGCGCCTGCTGGTGCGTCCCTTCGAGACTCAGCTTCGCTCGATCGAAGGCATCAAGGAGATGCGGTCCAGCGCCTACGAGGGTGGCGCCAATATCGTCATGGAGTTCGAGGCCGGATTCAACTCGACCAAGGCCATGGCCGACGTCCGGCGAAAGACCGATCTCGCCAAGCCCGACCTGCCGCCGACCACCAAGGAACCGATCATCAACGAGGTCGCGATCAGCGAATTTCCGGTGCTGGTGGTGACGCTCTCGGGCTCGGTGCCGGAGCGAACCTTGATCCGGCTTGCCCGCGACCTCAAGGAGCGGATCGAGGCGAACCCGGCGGTGCTCAGGGCCGAGATTGCCGGCAACCGTGACGAGACCGTCGAGATCGTGGTCGATCCGATGCGGATGGAGAGCTACGGCCTGGACGCCGTCCAGATCATCAGCGCGCTTACGCGTTCGAACCGCCTGGTTCCCGCCGGCTCGCTCGACGTCGGCCATGGCCGCTTCGCCATCAAGGTGCCGGGCGTCTTCGAGAACGTTCCGGACATCCTGGCGATGCCGGTGAAGGTCAGGGGCGACGCGGTCGTGCGTATCGTCGATATCGCCGACGTCCGCCGCGGCTTCAAGGACCGCGAGTCGATCGCCCGCATGAACGGCCAGCCGGCGGTCGCCGTCGAGGTCTCCAAGCGCGTCGGCCAGAACATCATCCAGACCATCGAGGGGGTGAAGCAGGTCGTCGAGGGCGAGCGCGCTCGCTGGCCCGAGGCCGTGACCGTCACCTACTCGAACGACCAATCGAAGAACATCAAGGTGATGCTGGCCGACCTCACCAACAACGCCGTCTCCGGCGTCATCCTGGTGATGATCGTCGTGGTCGGCGCGCTCGGCATCCGCTCTGGCCTCCTGGTCGGCGTCGCCATCCCGGGATCGTTCCTGCTCGGCATCCTCGTGCTGGCGGCGATGGGCTTCACCGTCAACGTCGTCGTGCTGTTCGGCCTGATTCTCGCGGTCGGCATGCTGGTCGACGACGCCATCGTGCTGAACGAGTACGCCGACAAGCTGATGGCCGAAGGCTACGATCGCGAGGAGGCCTATCGCGGCGCCGCCAAGCGCATGGCGCCGCCGATCATCGGCTCGACCCTGACCAAGATCGTGGTGTTCATGCCGCTTCTGCTCTGGCCGGGCGTGGTCGGGCAGTTCATGAAGTACCTGCCGGTCACGGTGATCGCGCTGCTGGCTGCCTCGCTGGCGATGGCGCTCCTGTTCATCCCGGCGCTCGCTTCGGTCGTCGGCCGCCGGTCCGGCGCGGGCGCGGGCGGCGGGCATCACGACATCGACACCGCATTCAGGATCGAGAATCTCAAGGGCCTGACCGGCCTCTACGTGCGCGTCCTCTCGAAGGCGCTCGACCATCCCGGCAAGGTCCTGCTTCTCGCGATCGCTCTCCTGGTCGGTGTGCAGGCCGCCTATGCGATGAAGGGACGCGGCGTCGAGTTCTTCCCCAAGATCGAGCCCGAGCGTTCGCGCGTCCTCGTGCATGCGCGCGGCAACCTGTCGATCCGCGAGAAGTTGGCGCTCGCGGTCGAGGTCGAGGACCGCATCCGGCCGATCGGCGAGTTCAAGTCGGTCTACACCTCGGTCGGCAGCCGCGGCCAGGGCGGCCAGGAGGTTGCCGAGGACGTGGTCGCCGTGATCACGCTCGAGTTCAAGGACTGGGGTCAGCGACGCCCCGCCAAGGAGATCACCCAGGATGTCCTCCGCCGGACCGCCGATCTTGCGGGCATCTGGGTCGAGGCCGCCGACGAGCGGAAAGGGCCGGCCGCGGGAAAACCGATCCACATCGAGTTCTCGGCGCGCGAGCCCGACCTCCTGCCGGCCGAGGTCGCCAAGGCGAGAGCGCATCTCGAGACCATGACCGGCCTCGTCAACGTTGAGGATTCGCGCCCGGTGCCGGGCATCGAGTGGCGGGTCGCGGTCGACCGTGCCCAGGCGGCCAAGTTCGGCGTCGACGTCAGCCTGGTCGGCAGCTACATCCAGCTGGTGACGCGCGGCCTCAAGCTGACGGACTACCGACCGAACGACGCGGACAAGCAGGTCGATATCGTCGTCCGCTATCCGGAAAGCGACCGCTCGGTCGGTCAGCTCGACGACATCCGCATCCAGACCGAGGCCGGCCTGGTGCCGATCGGCAACTTCGTCTCGAGGACGGCGGCGCCGCTCACCACCAAGGTGAACCGGGTCGACGGCCGCCGCGTGCTCACCGTCAAGGCCGATGTGGCGCCGGGCGTGCTTGCCGACGACAAGGTGCGGGAGATCCGCGCCTGGATCGACTCGGCGAAGATCAATCCGGAAGTCGCCGTCCGTTTCAAGGGCGAGGACAAGGAGCAGAAGGCCGCGGCCTCCTTTCTGTCGCGGGCGTTCATGGCCGCGCTGTTCCTGATCGCGGTGATCCTGCTCGCCCAGTTCAACAGTTTTTATTCGACGCTGCTGATCCTCTCGGCGGTCATCATGTCGACCATCGGCGTGTTCTTGGGCTTGCTCGCCACCGGCCAGGCCTTCGGCATCGTCATGGGCGGCATCGGCGTGATCGCGCTCGCCGGCATCATCGTCAACAACAACATCATCCTGATCGACACCTACGACCGCTTGAAGGGGAAGGTGCCGACGGTGAGGGAGGCGCTGATCCGCACCGGCGCCCAACGCCTCCGCCCGGTGGTGCTGACGGCGATGACCGCGGTCCTCGGCCTCCTGCCGCTGATGTTCCAGGTCAACCTGGACATCCCGGAGCGCCATGTCTCGGTCGGCGCGCCCTCGACCCAATGGTGGACCCAGATCGCGACCGCGATCGTCTTCGGGCTCACCTTCGCCACCGTGCTCACCCTGATCGTCACGCCCTCTGCGCTGATGTGGAAGGCCAATCTCGGCGCCTGGGTCAGGCGGATGCGCGGCCGCAGCCGGATCGCCGCCATCGCCGTTGAAGGGCCGACGCTGAAGGCGGCGGAGTAGGGGCGATGCGGGCGGCGCTCAGCGCCGCCCGAAGGCCTCCCGGGCGGCAAGCACGCGGCTCGCCGTGGTGATCCAGCACATCGCCCCGAAGATCCAGGCGAGCGTCGGAAACGCTTGGGGGAAGAGGCACATCAGCACGAAGCAGAGGATGGTCTCGAAGCCTTCGGTTAGGCCGCCGAGATAGTAGAAGGTCTTGGCCCCGCGGAGCTCGGTGGTAAGCCCGCGCTTGGCGGCGAGCGCCGCATAGGCGAGGAACGAGGCGCCCGTGCCCATGAAGCTCGCGACGAGGAAGACGGCGGCGAGCGCGTTCCCAGGATCCGCCAGGGCGAATCCGAGGGGAACGGCGGCGTAGAAGACGAAGTCGCAGACGATGTCGAGGAAGCCGCCGAAGTCGGTCGGGGAGGTGGCGCGCGCGACGGCGCCGTCGATGCCGTCAAGGAGGCGGTTGAGGACAATGAGACCGAGCGCGAGGAGATAGGCCTCGGTAGCGAGCGCCGGAACCGCGCCGAGCCCGACCGCGAAACCGAAGAGAGTGACCGCGTCGGCGTTGATGCCGCTGGCGGCCAACGGCCGCCCCACCCGGTCGAGCAGCGGATCGATCAGCGGCCGGAGGCGGGCGTCCAGCATCTCACGCCTTCGGAGGCGATTCCTCCGGAGAGGGCACGCCGGCGATCCGTTGAGCCTCCTTCGTCAGCCGGCGGAATGACCGGTAGCTCAAGGGGAACATCGCGAGGTAGATGACGCCGAGCACGATCAGGGTGAGCCAGGGCGCGCTGAAGAGGGCGGCGGTGAACAGTCCGGCGCCGACCAGGGTCGGCAGCACATAGGCGTGCGGCACCTTGACCTTCTTGAAGGCGAAGGTCGGGAACCGGCTGACCATCAGGAGGCCGATGACCACCAACCAGAGGCTGGTCAGCACCGGCTCGCGGAAGGGGCCTGCGGTCCATTCGAAGGAGATCATCATCGGCAGGAGGGCGAGCCCGCCACCCGCCGGCGCCGGGACGCCGACGAAGTAGTTGTAGGCGAAGGCCGGCTTGTCCGGGTCTTCGAGCGCGGTGTTGAAGCGGGCAAGGCGGAGGGCGCAGCAGACCGCGAGGAACAGCGCCGCCGCCCAGCCGATGCCGCCGAGCTCGTGCGACGACCAGGTGTAGACGACCACCGCCGGCGCCGCGCCGAAGCTCAAGAAGTCTGAAAGCGAGTCGAGCTCGGCGCCGAACTTGCTGCCGCCGCCGAGC
Source organism: Alphaproteobacteria bacterium (assembly GCA_009694025.1). Lineage (GTDB taxonomy): Bacteria > Pseudomonadota > Alphaproteobacteria > SHVZ01 > SHVZ01 > SHVZ01. The sequence goes on along the minus strand of SHVZ01000036.1, from coordinate 7,577 downwards.
AGGCGGGCGAGCCGGCCGTCGAGGCCGTCGAGCACGGCCGCGACTACGATCGCGGCGACGGCTGCCTGCCACTGCTCGAGGTGCGCGAAGCGCACCGCGGTCAACCCGCTGCAGAGCGCCAGGACCGTCAGCACGTTCGGCAGCAGATGGTTGAGCGAGAGACCCTTCAGGCGGGGCGGGCGGCGCCGGATGATCATCTGACCTCTCCCGCGCGCGGACCTTCAGCCGAGGCGAGATCGGCCACCACGGTCTCGCCGCCGATCATGCGCTGGCCGACGGCGACCAGCGGCGCCACGCCTTTCGGCAGGAAGAGGTCGGTGCGGCTGCCGAAGCGGATCAGCCCGAAACGTTCGCCGGTCTCGAGGTTCTGCCCCTCGCGTGCGGTGCAGACGATGCGCCGCGCGATCAACCCAGCGATCTGCACGACGCCGACCCGTCTTCCGTCGGCGAGCCGGAGCGTCAGTCCGTTCCGCTCGTTGTCGGCGCTGGCCTTGTCGAGGGAGGCGTTCAGGAATGTCCCGGAGTGGTAGGCGATGCGCTCGACCGTGCCGCCGACCGGCGCGCGGTTGATGTGCACGTCGAAGACGTTGAGGAAGACGCTGATGCGGGTCAGTGCATCGGGGCCGAGGCCGAGCTCCGCCGGCGGCACCGCCTCGGTGATGTGGCTGACGACGCCATCGGCCGGGCTGACGATCAGGCCATCCCGGGTCGGCACCACCCGCGGCGGATCGCGGAAGAAGTAGGCGACCCATCCGGCGAACGCGATGCCGAGGGCGCCGGTCCACGGGCCGAGATAGAGAAGCGCCAGCGCGAGCCCGACGCCGCCGGCGACGAACGGGCGGCCCTCGCGGGCGATCGGCACGAGCACGGACGTCAGCACCGGGACGAAACCTCCGCTGGACGCGATTTTTCGCCTTCCGACCCGTGGTTTAGCTGTGGCGATAAGGTTTTGGAACCGAAATCGGTTCTTAGTTCGTCCCTGTCGGCAGCTGGAAGACCTGTCCAGGGTAGATCAGGTCGGGGTCGCGGATCTGCTCGGCGTTCGCCGCATAGATCAGTGTGTAGCGGATGCCGTCGCCATAGGCGCGGCGCGCGATGCGCCAGAGGCTGTAGCCCGGCTGCACCACGACCGAGCCGCCGGCAAGAACCTCTGGCGTGACGGCGGCGCGCTGGAAGGGCAGCTCGACGCGCGCGACCACCCGTCCGCCCGGGCCCAAAAGGTCGGCGCGCAGCGTATAGTTCCCGGCCGCGATCTCGCTCTCGGGCGTCATCCGCCATTGGCCGGAACCGCTCGCCGACTCGCCGACCAGGCGATTGTCGAGATAGACGCGGACGTCGCCCTCCGGCTGCACCTTGCCGGAGAAAATGACGCGGCCGGCCTCGTCGTAGTCGATGACGTCGACCGAGACCTGGCCCTGGGACTGTATCGGTGGCGGCGCGGCGGCCGGGGCCGCACGCGGGGTCGGTGGCGCCTGCAGCACGGTGGAGGGGGCGGTCCCGCCGGTCCGCGGCACGGAGAGCGCCAAGCTCTGGCCCGGCTGGGTCGCGGGCTGTCCGGCGACGTCCTTCTGGCGTTCGGGCACGACCAGCACGACGTCGCGCTCCGCGGCGACGAGCGGACCCTCGCCGAGCTTCGCGCTCAGGGTCAACGTGCGGCCGCCGGGGGCGAGCGGTGCCGACGGCAGCAGCACCCATTCGCCGCGGCCATCGGCGGTCACCGTGCCGAGATCCTTGTCGCCGTCCCTGACGGTGACGCGTGCGCCGGGCGCGGCGCGGCCGGCGATCACAGCCGTACCGTCCGGGGCGACGCGGACGACATCGAAGGCGGGCGGCGTCGGCGCCGCCGCCGGCGGGGCGGGGGGCGACAAAGCGGCTGCGGTCGGCGACGCGGGGGCGCGCGCGGACGTGGCGGGCGGAGTCTGGGGCGTCGGGGCGCTCACCGGGGCGTTCAGCTGGGCGGCCGGCGTCCCAGCGGCCCGCCCTGACGCTTGCGGCGTCTCCAAACGTCCGCCGAAGCCGAGCCAATAGAGCCCGCCCCCCACGAGCGCGCCCAGCCCCACGACGGTCGCCACTGTCACGACCAGAAGGCGTCGCATCGACCTCTCCACCCCGATCGATCAAATGCTTGTGAAGTCTACCCCGGCTGGCGCGCGTTGCCTAGGACACGGCGCTCAGGGCACGATCGGCCCCGCTGCGGCTCGGGCGGGGCGCGGACCGCAGCGGCCGACACTCAAACTCCACCGGAGGACAAAATATGAAGATGCGGACGCTGACCCTGGCCTTGGTCGCCGTCGCCGGGCTCGGGCTCGTGCCCCTGGCGCTCGCCCAATCGCCGATGCAGGTCCATGAGACGCGGGTAACCTCGATGAAGGACATCGGCGGGAACCTGCGCACCATCAACGAGTCGCAGAAGGAAGTAGCCAACCACGCGAAGATCGTCGCCGCGGCGACGGTCATCCAGAATCACGCCAAGAACATCCCCTCCTGGTTCCCGCCGGGCACCGACATGGCGGCCGTCGCCAACGGCGGCAAGAACCACGCGAAGGTGGAGATCTGGGCGAACAAGGCCGAGTTCGACGGCGCGGCCAAGGGCCTGGAAACCGTCAGCGCCGACATGATCCGGATCGCCGCCGGCACCGACAACAATGCCGTGCAGGAACAGTTCAAGAAGTTCGGCCCGGCCTGCGGCGCCTGCCACTCGAAGTTCCGCGCGCCGCTGCAGTGATCTGACGGCCCGGGGCCCGCAAGCCCCGAGCCTGTTGCCACACGCCCCCGCTTTCGACGAAGGTCGGAGGCGGGGGCGTCGTCATTTCGGAGGCCGTCTTGATGCCGAAGCGCAAGCTGCTGCTCGTCGTGGCCCTGATCGCGGCGGTTGCCGCTGGACCGGTCGCGGCCCAGGATCTGGTGCAGAAGGGCGAGTACGTCTTCCACGCGGCGGGCTGCGCCGGCTGCCACACGGACGTGGCGACCAAGGGGCCGCGGCTTGCCGGTGGCCGGGCGCTGAAGACGCCCTTCGGCATCTTCTACAGCCCGAACATCACCAAGGATCCGACCCACGGAATCGGCGGGTGGAGCGATGCCGATTTCCTGAAGGCGGTGAAGGGCGGCGTCGACAAGACGGGGCGGCATCTGTTCCCGGCCTTTCCTTACCCCTCCTATACCGGGATGACCGACGACGACGCGAAGGCGATCAAGGCCTACATCTTCAGCCTGCCGGCGGTGCCCAAGCCGAACCGGCCGCACGACGTCTCCCCGCCCTTCGGCTGGCGGATCGCCGCCTGGGGCTGGCAGCTGCTGTTCTTCAGCGGGCCGGCGGCACCGCCGGTGCCGGCGGGCGCCTCCGAGGAGGTCAAGCGCGGCCACTATCTCGCGACCGCGCTCGGCCATTGCGGCGAGTGCCACACGCAGCGCAACATGCTCGGCGTGCTCGACCTCTCCCGCCATCTCGGCGGCAACACCGCCGGGCCGGGCGGTCGCGTCCCCAACATCACGCCGGACAAGACCGGCATCGCGGCCATGTCAGAAGACGACCTGATGACGCTGCTCGATTCCGGGATGACGCCGGACGGCGACGTGGTCGGCGGCGAGATGACGGAGGTGGTGCAGGAGACCACCAGCAAGCTGACGCCGGCCGACCGGAAGGCGCTGATCGCCTATCTCCGGGTTGTGACGCCGGTCCATTTCGAGAAGAAGAAGTAGCCTCTCAGCGGCATGCCGAAGATCCGCTCGCTCTGCGTCTATTGCGGCGCCTCGGTGCGCGTGGCCCAGGTCCACCGCGACGCCGCGCTCAGTCTCGGCCGGCTGCTCGGCGAGGCGAAGATCCGCCTCATCTTCGGCGGCGGCCGCGTCGGCCTGATGGGGGTGATGGCGGACGCAGCACTCCAGGCCGGCGGCGAGGTCGTCGGCGTCATTCCCGACCATCTCGTCCGGCTCGAGGTCGGCCACGGCGGCGCGAGCGAGCTGATACAGGTCCGCACCATGCACGAGCGAAAGCAGAGGATGGCCGACCTCGCCGACGGCTTCGCGGTGCTGCCGGGCGGCCTCGGCACTCTCGACGAGACTTTCGAGATCGTCACCTGGAAGCAGCTCCGGCTCCATGACAAGCCGATCGTGCTGGTCGACGTCGCCGGCTACTGGCAGCCCCTGGTCGGCCTGATCGAGCACATGATCGAGGACGGCTTCGTCCAGCCGGCGCATCGCCGCCTGTTCGGCGTGGTCGACAAGGTCGAGGACGTGATCCCGGCGCTGGAAGCGATGCCGTCGCCCGCCTTCGGCCCGGAGGTGAAATGGGCATGACGATCTGAGACGAAACGCCTCGCCCGGCTTGCCTTCTAAGGCCCGGCTGATATGTTTCGGCCCTCTCCAACAGTCCCCGGACGCTGCCCGCCATGGCCAAGATCAAGGTCAAGAACCCGGTCGTCGAGCTCGACGGCGACGAGATGACCCGGATCATCTGGAAGTTCATCAAGGACAAGCTGATCCTTCCCTATCTCGACGTCGACCTTAAGTACTACGACCTCGGCGTCGAGCATCGCGACAAGACCGCAGACCAGATCACGGTCGATTCCGCCAACGCGATCCTGAAGTACGGCGTCGGCGTCAAATGCGCGACCATCACGCCGGACGAGGGGCGGGTCAAGGAGTTCAACCTCAAGAAGATGTGGAAGTCCCCGAACGGGACCATCCGCAACATCATCGGCGGCACCATCTTCCGCCAGCCGATCGTCTGCAAGAACGTGCCGCGCCTGGTGCCGGGCTGGACGAAACCGATCGTCATCGGCCGCCACGCCTTCGGCGACCAGTACAAGGCGACCGATTTCGTCGTGCCGGGCCCGGGCAAGCTGACCATGACCTTCACGCCGGCGGGCGGCGGCAAGCCGGTCAACTACGACATCTTCGACTTCCCGGGCGGCGGCGTCGGGCTCGGCATGTACAATCTCGACGACCAGATCGTGGGATTCGCCCGGGCCTGCTTCAACTACGGGCTCACGCTCGGCTGGCCGGTCTACCTCTCGACCAAGAACACCATCCTCAAGGCCTATGACGGCCGCTTCAAGGATCTGTTCCAGGAGATCTTCGACAAGGAATTCGCCGACAAGTTCAAGGCGAAGAAGATCGTCTACGAGCACCGGCTGATCGACGACATGGTGGCGAGCGCGCTCAAGTGGTCGGGCGGCTTCCTTTGGGCCTGCAAGAACTACGACGGCGACGTGCAGTCCGACACGGTGGCGCAGGGCTTCGGCTCGCTGGGATTGATGACCTCGGTGCTGCTGACGCCCGACGGCAAGACCGTCGAGGCCGAGGCCGCGCACGGTACGGTGACCCGCCACTATCGCGACCATCAGGCCGGCAAGCCGACCTCGACCAACCCGATCGCGTCCATCTACGCCTGGACCCGCGGGCTCTATTACCGCGGCGAGTTCGACGGCACGCCCGACGTCAAGCGCTTCGCCGAGACGCTGGAGAAGGTGTGCATCGAGACGGTCGAGGCGGGGGCCATGACCAAGGATCTGGCGATCCTCATCGGACCGAACCAGCCCTGGCTCAACACCCAGCAGTTCCTGGACAAGATCGACGGCAACCTGAGGAAGGCGCTGGCATAAGCGCCATCCGCCCGCCGGGCCTATTCGACGGAAGCCCTCCCGCGGTCGCGCGGGAGGGCTTTCGCGTTATGGGATGAGGGAGCCCTTCGGCATCTCGAGCGCCTGCAGCGTCGGTGACGCCATGTACTGCTGGATGTTCATGCCGCGCCGGCCGCTGGTGGCCGCGGCGGCGGTCGCCGAAAGGCCGGAGACCTTGGTGGAGGAGATCGCCCGGGGATCGCGGTTGATCCAGTTGGGCGAGGTGAAGCCGGAGGCGGGCTGGGCGAAGCCCATCGGCATCGGCCGGCCGGCATCCGCGGCGGCCGAGGCGAGCTGGGTCGAGTCCGGTTTCCGCTGGATGTCGGCCCACAGCTTCAGGACCTTGGCGCGGTAGCGCTGGTTGTGCTCGGGCGAGGCCGAGTGGTAGTAGCCCACCGCCTCGGTCCAGGTCTTGCGGTCGTCCTTGAGGTCGGCCAGATGGCGGGCGGCATAGGCGACGTTCTTCTCGGGCTCGAAGGCCTCCTCGAGCGAGGCGAAGGCGCCGGGGTGCCAGATCAGGTTGACCTGCATGCAGCCGATGTCGATGGAGCGGACGCCGCGGGCCTGCAGCTTGCGCACGAAGGCAATGGCTGCCTGCTTGGAGGGGAAGAAATGACCTACCCTCTCGGCGTTGATGGTCCAGGGCCAGGCGACCGTGCGGCTCGAGGACTCGTCCCAGCGCCCGGACTCGGCAAGCGCGATCGAACGGAGGAGGTGGGCCGGGATGCCCTTGTCGAGCTCGGCCCGGTAGATCGGGCCGAGGCAGAGATCGTAGCCGACGTCGATGTCCTTTGCGCCCGACGTCTGACCGCCAAGGGCTTGATTTATCGGAAGTTTCACGAACGGCTGGGCGAGGCCCGCGGACGGCAGCATCGATGGGCCGACGGCTGGGCGGACAGCCGCGGGGAGCGCCGAGACGGCCGGCGAGGGCGGCCCCTGCGTGCCCTGCACCGCGTTGGTCCACCAGGTCTTGCTGTTGAGAGAATTGGCCGCGGCCGAAGAGGCCGCGGCCAGAGTGGCCCCCAGGAGGAGGGCGGGGAGGAGGGATACACGAACCATCGTGTCCTGCTTCTAAGCAAGGCCGATGCCAGACGCCGGGCCGGCGAGGGGCGCTCCGCCTCGCTCGCCCTGCCGATCGGGCCCCGCCGCGCAAGCGTGGCGTCCGGACACCGTGATCTTCAGTCATGGACTCGACGGGACGGAGATCGCGTGGCTCGCCGGCGACGTCGCCAAGATGGGCCACCGTCCGATCGGGCGGAAATGCCGTCGTGGCATTGGCTTGATCGCGCCGAGCTATGGACGCGCGTGACGGCCTTGCCTCGCCCCGGGTGAGACGGGATACTTCGGCTCTGCCCAAGGGAGGCGCTTCCATGAAAACCGTTCCGTCAGCTCTTGCCGCGGCCCTGCTCGTCGGCGTCTCGGCCGCGGCCTTGACCACCGTCGCTCGGGCGGAGACGCCGCGCGATACCTTCGTCATGGCGATGGCGATCGACGCGATCAACGCCCTCGATCCCGGGCGCCTCGGCGAGGCGGTCGGCGACGAGGTGATCAACAACATTTGCGATGCGGTCGTCGCCCTCGACACCTCGACCGATGCCAAGGTCGTCCCCGGCCTGGCCGAGAGCTGGACCGTCTCGGAAGACGGCCTTCAGATCACCTTCAAGCTTCGCGACACCAAGCATCCCTCGGGCAATCCGGTGACCGCCTCGGATGCGGTCTGGACCTTCAATCGCACGCTTGCGATCAACACGATCAACGCCGGCACGCTTCGCGAGTATGGCCTTGGCGCGGACCGCGCCGCCGAAGCCTTCGCCGCGCCTGACGAGCGCACGCTGGTGGTCAAGCTCAACAAGCCCTATCCGACCAACTTCATCCTCGCCAACATCTTCGCTACCCGCGCCGCCTACATCCTCGACCGCAAGGAGATGGCGAAGCACTTCAAGGCGGACGACACCT
>SHVZ01000035.1 GCA_009694025.1 Alphaproteobacteria bacterium | reverse complement strand
CAACCGGTGCTCCGTCTTCGTCGAGCGCGCCAACCCTTCGAGCCGGGCACGCTCATCTTCCTTCAGTATGATCGGGGTCGCTTCAGGGATGCCTCTCGCCATGCCCCCTTGAATCACGACTCACGCTTCAGGCATAGCGGGTACTAGGGAGGCTCACATGCTTCGTCGGGTATTCCACTTGGCTGCGGTATCCCTGCTGCTGGCGGCCTTTGCCGCTTCGAGCGCACAGGCGCAGAACATCATCAAGCAGGCGGCTGAGGCCGACCTGGTCTCGGTCGATCCCATCTGGACCAGCGCCCACATCACCGCCGGGCATGCATACCTCGTCTACGACAACCTGTTCGCCCAGGACTCGACCGGCATCGCGCGGCCGCAGATGGTCGAGAGCTGGAAGACCAGCCCCGACGGCCTGACCTGGACGTTCGTGCTCAGGACCGGCCTCAAGTTCCACGACGGCACGCCGATCACGACCAAGGACGTCATCCCGTCGATCAAGCGATGGGGTGTGCGCTACGGCCCCGGACAGAACCTGATGGCGCGGACGGCCGAGATCGTGGCGATCGACGCCCGCACCTTCGAGATCAGGCTCAAGGAGAAATTCGGCCCGGTCATCGAGATGCTGGGCGCGCCTACCGTCGTGCACATCATGCGCGAGAAGGACGCGGTGACGGACCCCGGCGAGCAGGTCACCGACTCCATCGGTTCCGGCCCGTTCATCTTCGAGCGGGCGAAATGGGTTCCCGGCAACAAGTGGTCCTACCGCAAGAATCCGGACTATGTGCCGCGAGCGGAGAAGGCCGACGGATACTCCGGGGGCAAGACCGTCCATGTCGATGGCGTCGAGGTGACCTACATCTCCGACACGGCGACCGCGGTCCAGGCGCTGATACGGGGCGAGGTCGACTTCTACGAATACATTCCCGCGCACCTTGTCCCGGTGGTGGAGAAGGAACGGAACATGGTCACCAAGGTGGTCAATCGCGGCGGTTTCAATCCGCTCCTGCGCCTGAACCATCTGGTGCCGCCGACGAACAACCAGAAATTCCGGCTGGCGCTGCTTCATGCCATGAACCAGCAAGATACGCTCGCCGCCATCGTCGGCAATCCGAGCCTGGAGAAACCGTGCTGGGCGGTTTTCGCCTGCGGCTATCCGCTCGAGACCGCCGCGGGAACCGACAGCTTCGCCCGGCCGGGCCCGGGCAACATCGAGAAGGCGAAGCAGCTCCTCAAGGAGTCCGGCTACACCGGCGATCCGTTCGTGCTGCTGAACCCGTCGGAGAACCAATCCCTGTCGGCGGTGATCACCTTGACGGCGCAGCAGTTGAAGCAGATCGGCGTCAACGTCGACCTGCAGAACATGGACTTCGGCACGCTCGTGCAGCGCCGAACGCTCAAGGACGATCCCAAGGTCAACCGGGCGGGCTGGCATGTCTTCCCGACCCAGGGGCCCACCCAGGATCGCACCGATCCCTTGACTGCCAGCATTCTGCCGACGCATTGTGACGGCAAGAACTGGTTCGGATGGCCTTGCGACGAGCAGCTCGAAGCCATGCGGCTCAAGTTCGTCGCGATCTCCGACATGAGCGAACGGAAGAGGCACGCGGAGGAGTTCCAGAAACGCTTCTACGAGACCGTCCCCTATGTGCCCCTGGGTATGTTCTTCCAGAAGGCCGGCTGGCGGAACACCGTCGACGGCGTCTTGGACAACTTCAAGGTCGTCTGGTGGAACGCGACGAAGAAGTAAGCGCTCCGGCCGTCCTCCCCCGGCGATGATCGCCGGGGAGCGGCAGCCGGCAACTTGTCACCGCTGCCGATTTCGCACCTAATGAGGGCTCGGGGTTCTGCCAGCCCCGCCGCCGCCCTTGCGGTCGGGCCCGATAGCGACATCGCCGCCGACTGCACTCTCCAGGAGGAACCGTGACCGTTGCCTGCGACCCGATCGTGGCGTCCGTCGTCCAGCACCGGCTCTTCGCCATCGTCGAGGAGATGGGCGAGGCGATGCTCCGGACCTCGTATTCCCAGATCCTCAATTCGAGCCGCGACTTCTCGACCGGCATCTGCGATCCCGAAGGCCGCCTGATCGCCCAGGCCGAGCACGTGCCGATTCATGTCGGCGCGCTCCCGTGGGCGGCCCGCTCGGTCACCGAGTTCTTCAAGGACGATGTCCATCCTGGCGACGTCTTCCTCCTCAACGATCCCTATCACGGCGGCAACCACCTGCCGGACCTGACCGCCTTCGTGCCGGTGTTCGAGAACGGCAAGCCGACCTTCTGGTCGATCAACCGCTCGCACCAGAGCGACATCGGCGGCGCCACCCACGGCGCCTACAACGCGGCGGCGACCGAAATCTGGCAGGAGGGGCTCCGCATCACGCCGCTCCGGCTCTACGACAAGGGCGAGCTCCGCCGCGACGTCTACGAGATGATCGTCACCAACGTCCGCCACCCGCGCGACTTCCGCGGCGACCTCGCGGCGATGATCGGCTCGGCCCGCATCGGCGAGCGGCGCCTGCTGGCGCTGATCGAAGAATTCGGCTCCGAGATGGCGCATGCGGCGATCGAGACCATCCTCGACTCGGCCGAGCGCCAGACCCGCGCGGTCATCGCCGGCTGGAAGGACGGCGTCTACAAGGGCGAGGCGATCCTCGACGACGACGGCCACAAGTATAAGGACGTCCACATCCGCGCCACGGTCACCAAGAAGGGCAGCGACCTCACCATCGACCTGACGGACTCCCACCGGCAGGTCGTGGGCTTCATCAACTCCTCGTATCCGAACATGCGCTCGGCGGTGGCGATGGCGCTGGCCTATCTGATCGACCCACACACGCCGAAGAACGACGGGACGTTCCGGCCGCTGACGGTGCTGGCCGAGCCAGGCACCGTGGTCTGGGCCAATCCCGGCGCACCGGTGACGCTGGCGACCAACCACTGCGCGCAGGAGATCATGGAGGCGATCATCAAGGCGCTGGCGCCGGCTTGCCCGGAGCGCGCCATGGCTGGCTGGGGCCGCCGCTTCCGCATCGCCATCCAGGGTGTCGATCCGCGCCTCGGGCGGCCGTTCATCTGGCACCTGTTTCAGGCACGGCCGGGCGGCGGCGGCTCCTCGGCCGGTGACGGCTGGCCCGGCGGCGGCGAGTGGCAGGCCGCAGGCGGCATCAAGTTCGGCAGCCTGGAGGTGACGGAGGTCCGCTTCCCGCTGTTCTTCCGCCGGCACGAGTTCAGGGCGGACTCCGGCGGCGACGGCACCTATCGCGGCGGGCCCGGTTGCACGCTCGAGCTGGTGATGGAGATCGATGAGCCGGCGCTCGGCAACACCGCCGGCGACGGCGTCAAGTACGGCGCCTGCGGCATGCTCGGCGGCAAGGACGGCCTGCCGCACCGCTACGTGCTGCGGTCCCGCCGTCGTCCCGACCGGGCGATCAAGACCAAGGAGGTCGGCATCGAGATCCGCCCAGGCGACGTCTTCCACATCCTCTCCGGCGGCGGCGGCGGCTGGGGACCGGGGAAGGCCCGGGCGAAAGAGGCCCGGACCAGCGATGCCCGGAACGGCTTCACCACGCGGCCGGCGGCGGCGAAGCCCGCACCCAGGAAGAAGGCCGGTAAGCGCAAACCGGCACGCGCGCCGAAGCGCACCGCCAAGGGGCGGCGCCGGCCATGATCCGAATCGGCGTCGACGTCGGCGGCACCTTCACCGACCTTGTCGCGGTCGATGAGGCCGGCCGCTCCACCCTCGCCAAGGCGGCCTCGACCCCGGCCGATCCGTCGATCGGCGTGATCGACGGGCTCGTGCGGCTCGCCGAGATGCTGTCGACCGATCTCCCGGGCTTGCTCCAGCAAACCGACCGCATCGTCCACGGCACCACGGTCGCGACCAACGCGCTGCTCGAGCGCAAGGGCGCCAAGGTCGGTCTCCTCACCACCGACGGCCACCGCGACGTCATCGAGATGCGCGAGGGCCTCAAGGACGACCGCTACAATCTCCGCATGCCGGCGCCGGAGCCTCTGGTGCCCCGCGCCCGCCGGCTCGGGGTCAAAGAGCGGATGCGCGCCGATGGCAAGGTCGGCCTCGCCCTCGACCGCCGCTCCCTCGACCGTGCCATCGCGATCCTGAAGAAGCAGGGCGTCGACTCGGTCGCGGTCTGCTACCTGCACGCCTATCGCGATCCGCGCCACGAGCGGACGACCGGCAAGGCGGTGAAGAAGGCGATGCGGTCGGCCTATGTCTCGCTCTCCTCCGACGTCTTCCCGCAGATCAAGGAGTTCCAGCGGGTCTCGACCACCGTGATCAACGCCTATGTCGGCCCGATCCTGTCCAGCTACCTGAAGCGGCTGGAGAAGCGCCTGAAGGACGCAGGCTATTCGGGGCCGGTCCTGATCATCCAGTCCCACGGCGGCGTCACGCCGATCGACGAGGCGGTGCGCCTCGCCGCCGGCTCGGTCCTCTCCGGCCCCGCTGGCGGCGTCGCCGGCAGCCGCTACGCGTCCAGCCTGATAGGCACCGAGAATCTCATCCCCTTCGACATGGGCGGAACCTCGACCGACATCTCGCTCATCGTCAACGGCGAGCCGTCGCTGGCGCCCGACCGCAGCGTCGGCGGCCAGCGCGTCGCGCTCAACAGCCTGGACATCGTCAGCCTGGGCGCCGGCGGTGGCTCGATCGGCCGCGTCGATGCCGGCGGACTCCTCTATGTCGGGCCGGAAAGCGCCGGCGCCGAGCCCGGGCCGGCGTGCTACGGCCAGGGTGGGCTCGCCGCCACGGTGACCGACGCCAACCTGGTGCTGGGTTATCTCGACGCCGGCAATTTCCTCGGCGGCCGCAGCAAGCTGGATTCGGGCGCAGCAGAAGCCGCCCTCGACCGCCTGGCGAAGGATCTCAAGGTCGACCGCGTCGCCGCCGCCGCCGGCGTGCACCGGGTCGTCAACACCAACATGGCCGAAGGCCTCCGGTTGGTGTCGGTGCGCCGCGGCGTCGATCCACGGCGTTTCGCGCTGCTGTCGTTCGGTGGCGCCGCCGGATTGCATGCGACCGACGTGGCGCGCCAGCTCGACCTCACGCGGGTGATCGTGCCGAGGATCGCCGCGGTCCTCTCGGCCTGGGGCATGCTCGCGACCGACCTTCGCTACGAGGTCGCCCGCACCCATATCGGCGACACCCGGCGGCTCAGCACGGCCGCGCTCAAGGCGCTGTACGAGGAGATGGCGGCGGAGGGGCGGGCGCGGCTGCCCGCCACCTTCGACGGCCCGATCCGCATCCACTATGCCGCCGACATGCGCTATGGCGAGCAGATCTTCGAGGTCGCGGTGCCGCTCGACGGCGTCGACTGGAGCGCCGAGGACCCGATGCCGGAGATCGTCGAGCGCTTCCATCAGCGCCACACCGAGCTCTACACCTACGCGCTCCGCGATCAGGAGGTGGTGCTGGTCAACGCCCGGGTCGCGGTAATCGGCGTGCTTCCGGACCTGCCGAAGGAGCCGACGCTCCCGGAGCGGTCGCCGGCGCCGGCGAGCGCCCGGCGGCGCATCCATCTCGGCGACTGGGTCGAGGCGCCGGTCCACGATTTCGACGGCCTCGCCCGCGGACAGGCGATCGACGGGCCGGCGATCGTCGAGTCGGCGACCACGACCGTGCTGCTCCGTTCCGGCGACCGCGCGACGGTGACGCCCGAAGGCTGGCTCGACATCGCCGTTCCCCGACGCTGACGCCGCGCCGGCATCGCTTCCGCGGCCGATCACGCCCTGAGCGCGCCGCGCCATACTGATTTCAGGACCTCCAGGGTCGCCAGCAGAATGCCGGTTGCGGCAAGAGAGATCGCCAGATCGTCGAGATGGAGCGGGCCGAAGCGGAAGAGGTGCTGGGCTGGCGGCCAGAACACTGCGATCGACAGCAGCGCCGTGGCGGCCGCGGCCACCAGCCAGAGCGCCGGGTTCGGGCGGAGGAAGGCGGCGGCCAGCGAGCTTCGGTAGGAGCGGTTGACCAGGATAAGGCCGATATTGGCGACCACCAGGGAGACGAAGGTGAGCGCGCGGACCTCGGCCTCCGGCATGCCGCGGGCCTCCGCCAGGAAGAAGACGGCGGCGACGACGGCAAGCGCGGCCAGGCCCTGGACCAGGCTCCAGGCGATGAGCCCGGGCGAGAAGAGGGGGGTCCTTGGGTCTCTGGGCGGCCGCGACATCGAGTCCTCTTCCTCGCTCTCCGCCTCGAAGACGATCGAGCAGACCGGGTCGATGACCATCTCGAGGAAGGCGATGTGGACCGGACCGAGGATCAGCGGCATGCCGAAGAGCAGCGGTATGAAGGCGCGCCCGGCGATCGGTACGTGGACCGCCAGGATGTACGCCATCGCCTTGCGGAGATTGTCGTAGATCCGCCGGCCGAGGCGGATCGTGTGGACGATCGAGCCGAAGTCGTCGTCGAGGAGGACGAGGGACGACGCTTCGCGGGCGACGTCGGTGCCACGGCCGCCCATGGCGATGCCGATATGGGCGGCCTTGAGCGAGGGGGCGTCGTTGACGCCGTCGCCGGTCATGGCGACGACCTCGCCGTCGGCCTTGAGTGCGGTGACGATCCTAAGCTTCTGGGCCGGAGTGATCCGGGCGAAGACCGTCGCCGTCCGCGCCAGGTCGGCGAGGGCGGCATCGTCCATGCGGTCGAGCTCGTCGCCGGAGGTCACGTCGCCGTCGGCGAGGCCGGCCTGGCGGGCGATCGCCCGGGCGGTCGCCGGATAGTCACCGGTGATCATGATGACGCGGATGCCGGCTGAACGACACTCGCGGATCGCGTCCGGGACGGCGGCGCGCAACGGATCGGCGAAGCCGACGAGGCCGATGAAGCGGAGCGCGAAGCCGCTCTGCGATTCCGGCAAGGTTGCGGCCTCGGTCGCGCCGGCGGCGACGCCGAGCACCCGCATGCCGCGTCTCGCCATGTCGTCGACCGTCTGCGCCAGCGCGTCGCGCTCGGCGGCGCCGAGGCCGCAAAGGCCTGCCACCGTTTCGGGCGCACCCTTGGTCGCGACCGCGTAGCCTTTCGTCTCGGCGTCGCTCCAAACATGGGTCATGGCGAGCAGATCGGGGCGGAGGCCGTATTCGCGGACGAGCGTCCGTGCCTCGGGAAACGCCGGCATCCGCTCCGCCAGGCGACGGCCGAGGTCGTGGAGCGCCTTCTCCATCGGATCCTGGGCCTCCGGCGCGCTGGCGTGCATGGCGGTCAGCACGAGCCCGCGAATGGCGTCCGACGGGACGGCGGCATGCCGGCGATCGGGAATCAAGACATCGTCGCCGGCACGGACCTCGGCGACCGACATGCGGTTCTCGGTCAGGGTTCCGGTCTTGTCGGTGCAGAGGACGGTCGCCGCCCCCAACGATTCGATCGTCGCCGCCCTGCGCGTCAGCACGCGGGCGCGGGCGATGCGCCAGGCCCCCATGGTCATGAAAACCGTCAGGACCAGCGGGAACTCCTCGGGCATCATCGACATGCTGAGCGCGATGCCGCCGAGGATGCCGTCGAGCCAGGAGCCACGGACGACCGCATAGAGCACGGCCGCGGCGAGGCTGAGGCCGATGCCGACCGCGGCGGCGACGCGCACCAGCTTGCGGATCTGGACATTGAGCCGGGTCGGCTCGCTCCGGATCGATCCGAGGCTGGCGCCGATCCGTCCGATCTCGCTGGCCGCGCCGGTGGCGGTGACCTCGGCGACGCCGCGGCCGCGAACGACGACCGTGCCGGAAAAGACGCCGGACTGGCCGTCGCCGCCCGGTCGCGTCGTCGGCGCGGGGCCGGCGACCTTGCCGACGGGGACGGACTCGCCGGTCAGCAGGGATTCGTCGATCTGCAGATCGTGGCCGGAGACGAGCGTCGCGTCGGCGGGAACGCGGTCGCCCTCGCCGAGCACGACGATGTCGCCGCGCACGACCTCGCGGCCGGGGATGCGTCGGCGCACACCCGATCGCACCACTAGGGCGCGGGGGCTGGTGAGGTCGCGGAGCGCCTCGATCACCCTCTCGCTCCGGCTCTCCTGGACCACGGCGATGGTCATGGAAAAGGTGGCGAAGGCCAGCAGCATCAGCGCCTCGCCGAGATCGCCGAGGAGCAGGTAGACGAGGCCGGACGCCCCCAGTAGCCCGAACATCGGCTCGCGGACGACGTCGAACGCAATCCGCGCGAGCCCGCGCCCGCCGGTCCGCGGCAGCTCGTTCGCGCCTTCGGCCCGGAGTCGGGTCGCGGCGACGGACTCGGACAGACCCTCGACCGACCTCGGTGAGGCGCCGGTCATGTCGACCTCCGGCAAACGTGGCGATGCACGATAGCTTCCATCCTGCCGGTTCGGGGACGATGATCCAGATCAAACGGGAGAGGGTGGGCGCTCCCGTCGGACGTGGTAGGATTTCAGCAGATACGCTTCGATTCCACCACAGGGGGCGACCGGAACAGATGGCGACGACGGAGATCGGCTCGATCGGCGACCTGCCGCTGACGCAGGGCGGGACGCTCCCGGATGCCGAGCTCGCCTACGTGACCTACGGCACGCTGGCGCCGGACGGGATGAACGCCATCCTCGTCACCCACGGCTATACGTCGAGCCACCTCTTCGTCGACGGCGGCGCGGCGGCCTCCGAAGGCGCCTGGAGCGGGCTGGTCGGGCCGGGGAAGGCGATCGACACCGGAAAGTACTTCGTCGTCAGCTCCAACATGCTGGGCTCGGCCTTCGGCTCGACCGCGCCCCGCAGCCCCAACCCGGCGACCGGGCGCCCCTACGGCCCGGACTTCCCGCAGATCACCCTCTCCGACATCGTCGGCGCGCAGAAGCGCCTGCTCGACCAGCTCGACGTCCGCGGCCTCGTCGCCGTCGTCGGGCCGTCCTATGGCGGCTTCCAGGCCTTCACCTGGGGCATCGACTATCCGGGCTTCATGCGCGGCCTGGTGCCGGTGGTGACCGGCCTGAAGCGGCCGCCCCAGGCCGATCCGGACGCGACGCTCCGCAAGCTCTCCGCCGACCCCAACTGGAACGGCGGCCGCTACTACGAGGCCGGTGGCATCCTGAAGACGATGACCCAGCTCCGCGAGGAGACGCTCAGAGGGTACGGCATCGAGGCGGAGCTCAAGCCGCGCTTTCCCGACAAGGCCGCGCGCGACGGCGAGATCGCCCGCCAGGCCCGGGCCTGGGCCGAGGCCTTCGACGGCCACTCGCTCCTCGCCCTCGGCCGCGCCCTCGACACCTACGACGTCACGCCTGCGCTCGCGAACATCAAGGCCCGCGTGCTGTTCGTGCTGTCGCGCACCGACAAGCTGTTCCCGCCGTCGCTGGCGCCCGGGGTCCTGGCCGCGCTGGAGGACGCCGGCGTCGATGCCCGCTACCACGAGATCGACAGCGACTTCGGCCATCTCGCCTCCGGCGCCGACTGGGCGAAATGGGCGCCGGCGCTGAAGTCCTTCCTTACGTCCCTGTAGAGCCCTTCATGCCCGATACGCAGCCCGCTCCCGCTCTCCGCAGCGAGACCATCGCTCTCCTGTCCAGGCGCGTCAGCGTCAGGCGCTTCCGGCCGGACCCGGTGCCGGAAGCGATGGTCGAGGCGATCCTCAAGGCCGCCTTCCGCGCGCCGTCCTCGTCCAACATCCAGTCCTACTCCGTGGTCGTCGTCCGCGACCGGGACGTCCTGGCGCGCCTGGCGCCAGTCACCGGCCATCAGAAGCACGTCGCCGAGGCGCCGGTGTTCCTGGCCTTCTGCGCCGATCTGACCCGCATCGCCTTCGCGCTGGAGAAGCACGGCCATACGGTCGCCGACAACAACATGGAGACCGGCCTCGTTTCCAGCATCGATGCGGCGCTGGTCGGCATGTGCGCCTCGCTGGCCGCCGGGTCCCTCGGCCTCGGCGGCGTGATGATCGGCGCCGTCCGCAACGACGCCTCGGCGGTGGCAAAGATTTTGGGGCTGCCCGAGCGCGTTTACTGCGTCTTCGGCCTCTGCCTCGGTTGGCCGGACGACGCGCCGGTGCAGAAGCCGCGCATGGACTATGCCGGCGTGGTCCACTACGAGCGCTACGGCGCCCAGCGCGCCGAGGGGGACATGGCATCCCGGCTCGCCGCCTACGACGCCGACCTCGCCCGCCACTATCGCGCCACCGGGCGGCCGACCACCGACGACTCCTGGACCCACGACATGGACAAGAAGTTCCACCCGTGGCTCCGCGACAAGCTCCGCCAGCAGCTCGAGGAGCGGGGCTTCGATTTCCGCTGACCGCGGTGCCGTTCAGAGTCTCGGCGGCGCGATCCCGGCTTCGGCGGCGGCGGCCATGAGGAGCGCGGTCACGTCCTTCCGGCCGAGCCCGTGCTGCTTCCTCGCCCGCTCCATGGCATCGCGTGCGGCCTTGCCGACATGGGCGGGGGCGCCGACATCGGCAGCGGCGGCGACGCCGATCGAGATGTCCTTGAAGGCCAAGTCGAGGGCGAATCCCGGCTCGACGTCGCCCTTGAGCGCCTTGGTCGGCCAGTAGAGCTTCAGGTGGTCGTTGGAGGCCAGCGACGACGTCACCACGTCGAACAGCGTCTTTGCCGGAATGCCGAGCTTGGCCGCCATGGCGAAGGCCTCGGCGTTCACCTGGCAGAGGCACATGGCGAGGTAGTTGTTGACGATCTTGAGCGCGATGCCGCTGCCGGGCGGGCCGGCATGGATGATCTTGTCGCCCATGGCGTCGAGGAGCGGGGTGACGCGGGCGAGGTCGGCGTCGGTCGCGCCGACCATGAACAGGCTCTCGCCGCGCTCGGCGTGACCGGGCGAGCGGCCGACGCCGGCATCGACCCAGCGCATGCCCTTGGCGTTCAGCTTCTCCGCCATCCGCCGGCTCGCCGCCGGCGCGATCGTGCTCATGTCCATGTGCAGCATGCCCTTGCGGCCGCGGCCAAGCGTGCCGTCGGGGCCGAGGACGACGCCCTCCACGTCCGGCGTGTCCGGCAGCATGGTGACGACGATGTCGGAAGCGTCCACGACCTCGGCGACGCCCGTCGCGGGCTTGGCGCCAAGGGCCGCGAGCTTCGCCGCCTGGGCCGGCCTCGTGTCGAAGACGGTGAGGGCGAAGCCTTTGCGGGCGAGATTGGCGGACATCGGCCCGCCCATGTTGCCGAGACCGATGAAGCCGACGCGCTCGCTCATGAGACCGTATCCCTCTTTGCCAAGAAAAAGGGCCGGCGGCAGGACGCCGCCGGCCCCTAAGACGACCGTCCTACGTCAAGACTTGCTGATGTTCCAGAAGACCAGCACGGAGCCCTTGACCACGCCCTGGACATTCTTCCGCCAGACGAAGGGCGGGTCGAACTGTCCGAGCAGCGTGTAGGGCTGGGTCTCCATCAGCCGCTTGTGCAGCGGATCCAGGATCACCTTGCGGGCGGCGTCGTCCGGCGCCCTGAGGAAGGCGTCGCGCATCTTCTCGACCTCGGCATCGCAGGGCCAGCCGAACCAGTTGGTCTGATCGCAGGCCATGTTGGTGCCGATGTTGGTCAGCGGCGAATGCATGGTCGTGCCGGTGAACCAGGTGGTGAACATGTTCCAGCCGCCCTTGTCGGGCGCGTCCTTCTTCGGCATGCGGCTGACCACCGTGCCCCAGTCGGTCACCACCATTTCGACCTCGACGCCGATCTTCTTCAGCTCCGCCGCCGCCACCAGCGCCATGGCGCCGATCTGCGGCAGCTCGTTGGTGGTGATGAGCGTCAGCTTCTCGCCCTTGTAACCGGCCTCGGCGAAGAGCTGCTTGGCCTTGGCGGGGTCTTTTTTCTGGTAGGGCTCCGACCCGGCCTGGGTCATCCAGGGCGCGTCGCAGACGTAGTAGGCGTAGCAGACCTTCCACCATTTCTGGTCGCCGTAAGCGGCGGCCATGAAGTCCCTCTGATCGAAGAGGTAAGCCAGCGCCTGGCGCGCCTTCACGTTGTTGAAGGGCGGATGCAGCGAGTTGACGCGGATACCGCCGTAGTTGCCGAAGGGCGGTAGCTTGTCGATGACGATGTCCTTGTTGTTGACCAGCGGGCCGAGCTGGTCGGTCGCCGGCGAATCCCAGAGATCGACCTCGCCCTTGACGAGCGCCGCGGCGACGGTGCCGGAATCCGGGATGATGTGCCACTCGACCCGGTCGACCTTGGCGATTTTGCCGCCGGCAAGCCCGTCGACCGGCTCGGCGCGCGGGATGTAGTCCGGGTTCTTCTTGAAGGCGACGAAGGCGCCGGGCTTCCACTCGTCGCGGTTGAGGACGAAGGGGCCGGAGCCGATGGCCGTCGCGATCGGCGTCGAGGAATCGGTCTTGGCGTCGGCTTCCCGGTAGATCGCGGGCATCTGGCCGCCGGCCGATCCCAGGGAGAACTCGACGAAGCCGTAGGGCTCCTTGAGCGTGAGAGTGAACGTGCGATCGTCGACCGCGGCCATCGAAGCGGTGAAGGCGGCGAGCCGCTGGCCGATGACGTCGCGCTTGGTCCAGCGCTGGATCGAGGCGACCACGTCCTTTGAGGTCACCGGCTGGCCGTCATGGAACTTGAGGCCGGGGCGGAGCGTGAAGGTGTAGGTGAGCTTGTCCGGCGACACCGACCAGGCCTCGACCATCTGCGGCTTGGCGCCGAGCTTGTAGTCCCAGGCGAACAGCGTGTCGTGGACCATGAGAGCGAAGATCTTGGTGACCTGGATCGACGAGAAATGCGTGTCCAGCACCTTGACGTCGGCCTGGGGCACGACGCGCAGCACGTTGTTCTGGGCCTCTGCCGGTGCCGGCGCCACGAGGGCGAGCGCGGCCGCGGCCAGGACCGATCCTAAGAGTCTCTCCCGTTTTATTGCGTGGCTCCTCTGTTCCGTTTTGTCGCTGTCGGCCTCGCCGGCAATTCACCCCGCGTTCGGGCCGGTTCTCCAACCGAGAAAGAGAAGTGTCGCCGGTCGGAGATGGTCGGCGCAAGGGGCGGGTGCCGATCGGCCGGCAGGCCGCCAGACCATCTTGACGGACGGCGCGTGCTGGATTATTTTATGACTGACCAGTCAGTCATAAATGATCGATACCGCTCACATCCCCTCCCGGCGCGGCCGGCCCCGCAAGATCGCCAAGCCTGAAGACCTGCTGGCGGCGGCATTTCGTGTCTTTTCCGAGAAGGGCTTCTCCGCCGCCCGTCTCGACGACGTGGCCCGCGAGGCCGGCGTCTCCAAGGCCGCCCTCTACCTCTATTTCAAAAGCAAGCAGGCGATCTTCGAGGCGCTGGTGCGCTCGGCCGTCGTGCCCAATGTCGAGCGGCTGGAGGGCCACGTCGCCGGCTGGCAGGGGAGCGCCGGCGACCTCCTGCGAATGCTGGTCCAGGCGATCGCACGGGTCGTCGTCGAGAGCGAGCTCTCTGCCTTTCCCAAGCTCATCATCGCCGAGGCCTCGAACTTTCCCGATCTCGCGCGCCTCTACCGGACGGCGGTGGTCGAGCGCGTGCTCGGGCTCCTCGCCCAGATCATCCGGCGCGGCATCGACGCCGGCGAGTTTCGGCCGACCGATCCGCACCTCGCGGCCCGTCTGGTGATCGCGCCGCTCCTGTTCTCGGCGATCTGGAAGACCTGCTTCGCCCGCCATGACCCGACGCCCTTCGATCCGGCGCCGCTGCTGTCGCTCCATGTTGACACCCTGCTGAGGGGCCTCGCATGAACAAGCTCGTTCTCGTCGCCGTCGCGTTGGCGCTCCTCGCTTGCGAGGAGAAGCCGAAAGACCGGGCATATCTGGGATATGTCGAAGGCGAGCGCGTCCTCGTCGCCGCGCCCGACGGCGGCTGGATCGAGGAGGTCTTCGTCGCCGAGGGCGATCAGGTGTCGCCCGGCCAAAAACTCTTCCGCCTGGAAGCGCGGCGCGAGGCGGCGCAACGCGATGCCGCCAAGGCGCGCCTCGATCAGGCCGAGTCCCAGCTCGCCAACCTGCTCACCGGCAAGCGCATCGATGAGATCAAGGCGATCGAGGCGCAGATCGTCCAGGCCGAAGCCAATCTCGGACTCGCCCGGCGCGAGCGCGACCGCCAGCAGGAGCTGGCACAGTCGCCCGCCGCCAATCCCAGGCTCCTCGATCAGGCGCGCGCGACCTTCGCGGCCTCAGGCGCGCGGCTTGCCGAGTTGCAGGCCCAGCTTCGCGTCGCCCGGCTGCCAGCCCGCGAGGACGAGGTCGCCGCCGCCCGTGCCCAGATGGACGCCGCCGCCGCCCAGCTCGCCGAGGCGGAGATCCGGTTTGCCGACCGCGTCGTCCCGGCCCGCGCCGCCGGCCGCGTCGAGCGCCTGGTCCGCCGCGCCGGCGAGCTGGCGCCGGCCGGCGGCACGGTGGCGAGCCTGCTGCCGGCCGAGAGCATCCATGTCCGGATCTACGTGCCGGAGCCGGAGATCGCCGCCCTCCGTCTGGGCGCACGGCTGGCGCTCGCCTGCGACGGCTGCGCCAAGGACCTGACCGCCCAGGTCACCTTCGTCGCCGGCGAGGCCGAGTTCACCCCGCCGGTGATCTACGCCATCGAGAGCCGCCAAAAGCTGGTCTATCTGGTGAAGGCGAGGCCGACGGCACCCGGACTCAAGCCGGGCCAGCCGATCGAGGCCCGGCCGCTGCCGTGACCGCGCCGCTCGCCATCGACGTCGAAGGCCTGACCAAGCGCTTTGGGCCCCGGACCGTCGTCGACGGCATTGCGCTCAAAGTGCCGGCCCGCGAGGTCTGGGGATTCCTCGGGCCCAACGGCAGCGGCAAGACCACGACCATCCGCATGCTCTGCGGGCTGCTCCGACCCGATGCCGGCCGCGGCACCTGCCTCGGCCTCGACATTGTGAACGAAGCCGAGGCGATCAAGCTGCAGGTCGGCTACATGACCCAGCGCTTCAGCTTCTATGAGGACCTGACGGTCGAGGAGAACCTGAGCTTCGTCGCCCGTCTCTATGGGCTGCCGAAACGGCGGCGGACGGTCGAGGAGACGCTGGAGCGCGTCGGCCTCGCCGGCCGCCGCGCCCAGCTCGCGGGCTCGCTCTCCGGCGGCTGGAAGCAGCGCCTCGCGCTTGCCGCCTGCATGATGCACACACCGAAATTGCTGCTGCTCGATGAGCCGACCGCCGGCGTCGATCCGCAGGCCAGGCGCGAATTCTGGGAGCAGATCCATGCGCTCGCCCGCGACGGCGTCACCGTGCTGGTCTCCACCCACTACATGGACGAGGCCGAGCGCTGCGACCGCATCGCCTACATCGCCTACGGCAAGCTGCTGGCGACGGGGACCGTCGCCGAGGTGATCGCCGGCGCCCGGCTCTCGACCTGGGTCGCGACCGGCCCCGGCCGCGACGACGTGGCCCGCACGCTGGCCGGCGTGCCCGGGATCGGCACCGCCGTCTTCGGTCCGTCGCTGCATGTCAGCTCGCCCGATGCCGAGGCGCTCCGCCGGGCCATCCAGCCGGTCCTCGGCAATCCCCGGCTCGCCTGGCGCGAGGCGGCGCCGAGCCTGGAGGACGTGTTCATTCATCTGATCTCCGGCGCACCGAGGCCGTGATGCTGGCAGCGCTCGGCCGGGTGATCGCCGTCACGCTGAAGGAGCTGATCCAGCTCCGCCGCGACCGGCTGACCTTCGGCATGATCCTCGGCATCCCGGTGATGCAGCTCGTGATCTTCGGTTACGCCATCAACGCCGATCCGAAGCGGCTGCCGACGGCGCTGCTCTCGCGCGATCCCGGACAGATCGAGCGCAACATCGTCGGTGCGCTCGAGCGCTCGGGCTATTTCCGCATCGTCGCCGAGGTGAGCGGCCAGCGCGAGGCGGAACGCCTGGTCGCCACGGGCGAGGTCGCCTTCGTCGTCACCATCCCCGACGGCTTCACTCGCGATCTGCTGAAGGGCGAGCGCCCGCGGCTGCTGATCGAGGCCGATGCGACCGATCCGGCCGCGACTTCGAACGCGGTCGCGGCCCTTGCGCAGCTTCCGCGCTCGGCGCTGCTGCATGACCTGCCGGACCTGGTGCAGGCGCCGCCCTTCGAGGTGCTGGTCCACCGCCGCTACAACCCGGAGGGCCTGACCGCCTACAACATCGTGCCGGGTCTGCTCGGCGTCATCCTGACGATGACGATGATCCTGATGACCTCGCTCGCCGTTACCCGCGAGACCGAGCGCGGCACCATGGAGAACCTGCTGGCGATGCCGGTGAAGCCGGCCGAGGTCATGCTCGGCAAAGTGCTGCCCTACGTCGCCATCGGCTACGTCCAGGTCGCGGTGGTGCTGGTTGCCGCCCGGCTCCTGTTCCAGGTGCCGATGCTGGGTTCGCTCGGCCTGCTCACGCTGGCGCTGCTGGCCTTTCTCTTGGCCAACCTCGCGGTCGGCCTCACCTTCTCGACGGTCGCCAGAAACCAGCTACAGGCGATGCAGATGACCTTCTTCTTCTTCCTGCCCTCGATGCTGCTGTCCGGCTTCATGTTTCCGTTCCGGGGCATGCCCGATTGGGCGCAGGCGATCGGCGAAGTGCTGCCGCTGACTCATTTCCTGAGGATCGTTCGCGGCATTCTGCTGAAGGGCAACGGCCTGCCTGAGATCTGGCCCGAGGTCTGGCCGCTGCTGGCATTCGCCGGCGTCGCCTGGACCGTCGCTATCCTTCGCTATCGACGAACGTTGGATTGATCTCGGTCGTGCCATCGCCGGTCTCGAAATGCGTGACCAGCCGAGCGAGGAGGTCGAGGAAGGTCCGGCGCTCCTCGGGAGTGAGCGCGGCCAGCAGCGTCGCCGAGGTGCCGGCCGACCTCTGTTGCACGGCATGCAGCATGGTCTCGCCCTCCTGGGTCAGCGCCAGCACCCGCCGGCGCCGGTCGGCCGCGCCGACGTCGCGGGCGACCAGGCCTCGGCTCTCCAGCGTCGCCACCACCGTGCCGGTGGTCAAACGGTCGAGGCGGAGCAGCTTCGCCAGCGTCACCTGGTCGATGCGGGGATAGCGCTTCAGGATGTAGAGGACGCCGAACTGGGTGTTGGTGAGGCCGAGCTCGCCTGCATGGGCCTGGAACACCGAGATGGTGATCTGGTGCGCGCGCCGGATCATGAATCCCGGCCGGCCGTAGAGCTCGGCCAGCCGTTCGCGCGCGGTCGTCAGCGGATCCTTGTCGACTTCGATCGTCGCCATGGCCGGAACCTAGCCGAGGTTTCATTCCGTTGCATCCCCCGCCGCCGGCGGGCGCAATCAGCGGAGGATGAGCAGGATCACGCTGCCGGCGACCAGCAGGATGCCGGCGGTCTCCCCCGCCGTCGCCCGCTCGCGGAAGATCAGGTGCGATGCCAGGTAGGTGAACACCAGCTCGACCTGGCCGAGGGCGCGGACCAGGGCGGCGTTCTCCAGCGTCATGCCGAAGAACCAGCCGGCCGATCCCGCGACCGACATCACGCCGACCGGAAATGTGCGGGGCCAGAGGCGGAAGACCTCGACGATCTGCCGCGGGTCGCGGACCGCCAGATAGGTCGCCATCATCGCCGTCTGCATGGTGGTGATCGAGGCGAGCGTCACCGCCGCGCGCTCGAGCTCGTCGCCCGAGGCGAGCGACAGCGACGAGGCCCGGATGGCGACGGCGCAGATGCCGAAGAGGGTGCCGGAGCCGAGCCCGACCAGGGCGGCCTTCCGCGCGCCAGCGTCCTGCCAGGAGCCGGCGCCGGCGGCCGCGGTGCGGGACATGACGACGATGCCGATGAATCCCAGAACGATCGCCCCCCAGCCCCAGAAGTCGAGCGTCTCGCCGAGGATGAGGACGGCCAAGAGCGCCGCCTGAACGGTCTCGGTCTTGGAGTAGGTGGTGCCGACGACGAAGCTGCGATAGGTGAAGGCGCGGATGAGAAGCGAGGTCGCGGCGATCTGGGTCAAGCCGCCGATCGCGCCGTAGACCAGGGACACCGTGCTCGGCGTCGGCAGCTCGCGGCCGAGGCCGCGGGTCAGGACGACCAGGAGGAGAAGCGCGATCGGTGCGCCATAGACGTAGCGGATGAAGTTGGCGCCCTCGGCCGAGAGCGAGCCCGTCAGCCGCTTCTGCATCGCCGTCCGCAGGCATTGCAGGAACGCCGCCGCGATCGTCACCGGAATCCACAGATCCGCCATCAGCCGCTCCCCGGGAGGGGCTGCAGACTAGTCGCTCGGGGCCCCCGGACGAGAGCGAAACTTCGCGCCGGTCAGCGGCTGAACAGGTTCCGGAGCGTCCCCAGAGGATTCTGCTGAGCCGGGGCTTGCTGGGCCGGCGGTTGCGGAGCCTGGCCGGCGGGCGGTGTCGTCGGCTGGCTCGCGGCCCCCGGCGACAGCAGGCCGGGTATCGACGTGATCGCACCCTTGAGCGCATCAAGCACCTTCGACGGATCGACCTGGATCAGCGCCGCCAGGTCGGGGCGGTAGCTGAGGTCGCTCCACGGCCCTTTGACGTCGACCGGCACCATCAGGCCGGCGGCCTGCATTTGCCCGCCTTGCCCCTCGGTGGTCATCACCGCCTTCGGCTCGACTCGGTAGTCGACGGTCTTCTTCGGCAGATCGACCGTGCCCTTGCCCTCGATGCGGAGCAGCGGCGACTTCATCGCGAGATCGGTATTGCGAAGGACGCCCTGGGCTATGGCGTAGGTGCCGCCGAGCTCGGAGAAGTCGGTCTTCTGGGTCTCGCGCGCCATCGGATCGGTGAAGGCGCTGGTGATGTTACGCAGCATGGCGGCGAGATTGATGCCCTTGATGGCGCCGTCGGTGAAGGCGAACTTACCCTGGCCGCCAAGCGCCGAGACCATTTCCTTCTGCGAGCGGCCGCGGGTGGCGATCTGCCCCTCGGTCGCGAAGGCGCCGGAGAGGCGCTCGAAGTCGGCGGCGGCCTTCAAGATCGGCTCGGCCTGGACGCCGGCGAGCGAGAGGCGCAGGTCGAGCGCCGGGACTTGCCCCGAGCCGTCGAGCGTGACCTTGGCCTGACCCGAGCCCTGATAGAGCGCCAGCTCCGAGAGATCGAGGGCGAGCTTGCCGTCCTTGAGCTGGGCCTTGATGACGCCCTTGCCGATCTCGATCTTGCGGACGACGAGACCGCCAACGGTCAAGTCGAGGTCGGCGTCGGCGGCGCGGAGGCCGGAGAGGTCGATCGGCTGCTCGCTCCAGCCCTGCGGACCCTGGGCCGCCGGCGTGCCGCTCCCGCTCCCGCTCCGCTGCGCCGGCGCTTCCGGCGGCAGGTAGGGGTTGATGTCGAGCTTCTCGACCGCGAGCTTCGCCTGCAGGCGCGGCTTCGGTCCGGCGGTGTCGACGGAGATGTCGCCGGCGCCCTTCAGCTGGTCGAGCGAGACCCTGGCGCCGGCGAAGGAGGTCTTCGACCCTTGCCGGTCGAGCTTCCCGGAGATGGCGAGCGCCCCCATGGTGTTCGGGCGCGCGTCGATCGGCTTGCCGACCCAGGCCGCGAGATCCTTGACCGAGGGGATCGCGAGATCGACGTCGCCCTGCATCCGGCCTTGGCCTGAGGTCGCGACCTGGCCCTTGAATCCGAGTTTCATCGGATCGCCGCCGAGGAGGAGCGAGACGTCGGCCGCTTGGCCGGCCAGGAGCGCGCGCGGCTTGTCGACCTCGAGCTTCACCGTCATCGCCTTGCCGCGCCACGTGGCGCCGCCGTCGAACCTCATCGGGCTGTCGAGGTCGGGCAGGCCGACGGTGGCGTTGATCGCCGTCAGCTCCTCCCTCTCGCCGGTGCGGGCGTCGATGTAGGTAAGGCGGCCGTCCCTGAGCTTGATCTCGCCGAGCCGGATCTCGCCGGGAGCGCCGGTCGAGGCGCCGGCAGAGGCCTGAGCCGGCGCGGCTGGCGCCGCCCCTCCGCTGCCCACGAGCCAATTACCGCGGCCCTGCCTGTCGATCTCCAGCACGATCACCGGCTCTTCCAGCACGAAGCTGTCGATCTCGAGCGCACCTCTGAGCAGCGGCATCAGCTTGACCGCCACCTTCAGGCTCTTCAGCCGCGCCATATCGGGCGTGGACGCGCCTTCGGCGTTGGCGAAGCTCACGTCGGTGGCCTCGATCGCGATCGCCGGGAACAGCGAGAGCCGCATATCGCCCTTGATCGCGAGCGCGCGTCCGGTCGCGGCCTTGGCGCGGGTCTCGATCTGGTCCTTGTAGACCGACACCGGGATGAAGAAGGGGGCGGCGATCGCGATGCCGAGCACGGCGACGACCAACGCGACAGCGGCGATGAGGAGTTTTTTTATGAATGTCTCCTGGGACGCTTGAGCCCGGCGGCGGCCAGCGCCGCCCGAGCCGCGGGGTTGCTGGTCTCTAGTCGGGCCAATAGTCGCCCGGGCTCTCGTGCAGCGAGGTGCTCGACGAGAACATGCGGATCATCGCCTGCTCGGCGAGGTTCCGGATCACCGGCGCGTCCGGCCGTTCCGGCCGGGCGCCGACGGCGGTCATGGAGATGATCGGCCGGGCCCCGGCGCAGAAGGCGACCAGCGCCGAGAGCTGGACCGGGTCCGGCGCCTTGGCGACGGCGCGCGAGGGATCGCAGACCTCGGCCGAGCTGACGCCCGAGGCCGGGGAGAACTGGACGACGAGCCGCGTGTCGGCGTTGGCCGCCTGGGACCGCTCGGTGACGAAGCGGACCTTGAAGCCGACGCTGGTCTCGCTCGCCGCCTCGGCCAGCGGGCGGGCGACGTCGCCGCCAAAGGGGTTGTCGCGTACCTCCAGCAGCATCGGCCCCTTCACCGCCGCGTCGTGCAGATTGACCCGGGCGCTGTTCACCGTCTGCGGGTACTCGTAGGTCATCGTCCGGAGCCCGTCGGCGCAACCACCGAGAGCGGTCAGGACCAGGAGGACGGCGGCACGACGCATAAAGGCTCCGGAGCAGCGGCGATTCCTCATCTCAATCCTACCAGGAACCGGCGTTGCTTGTCGCGATCCCGGGGCTCCGGCGGAAACATCGGAGAGATCGCCTGCCGCGCGCCGGCCAAGCCTCCTACATCACGAGTCCGCCATCGACGACGAACGCCTGGCCGGTGGCGAAGGCGGCCTCGTCGGACGCGAGGTAGACGGCAAGCGCCGCGATCTCCTCGGCCGTGCCGAGCCGCCCCATCGGCTGGCGGGCGATGAAGGCCTTCCTGGCGGTGACGGCGTCGGCATTGGCGTTGATGCGCTCGTCCAGCGACGGGGTCTGGATCGTCCCCGGGCAGATGGCGGTGCAGCGGATGCCCTTGCCGACGAAGTCGGCGGCGACCGACTTGGTGAGGCCGATGACCGCGGCTTTCGAGGTGCCGTAGACGAAGCGGTTGGGCACGCCTTTCACCGAGGAGGCGACCGAGGCCATGTTGATGATCGTGCCGCCGCCCTTCGCCAGCATCGCCGGCAGGAAGGCGCGGATCATCCTGACCATGGAGCGGAGGTTGAGCGTCATCGCCTGGTCGAAGTCCTTCTCCGTCGCCTCCAGGATCGTTCCGTTGTGCACCATGCCGGCGACGTTGAAGAGGACGTCGGGGGCGCCGACGGATTTTGCATAGGCCTCGATCGCCGGGGGATCGGTGACATCGAGGCGTTTGCAAGAGACACCCTCGAGCTTCGCCAGGCCGGCGAGCTTCGCTTCGTCGACGTCGGAGGCGTGCACGGTCGCCCCTTCCCGCTGGAACGCCTCGACCGACGCCCGGCCCATGCCCTGGCCGGCGGCGGTGACGACACAGATCTTGCCCTGAAGGCGGCCGCTCATGATCGCGTCTCCGATTGGAAAGGTCGCCGATGGGCCGCTACACTAGGGAGCGCCCGCCTGGCCGCCAAGGCCTTCCCGACCGAGGACGAAAATGACCCAGCCGACCCTGACGATCCGGCTCAACGCCGCCGATCCCGTCGTCGTCGCCCGCGCCGACATCCTGCCGGGGACCCAGATCCCGGGCGAGGGCGTGAGCGCCAAAGGGCATATCCCGGCCGGGCACAAGATCGCGACCAAGGCGGTCGGCGAAGGCGAGCCCGTCCGCCGCTACGGCCAGATCATCGGCTTCGCCAGCCGGCCGATCGGCGCCGGCGACCACGTGCACACCCACAACTGCGCCTTCCAGATGTTCGAGCGGCAGTACGAGTTCTGCGTCGAGGCGAAGCCGACCCCCTATGCGACAGGCGCGGCCCAGGCGACCTTCGAAGGCATCAAGCGCAAGGACGGCCGGGTCGGAACCCGCAACTACATCGGCATCCTGACCTCGGTGAACTGCTCGGCCCATGTCGCCAAGATGACCGCCCGGAAGGCCGAGGCGCTGCTGGAGGACTTCCCCAACGTCGACGGCGTGGTCGCGCTGACCCACGGCCTCGGCTGCGGCATGGCGGCCGAGGGCGACGGCATGGACGTGCTCCGGCGAACGCTCGCCGGATACGCGCTGCACGCCAATTTCGGCGGCATCCTGATCATGGGGCTGGGCTGCGAGGCGAACCAGATCGGCGGCCTCATGCGCGCCCACAAGCTCGAAGCCGGGCCGTTCCTGCACACCATGACGATCCAGGAGTCGGGCGGGTCGGTCGCGACGATGAACAAGGCGCTGGCGGCGATCCGCGAGATGCTGCCGGTCGTCAACGACGTGAAGCGCGAGACCGTGCCGGCGAGCCACATCACGATCGGGCTCCAATGCGGCGGCTCCGACGGTTATTCCGGCATCTCCGCCAATCCGGCGCTTGGCGCCGCTTCGGACCTGCTGGTGAAGCACGGCGGGTCGGTCATTCTGTCGGAGACGCCGGAGACCTATGGCGCCGAGCACGTGCTGGTGCGCCGGGCCTCCAGCCGCGAGGTCGGCCAGAAGCTGGTCGACCTGATGCGTTGGTGGGAGGACTACACGGCGAAGAACAAGGGCTCGATGGACAACAACCCCTCGCCCGGCAACAAGGCGGGCGGGCTCACCACCATCCTCGAGAAGGCCCTCGGCGCCGCGACCAAGGGCGGCACCACCAATCTCGTCGGCGTCCTCCAGTACGCGGCACCGCTCACTGTCCACGGCTTCAACTTCATGGACTCGCCCGGATACGACCCGGTGTCGGCGACCGGCCAGGTGGCCTCCGGCGCCAACATGATCTGCTTCACCACGGGGCGGGGCTCGGTCTTCGGCTGCAAGCCGGCGCCCTCGATCAAGCTCGCCACCAACTCGATGCTCTACAAACGCATGCCCGACGACATGGACATCAATTGCGGCACCATCATCGAGGGTGCGGAGACGGTCGAGGCTTGCGGCGAGCGCATCTTCCGGCTGATTCTGGACACGGCGTCGGGCAAGAAGACCAAGAGCGAGGAGATGGGCTTCGGCGAGGACGAGTTCCAGCCGTGGTCGATCGGCGCGGTGATGTGAGGAACGGCCCCGAGCGATGCCTTCCAAGCCCCCCGTCCTGCAGAACGGCCCGGTCTCCTACGCTGGGACGATGGCGAAGATCGACGAGCTGTTCACCGCGCACAAGCTGTGGCTGGCGACCGACAAGCTGGCGTTGGCCAGGACGATCGGGCCGGAGATCCGCTGCGCCTTCACCAGCGGTCACGATCCGATCGCGCCGGAGATTCTGGACGCGCTGCCGAACCTGAAGCTGGTCGCCTGCTTCGGCGTCGGCGTCGACGGGGTGAACGTGGCGGAGCTCGCTCGACGCGGCATCGCCGTCACCAACACGCCGGACGTGCTGACCGAAGAGGTGGCGGACTTCGCCATGGCTCTCCTGCTCTCGACCGTCCGCCAGATCGTCAAGGGCGACCGCTATGTCCGCTCGGGCGAATGGGTGAAGCGGGGCAACATGGAGATGACGTGGTCGCTGACCGGCGGCAAGACCCTCGGCATCATCGGCCTCGGCCGTATCGGCAAGGCGATCGCCAAGCGGGCGTCCGCGTTCAACCTCGCCATCGCCTATCACGGACGGTCGAAGCAGGACGTGCCCTATCGCTACTATGCCGACCCGGTGTCGCTGGCTAAGGATGTCGACATTCTGATGGCGGTGACGCCCGGCGGTCCGGGCACCAAGCATCTGGTGAATGCGAAGGCGCTGGAGGCGCTGGGGCCGACGGGCATCTTCATCAACGTCGCCCGCGGCTCCGTCGTCGATCAGCCTGCGCTGGTCGCCGCCCTCGCGTCGGGCCAGATCGCCGCCGCCGGCCTCGACGTGTTCGAGGCCGAGCCATGCGTGCCGACGGCCCTGGTCGACATGCTCGACAACGTCGTCCTGCAACCCCACCAGGCCTCGGCCAGCCACGAGACCCGCGGCGCCATGGGCGACCTGATGATCGCCAACGTCCAGGCCTTCCTGGCGGGAAAGCCGCTGCTGACGCCGGTCAAAGTCTAGCCGTGCGTCCCTCGGACCGGCGCCGGCGCGGCCTCCTGCGGTTCGTCTGGGAGCGTCAGCCTGCGGCCGGTTTCATCGATGCGCGTTAACGGAATATTAACCTACATATGCGAAGGTGCCAGCTTTCGTATCCTGATGGGGACCTCCAATGCGACAATTTCGACGTTTTCTCATGTTCCTCGCCTTCCTTCCGCTCCTCGGATCGATGGCGGCGCCGGCCTGGAGTCTCAGCGTGAGCGAGAAGGCCGCCTTGCAGGCGGCCATGCAGGTGCACATCGACGAACAGACGGTCGACGGCGTCTATCTGTATCTCGATCGGAAAGACGGCGAAATTCGCTTCGTGCATCCGGTGAAGGCACACTCGATGATCCTGACCATGGGGCGATACTATGTCCTGTGCGCGGACTTCCGCGACGACAAGGGCAAGGACGTCAACATCGATTTCTACATGGCCCGAAAGGGCCGCTCCTACGTGATCGTCCACGTCGCCGTCGCCGATCGGGCCTTCCTGGATGGTCTCATGAGCGCCGGCAAGGTCCGCCAGGCGGACTGAGCGGCTCTGAAGCGGGCACGGCCGCCTCCGTTGTCACCGGAATCTCTGTGCTGACCGATGCGCGGTCTGCTGGCCAGATTCCTGCTGATCCTGATGCCGGTCTTTCTGGGCCTGGCGATTCCCAGCATCGGCTACCTGATCGACCTCCAGATCCGCATGGACCGGGAGGTTCTGGCCACGCGCATCGGCAACCAGGCAGGGCGGGCGGCGATGGCGCTGGCCCGCCACGATTCGCACGGCAACCAGCTGCTAGCCCAGGATCTGCTGGCGCCGCTGGCGGTCGACCGCGCCTTTGTCTGCGCCGAATTCCGCGCCGGGGATGGCACTCTCCTGGCGGCCGTGCCGCCGGCGCAAGGATGCCTTGACGGCGGGACCGTCGAGGAAATCGTCCTGGTGGTCCGCAGACCCGCCGACAGCACGCTTCGGATCCGCTTCTCCGACGCCGAATTGCGCGAGTTCCAGCAACTCAAGATGTCGCTCGGCCTCTCGGTCGTGGCCTTCGCCTTCCTCAGCGCGGTCCTGGCCGCCTTTGTCGGATTTCGCTTCATCGTCGGCCGTCCGCTCCACCTCTTGCAGACCGCCATTCGTCATTCCACGACGACCGGCGAAAGACTTCCGATCGGGATTCACGGCAAGGACGAGATTGGCGCGATCACCCGGGCCTTCGACGAGATGATCCGGCGCGAGGACGAGCGCGAAACGACACTGAGGTACACCAACGCCATGTTGCAGGCATCGGAGGTTCTGCTCACCCGGAACAACGAGAGGCTCGAACAGCGGGTGCATGAGCGGACCGTCGAGCTGGTCCACGAAAAACTCCGGGCCGAGGCGGCGAACGAGGCCAAGTCCCGATTCGTCTGGATCACGAGCCATGAGCTTCGGACCCCGCTCAACGCGATCATCGGATTCGCCGAGATGATGGAGCATCGGATGTTCGGCCCCCTGGGCCATCGCCGCTACGACGGGTACGCGCGTGACATCCGCATGAGTGGCCGACATCTGCTGGCCATCATCGACAGCGTTCTGGACATCGCCAAGATCGAAAGCGGCAACGAAACGCTGCATGAAGAGGTCGTCGACGTCGGGGAACTGATGGGTGACTGCCTGAGCGTCATCCAGCCTTTGTGCGACTCGTCCGGCGTGACGCTGGATTCGCTGCAGATCGGAACTCCGGTGAGGCTGACGATCGACCGCACGCGGATCAAGCAGATGCTGATCAATCTCCTCGGCAACGGCGTCAAGTTCACGCCGAAGGGCGGACGCATCGAGCTGGCGGCCGCCCTTTGCCCCGATGGCGGGATCGAGTTCGTCGTCAGCGATACCGGCATCGGCATGCGGGAGGAGGACATTCCGACCGCGTTGTCGACCTTCGGCCAGTTCGACAATTCCCTTTCCCGCCGCCAAAATGGGACCGGCCTCGGCTTGCATCTGGCTCGCCTGACGGTCGAGATGCATGGCGGTAACCTCTCGATCGTCAGCGCGCCCGGCCGAGGGTGCCGGGTCACGGTTCGTCTACAGAAGGACCGGGTCGTTCCGGCGGCCGATCAAACGGCGTAGGCGCACTCGCCCCTCGACGTCGGGTCATCCACCGTCAGCGATGCGACCAGTCGTCGGGGTCCGCCGCATTGCCCGGCGACAGGCCGAGAATGTCGCCGTCGGTGGTGACGCCGAGGCCGAGCACCGTGCGATTGGCGTAGGCGAAATAGGCGGTCACCTGATTGATCTCGAGGATCATGCCGTCGTCGAACCCGGCGCTGCGCATGGCCTCGATCATCGCCTCCGTCACCGACTTCGGTGCAATGGTGAGGGAGGCGGCATAGCGGAGCGCCGCCGCCTCGGAAGGACTGAAGGCGTCCTCGAATCGTCCGCTCTCGATTGCGCCGCGGATCGCGGTAGCGCGCGCATCGTCCTTGAGCAAGCGGACGACGCCGGCGAAATGATGGTCGATGCAGTAGGAGCAGCCGTTCAGTCGGCTGACGTAGACACCGATCGTCTCCAGAAACCATTTCGGCACGCGGTTGGCGGAATGATGGAGCACGTATTTGTAGATCGCCATATGCCCCTCCATCGTGTGCGGGCGGAGGCTGTGCGCCATCATGATGTTGTCGACATTGTCGCCGGGTCCCTTGACGCGATCGTAAAGCGACCTGAGGCGGCCGGTCGCCGCCTCGTAGGCGATCGTCGCGATCCAGGTCATCGATGCCTCCGCGTTCGTGCCGTGGGTGAATTCTCGAGGAGCATCTCGGTGCCTACGGCGGATTTACCGCCTCCAGCAGCGCCACGCGCGCGCCGGGCACGAGCAGGCTGCCGCCGGCGGCCTTGAACGACGAATCCTCGCTTTGAAGCGCCAGCTCGCGAATCCGGAGCAGCGCCCGCCCCAACACCGTCCGCTCCCATAGCCAGTCGGCGAGCTGTCGGCTGGAGGGTTTGCCGGTCAGCGAAGCGGCTTCGGTCCAGGCCGCCTTGAGGTCGTCGGCGATGAACCGAAGAGCCTGTGCCGCGGTCAGCGCAGGACTGGGGCTGACGGGCAGGCTTCCGGAGAGGAGCCAGCCGATGAAGGCGACCGCCTCCGGCAGGGGCACGCCTGCCAATCCGACGGTGCTGCGCGCTCGTGCCGCAACCGCTTGGCGGTAGGCCGGCAACACCTGGTCGAGTTCGCGGTGCAGCCTCCTGCCGTCGACAGCGCCGGCCGTCGCGGCGAAAGGAGGCGACCACGCCGGATCGTCGGCGGACCTCGGCTCATCTTCGGCGAAGTCCTCGAGGATGACCGGACCGTCCCGCCGCTCGAGCAGCGCCAGGGCCCGGCGAAGGACGCGGGTCTGGAAGGCCGGCTCACCGGGCGAGCCGAGCGGCCGGCCGAGCTGGAAGGGAACCCAGAGGGCACGCGGCGGCCGGATCTTCTCGGTGTGGAGGCGGATCAGGCTGATGACCACGGTGGCGACGCCGTGCGTCTCGATGATGTGGGCGAGCGCGCTCACGGCGCGCGTGCAGAAGGGTCAGACGGGAACCAGGATGGCGGCGTCGATGCGCTCGGCCTTGAGATGCCCGGCAATGTCGCGTGCCGTATCGGCGAGCAGCTTGGGGTCGTTGGACCCCATGAAGGTGTAGTGCGTCGACCCGACCGAACCGATCACCCCCCTCTCTACCAGCTCATCGAGGCGGCGGCGCGGAAACGCCACCTCAAGGTCCTGCTGAATGCCGGTGCGGTCGAAGTTGATGGAAACATGGCTCAGCAACAGCTCGTTGTCCGGGAGCGCATGCGGCACCGGGCGCCAGCCGGTGTCGGTCGGCAGGAACACCGGATCGCCGCGCCGGATCAGCGCCGCCGACGAGATGATCGCGATACGGCTGCGGTCGAGCGCCGGCAGCTGGACCCAGGGTTGGGCGTCGTAGCTGGGACATTCGATTTCGCTCAACCGTACGCGTGACGCTGTGTGCAAATCGGACAGGCGGGCCATGAGGCGGCTCGGAGGCGGTGGGAGAGCAATGACATCGGCGGGGTCGACGATGGAATCCTACAGTCCCCGCTACGCCTTGGCCATGTCCTCGTCGATGAAGGCCTTGATGATCTCCTCGATGTTGGCGTCCGGCTTGAATCCGAGCCGCTTCGCCTTGTCCCAGCCGACGGTGCCGGGCCATGTCGCGACGATCTTCTGGATCATCGGATCGGGAATCCAGTCGATGCGCGAGAGCGGCTCCGATCCGGCGATCTTCTCCATCGCCTTCACCACCTCGTCGATCGAGTAGCTGATGGCCGGGAGGTTGCAGGATCGCCACGGTCCCCAGGCCTCGCCGGGCAGCTCGTGCGCATGGATGAAGGCGTCGATGGTGCGGCGCGGCGACAGGAACGCCATTCTGACGTCGCGCGTCACCGGGCAGACGGCGCGGGTGCCCTGCAGCGGATCTCGGACGATCGAGGAGGCGAAGGTCGAGGCCGCCTTGTTGGGCTTGCCGGGGCGGACGAAGATCGTCGACAGCTTGAGGGACCGGCCGTCGATGAAGCCCTTGCGCGAATAGTCGTTGATCAGGAGCTCGCCGATGGTCTTCTGCACGCCGTAGCTGGTCTGCGGCGTCTGCGGGGTGGCATCGTCGATGCTCTTGTTGAACTCGCCGCCGTAGGTGGCGAGGCTCGAGGTGAAGACCAGCCGCGGCGCGTGCGCGAGGCGTCGGCAGGTATCGAGCACCGCCAGCGTGCCGTCGAGGTTGACGCGGTAGCCCAGGTCGAAGTCGGCCTCGGCCCCGGCGCTGACGACGCCGGCCAGATGGAAGACGCTGTCGGTCTCGGCATCGATCAGCCTGTCCATCAGCGCCTTGTCGGCGACGTCGCCGGTGACCGCGCTGAAGCGCTTGTCCTTGGGCGCCTCGGGCTCGACCACGTCGAACAGCGTCACCTTGGTGATCGCCTCGGGCTTGCCCGAGCGGCCGGTCAAGGTGACGTTGCCGGCCAGCCGCTGCGAGAGCTTCTTGCCGAGAAATCCGGCGGCGCCGGTGATGACGACCTTCATTCAGCGTCTCCTTGTGAACCAGTCGGCGATCGCGGCCTTGGCCCCGGCGTCGAGATGGAGGCCGAGCTTGGACCGCCGCCACAGGACGTCGTCCGGCATCCTCGCCCATTCGCGCTCGGCCAGATAGGCCAGCTCGCGCTCGGTGAAACCCTGGCCGAAATCGCGGCCGAGATCCTCGCGTCCCTTGGCGTCACCGACGATCCGGGCGGTCTCCGTGCCATAGGCGCGGGCGATGCGGCGCGGCGCCGACAGCCAGGGATGCCGGGCAACGAGGTCGGCGAGGAAGGCGTCGAAATCGGCGTTCGCCATCGCCCCGCCGGGGAGCGTCGCGCCCTTCGTCCAGGCCAGGCCCATGCCGGGGAGGTGCGGGGCCAACCGGTCGAGCGCATGTTCGGCGAGCTTGCGGAACGTCGTGAGCTTGCCGCCGAAGATCGAGAGCAACGGCGCCCCTCCGGCGAGGTCGAGGTCGAAGGCGTAGTCGCGCGTCACCTGCGCCGCCTCGACATGGGCGTCGTCATGCAGCGGGCGTACGCCGGCATAGGACCAGACCACGTCCTCCGGCGCCACGCGCGCGCGGAAATGCCGGGTGACGACCTCGCAGAGATAGGAGGTCTCCGCCGAGGTGATCGCGACCGACGCCGGGTCCCCGGTGAACGGCTCGTCGGTCGTGCCGATCAGGCTGAAGCGGTCCTCGTAGGGCAGCACGAAGACGATGCGGCGGTCCTCGTTCTGCAGGATGTAGGCCTGGGGCCCGTCGTGGAGGCGCGGCACGACGATGTGGCTGCCCTTGATCAGGCGGACGTGCTTCGGGCTGTTCGCGTGGACGACCTGCCCCAACACCTCGTTGACCCAGGGCCCGGCGGCGTTGACCAGGGCGCGGGCGGCGACCTCGCTCCCGGCCCCGTCGTCGGCGACCAGCCGCGCCCGCCAGATCCCACCCTCCCGCCTGGTCTCGACGCAGCGCGTCCGGGTGCGGACCTCGGCGCCGCGATCGGCGGCGTCACGCGCGTTCAGCACGACGAGGCGGGCGTCGTCGACCCAGCAGTCGGAATAGACGAAGGCGCGGGTGATGGCGGAGGCGAGCGGCCGGCCGAAGGCGTGGCTCCGGCAATCGATGCCGTAGGAGCCGGCCAAGCACTCGCGGCCGCCGAGACGATCGTAGAGGAAGAGGCCGAGCCGGATCATCCAGGCGGGCCTGAGATGCGGGCGATGCGGCAGGACGAAGGCGAGGGGGCGCACGATGTGCGGCGCCATCCTGAGCAGCACCTCACGCTCGATCAGTGCTTCCCGGACCAGGCGGAACTCGTATTGCTCGAGATAGCGGAGGCCGCCATGGATCAGCTTGCTCGAGGCCGAGGAGGTCGCCGAGGCCAGGTCGCGGGCCTCGACCAGGAGCGTCTTCAGGCCGCGACCTTGGGCGTCGCGGGCGATGCCTGCGCCGTTGATGCCGCCGCCGATGACCAGCAGGTCGAAGACCAATCGTTGCTCCGCGAGGAAAGCGCGCAGCATAATCGCCCGTAACGAAAATGCCATGCTCGGGGGAATGATGGCCGGCGCGGGGAGAAAAGGGGCGATTCTGGCGATCGACCAGGGCACGACCAGCACGCGCGCGATGATCTTCGACGCGCTGGGCGGCGTGCTCGCCCGGGTCCAGGCCGAGCTCCGCCAGCACTTTCCGGCCGAGGGCTGGGTCGAGCACGAGCCCGAGGACATCTGGCGGGACACGCTCCAGGTCTGCCGGGAGGCGCTCGCCAAGGCCGGTCTCGGCGCCGCCGACCTCGCCGCCATCGGCATCACCAACCAGCGCGAGACGACGATCGTCTGGGAGCGGGCGACCGGAAAGCCTGTTCATCGGGCGATCGTCTGGCAGGACCGGCGGACGGCGGAGGCGTGCAAGCGTCTGGCCGAAGCCGGCCACGGCAAGCTCGCCGCCGAGCGCACGGGGCTCGTCATCGATGCCTATTTCTCAGCCTCGAAGATCGCCTGGATCCTCGACCAGGTGCCCGGCGCCCGCGCCCGCGCCGAGGCCGGCGAGCTCGCCTTCGGCACCGTCGACTGCTTCCTTCTCTGGCGCCTGACTTCCGGCAGGAGTCATCGCACGGACGCAACCAATGCCGCCCGCACGCTGCTCTACGACATCCGCCGGCAGCAATGGGACGACGATCTTCTCAAGCTTTTCAGGGTGCCGAGGGCGCTCTTGCCGGAAGTCATGGACAACGCCGCCGATTTCGGCACGACCGACCCCGCGATCCTCGGCGCCGCCGTTCCCGTCGCCGGCATGGCCGGCGACCAGCAAGCGGCAACCGTCGGCCAGGTCTGCTTCGAGGCCGGCCAGATCAAATCGACCTACGGCACCGGCTGCTTCGCGCTGCTCAACACCGGCGGGACCTTCGTTCCGTCCAAGAACCGGCTCCTGACCACCATCGCCTATCGCCTCGCGGGCCGGGCGACCTATGCGCTGGAGGGCAGCATCTTCGCCGCGGGCTCGACCATCCAGTGGCTCCGGGACGGGCTCAAGCTGATCCGCTCGGCCGGCGAGACCGAGATGCTGGCCCGCGGCGGCGCCGGCACCGGAAACGTCTTTCTGGTGCCGGCCTTCACCGGACTCGGCGCTCCCTACTGGGACCCCTTCGCCCGCGGGGCCATCCTCGGCCTCACCCGCGACACCGGCATCGCCGACATCGTCCGCGCCGGCCTCGAGGCGGTCTGCTTCCAGACCGGCGACCTGATGGGAGCGATGGCCGATGATTTCGGCAAGGCCCCGACCACGCTCAGGGTCGACGGCGGCATGACCGTCAACGACTGGGTGATGCAGCGCCTCGCCGACCTTCTGGGCGTGCCGGTCGAGCGTCCGGTGGTGACGGAGACGACGGCCCTCGGTGCCGCCTTCCTCGCCGGCCTCCAGGTCGGCGTGTTCCCCTCGCTGGATGCCCTCGCCAGCCTCTGGGCCCGCGACCGCCGCTTCGAACCGGCGATGCCCGAGTCGGAACGCACCCGCCGCCGCCAAGGATGGGCGGACGCGGTTCGCCGGGTCAGGAGCGACGGATGAGCAAGGCCTTCACCAAGGAGACCGACGCCGCCGAGGAGGAAGAGCTCGAAGCCGCCGAGCCGTTGCCGGCCGGGGTCAAGAACTACATCACGCCGGAAGGGCTTCGCCGGCTCCAGGACGAATTCAAGCAGCTGAAGCAGGTCGAGCGCCCGAAGGTCGTGGAGGTCGTCTCCTGGGCCGCCGGCAACGGCGACCGCTCGGAGAACGGCGACTACCTCTACGGCAAGAAGCGGCTGCGCGAGATCGACCGGCGGCTCCGCTTCCTTTCCAAGCGCCTGGAGATCGCCGAGGTGGTCGACCCCGCGCGGCAGACCTCCCGCGACCAGGTGTTCTTCGGCGCGACGGTGACCTACGTCGATTCCCGGGACCGCGAACGGACCATCCGCATCGTCGGCGTCGACGAGGTCCGCCACGACCAGGGTGAGGTGAGCTGGCTCTCGCCGGTCGCTCGCGCGCTCATCAAGTCCCGGATGGGCGACAGCATCGAGGTGCGCACCCCGGCAGGCCTCGAGTCGGTCGAAGTGGTGAAGATCGACTACCGGAATGGTTAACGCCACGGCAAGGCCCTGCCAGGCCAACGCTCTTTAGCTCTTGCGCAAGTGGCGTCGGTGCTGTCTTCTGTTCGGGATAATACTGCGGACTGTGGTCTGAGACCGAAATCCCGGGCGCTCCAAAGTAAAATCCGCTGCGGCGAACGCAGCGCTCTTTCCCAGATCTGGAGTCCAGTTATGCCGGTCGGCACGGTCAAGTGGTTCAATAGCACCAAGGGTTTCGGCTTCATTCAGCCTGAGGGCGGTGGGCCGGATGTCTTTGTCCACATCTCGGCGGTCGAGCGTGCGGGCATGCGTACTCTCTCCGAAGGCCAGAAGGTTTCCTTCGAAGAGCAGCGCGATCCCAAGCGTGGCAAGTCGTCGGCGGAGAACCTGAAGGCCGTCTGAGCCGTCGGGTTTCGAGCCTACCCTAAGCGGGCGCCGGGATCCTGGCGCCCGCCGTTGCCTTTTTCGTGATTCGCGTCGGCTAGACCCGGCGGAGGCTGACCATGGCTTTCAAGCCGAACTACAAGCAGCAGCGCAACGAGCGCGCTCGCGCCAAGGAAGAGAAAAAACAGAAGAAGCTGCAGTTGAAACAGCAGCGCCGTGAGGAAGCCGCCGCCGGCCGCAAGCCCGAGGACGAGGCAGAGTCCGTCCCGGCGCCCGAGGCGAAGGATTCCGCAGCCTGATTGACGATGCGGCGGTCGATAGCCCGCATTTTCCTAGTAAATCAATACTGCTAGGGCATTTTGTTAAATTACTATATTATCGTTAACCCGCATTTCCCAGATGCAGCGCAAATTCGTGGGAGCCTGAGCGCGATTCAGTTATCGTAATCAGCGCGTTATTCAAACATCGAGGCTCCGATCATGACGCACCCAGCGGGTGAAGCGGATTTCGGTGTCTTGAGGCTCGATTTCGACCGCCGGCTAAAGCTGGAATTTCATGGTTCCCAGATCACGTCGGACGCCGGCCTGCTGGCGTTTCGGGAACTCGACGACGTTCTTGGGTTGTCGCAGATGGCGGGTGACATTCTTGCCGATACGCGAACTGGCAGGAACAGTCGTCACGGGTTGGTCGCGCAATTTCGTCAATCTGTGTTCGGACGCCTGGCCGGATACGAAGATGTCAACGACGCCGACAGGCTCGGATGCGATCCGGCGATGCGTTTCATCGTCGGCGGACACGCGGT
>SHVZ01000034.1 GCA_009694025.1 Alphaproteobacteria bacterium | reverse complement strand
CGACCCACGTCGCCAGACCATCGGGGCGACGCTCAGCACGTCCATAAAGCCAACAATCAGCCACGCCGAACATCCAAATACCGACGACCACCACCAAGCCATTCACATTTCCGGGGAACGATCATCTCTGTGAGAAATCCGGGCTAGCCCAGCATCCGCTTGAAGAACTCGAT
This sequence comes from Alphaproteobacteria bacterium, assembly GCA_009694025.1. Lineage (GTDB taxonomy): Bacteria > Pseudomonadota > Alphaproteobacteria > SHVZ01 > SHVZ01 > SHVZ01. The sequence continues at coordinate 34,157 of SHVZ01000034.1, read as the reverse complement.
ATACGCCTGCGGCCGGGTGACGTAGGGGAAGTGGCCGCCGATCTCGAGATGGAAGCGCTGGGCCTTGGGGTAGCGTTTCCTGACCGCCGCCAGCACCTTGGGCGCCACGACCGGGTCGTCGCCGCAATCCAGCACGATGATCTTGCTTTGCGGCAGCTTCAGCACCGGCACCGCCGGCCCGTCCCTGACCACGAGGACTCGCGACTTCAGCCACTTGCCGCCGAGCCGATCGGCGTTGTCCTTGAGCACGATCTTGAGCAGCCGGAATCCGGCGTCGGGCGCCGGCAGGTTCGCGATGTTGGCGTAGGCCTTGGTCAGGTGCTGCTTCGGCGTCATCTTCTTGGCCTCAGCCGGCAGCGGCCCCCGGAGGTCCTTCGACCTGGGATCGAGCAGCGTGTTGGCGACATAGAGCTTCTCGATCCGCTCGGGATGGCGGGCGGCGAAGTGCTGGATGAGGAAGCCGCCGAGCGAGGACCCGAGGAGATGCGCCTTGTCGACGCCGAGCTTGTCGAACAGCGCCTTCAGGCCGTCCGCCAGCTTGACGATGCTCAACGACGGCGGAACCGTGATCGAGATCACCCGAGCCTTGCCGGAGAGCGCGACGATCTGGTTCCAGAAGATGTCGGCCATGCCGAGGGTGCCCGGCACCAGCACGAGGGTCGGCGCCCCCTTCTTCCCCTTCGTCTCGATCACGCCCCAGGTGAGACGGCCGGCGGTGACTTGGCGCTCGGGAAAACGGGCGCGGAAGGCGTCGAGCTTCATGGATCCCCCTCGAGTTGAAGTGCCACCCTGCCTGAGGGCGGTGCGGTTCGACAAGCGCGGGCTCAGACCGACGAGCCGATCCGCCGCGCGAGGTCGTGCAGGTATTTGCGATCGGCGGGATCGAGCGCTCCCTTCGCCAAGTCGTCCTTGAAGCCCAGCAGTTCCGCGCGCGTCGCCTGGCTGATCTCGGATGCGCCGAGCAGCCGGTCGATCAACACCGCGTCGTCGCCGGTGAGCTCGACCACCGGCGCCGGCGGCGGCCGCAGCAGATCCTCCCAGCCGAGGCCGGACGACGCGACCCGTCGGCTCGCCTCGCGGGCGGCAGCCAGCACGTCGGCGTCGTCGGCTCCACCCAGCCGGTCCAGAAGAGCGAGAAAAGTTCGGCGATCGATGTTCGGCATCGGTCCTTCAGCTCCGCCAGCGTAGGGTTCGTTCTTTCACGGGGTTGACGAAGGCGCGGCCCTCGGCCCGGCTCGCCGCCCATTCCTTCTTCAGCCGGTAGTACCACTTGGCCTGGGTATCGGCGTCGTCGATCAGCATCAGCGGCGGATCGTCGGCGAGACCGAGCGACTGCATCGCCATGATGTCCCCGTCCTGCCTCAGGAACGAGCGCACGAAGGGGCGGACCAGCGGCCGGATCAGCGAGAGCCAGGGGTTCGTCCACCAGATCGAGTGATGGATCTGGGTGGTCTTGGCGTCCACCGGCGTGACCGCGGTCAGCGCGCCTACGACCACCTTTCCGGTCCGGATGTGCTCGATCCTGAGGCCCGGCAGCCGGAACGAGATTTCCGTCTCCGGCGCCCCGCCGATGATCCGGTAGGCCCGGCTGTTCGATGACGGGCGGTGGCGGGCCATGGTGAAACCCAGCTCCGACGGAACGAAGCGCTTGGCCTTTTCGTGGATCGAGCCGGCCGAGCGCCACCACCAGGCGCGATGGACGAAGGGGCCATGCGCGGGATCCATCAGGCCGACCACGGCGTGATCCATGGCGCAGCCGAAGGGCAGTGCCTCCATGAGATCGGCGGGGAGGTCGCCGACATCCGGCACCAGCGGGATCGCTGCCGCCCCCGACGGATCGGCGCCGGCGAAGATCCAGATGTTGCCCTGCACCTCGCGGGCCGGATAGGTCCCGGCCTTGATCCGTCCGGGCTCGAAGGCTTGGCCCTCGGCCAGCGACGGGATTGCGGTGCAGCGGCCGTCGGCACCGAAGCGCCAGCCATGATAGCAGCACTCGACCTCGCGTCCGTCGAACCGCCCGAAGCTCAAGGGGATGCCGCGATGCGGGCAGATGTCCTTGAAGCAGAAAACCTCGCCCTCGCTGGTCCGGCCGAACAGCAGGCGCTGGCCGAGGAGCGTTCGGACGACCATGCGGCCGCGACCGACCTCGCGGCCGGAAAGCGCCAGGTACCAGAGGTCGCGGAGCCAGCCGGCGTCTACAGAATCAGCCACGTCGCGAGTCCGAGGAAGGAGAAGAAGCCGACGACGTCGGTCACGGTGGTGAGGAATACCCCGGAAGCGACCGCCGGGTCGACCCCGAGGCGCTCCAGGATCAAGGGGATGGTCATGCCGGCCAAGCCCGCCGCCATCAGGTTCAGGACCAAGGCCATGCCGATCACGAGCCCGAGAATCGGCTTGCCGAACCAGGCCCAGGCGACGAGGCCGACGACGAGGCCGAAGATCGCGCCGTTGATGACGCCAAGCGCGACCTCCTTGACGATGACGCGCATCGCGTTGGTCCGGCTGATCTCGCGCATGGCCAGCGCGCGAACGGCGACGGTGAGCGACTGGGTCCCGGCATTGCCGCCCATCGAAGCGACGATCGGGGCGAGCACGGCTAGGGCCACCACCTGGGCGATGGTGTCCTCAAAGAGCCCGATCACCGAGGCGGCGATGAAGGCGGTCACCAAGTTGACCAGAAGCCAGACGAAGCGCGAGCGCGCCGTCTCCAGGAGGCTGCTGGTGATATCCGACTCCGACACGCCGCCGAGCTTCAGCAGGTCCTCCTCGGCCTCCTCGTCGATGACGTCGACCACGTCGTCGACGGTGATGCGGCCGAGGAGCTGCCCCGTGTCGCCGACCACCGGGGTCGAGACCAAGCCGTAGCGCCGGAACATCTGCGCCACCTCCTCCTGGTCGGTGGTCGGCGGGACCGGATGAAGCTCGCCCGCCATGATGTCGGCGACCCTGACCGGACGCTTGGAGCGCAACAGGCGCGAGAGCGGGATCACCCCATCCAGGTGATTGCCGGCGGAGACGACGTAGAGTTCCTGGAATATCTCCGGCAGCTCTTCTTGCGTCCGCATGAAGTCGATGGTCTGGCCGACGGTCCAGTGGCTCGGCACGGCGACGACCTCGCGCTGCATCAGGCGGCCCGCCGAGGACTCCGGATAGGTCAACCCCTGCTCCAGGACGACGCGCTCGGCCGCCGGGACCGCAGCGAGGAGGCGCCGCCGCTCCTCCTCGTCGAGGTCGGTCATCAGGTCGACGGCATCGTCGGAATCGAGCTCAGCCAGCGCCGCGGCGACGTCGCGAGTCCCCAGCGCCTCGAACACGTCCTCGCGCACGGACTCATCGAGATAGGGCAAGATTTCCGGGTCGAAGCGGCCGCGGATCGCCTCGATCACCACCCGCCGACGATCCGGATCGAGCCGCGACAGGAGGTCGGCCACGTCAGCCGGGTGCAACGGCCGAACGAGGCCCCGGATCTGGTTCGGCCGCTCGGCATCGACAGCGGCGAGGATCGCCCGCTCGATCGGCGGGGTGAGTCCGTAGAGGGCCACTTCCGACGCGCGTCGGCGGGCTCCGTCGGCGAGGGTCGCGTCGGTTCGCCCGGTCATCGCCTCACGCCGCCGAGCCGGCGGCCCGGCTCTGGGCATCGACGACCGCGAAGGCCGTCATGTTGACGAGTCCGCGCACGGTGACCGATGGGGTGACGATGTGCACGGGCTGGGAGACGCCGAGCAGGATCGGCCCGACCGACAGCCCCTCGCCCAGGATCTTCAGGAGATTGAAGGCGATGTTGGCCGCGTCGATGGTCGGCAGGATCAGAAGGTTGGCGGTGCCCTTGAGGCGCGAGTTCGGGAAGATGCGCTCGCGAATGACCTCGGACACGGCGGCATCGCCCTGCATCTCGCCTTCGACCTCGAGAGTCGGCGCCGCCTTCAGGATCAGCGACAGGGCCTGCCGCATCTTCATCGCCGACGGGGTATCGCGACTGCCGAAGCTCGAATGGGAGACCAGCGCCACCTTCGGCTGGATGCCGAAGCGGCGGACCTCGGTCGCCGCCATCAGCGTCATCTCGGCGATCGCCTCCGCTGAGGGATCGATGTTGACGTGTGTGTCGGCGATGAAGAAAGAGCCGCGCGGCAGGATCAAGAGGTTGAGAGCGGCGACGTGCTTGACCCCGGGCTTGAGTCCGATCACGTCGCGGACGTGGCGGAGATGGTCCGGGTAGCGGCCGGCCGAGCCACAGATCATCGCGTCGGCCTCGCCGCGCTTGACCATGAGCGTGCCGATCACCGTCGTCCGGGTGCGGACGACGGTGCGGGCGTGATCGGGCGAGACGCCGCGGCGCTCGAGAAGCGCGTGATAGAGCTTCCAGTAGTCAGGGTAACGCGAATCGTCCTCGGGATTGACCAGGTCAAAATGCTCGCCGCTGCGCATGCGAAGCCCGAGGCGCTGGATACGCATGTCGACGACCGCGGGCCGGCCGATCAGGATCGGCCACGCCATCTTCTCGTCGATCACCGTCTGGATCGCTCGGAGCACGCGCTCCTCCTCGCCGTCGGTGAAGACGACGCGCTTCGGATCGAGCTTGGCCCGCTGGAAGACCGGCCGCATCACCTGGCCGGAGCGGAAGACGAACTGAGAGAGGTGCTGGCGATAGGCATCGAGGTCGGCGATCGGTCGGGTCGCCACCCCGCTCGCCATCGCCGCCTCGGCGACGGCCGGCGCGATGCGGGTGATGAGGCGCGGATCGAAGGGCTTGGGGATAAGGTTATCGGGGCCGAAGCCCGGCGGCGCCTCGCCATAGGCGGCGGCGACAACGTCGGAGGACTCCTCGAGCGCGAGGTCGGCGATGGCCTTGACGCAGGCGACCTTCATCGCCTCGTTGATGGTGGTGGCGCCGACGTCGAGCGCGCCCCGGAAGATGAAGGGGAAGCACAGCACGTTGTTGACCTGGTTCGGGTAGTCGGAGCGGCCGGTGGCGATCACCGCATCCGGTCGGACCGACCTCACCTCCTCCGGCATGATCTCCGGCGTCGGGTTGGCGAGCGCCATGACGATCGGACGCTGGCCCATCTTCGCCACCATCTCCGGCTTCAAGACACGTGGCGCCGAGAGGCCGAGGAAGATGTCGGCACCGCCGATGGCGTCGGCCAGCGTCCGGGCCTTGGTCTCCCGGGCGTAGCGTTCCTTCCGCGGATCCATCAGCTCCTTGCGGCCGGCATAGACGACCCCGGCGATGTCGGTGACCACCGTGTTCTCGATCTTGAGGCCGAGATGGACCAGGAGGTCGAGGCAGGCGAGCGCCGCCGCTCCCGCACCGGAGGTCACCAGCTTGACCTGGTCGAGCTGCTTTCCGACGACGCGAAGCGCGTTCAGGATCGCCGCGGCGACGATGATCGCGGTGCCGTGCTGGTCGTCGTGGAACACCGGGATCTTCATGCGCTGGCGGAGCTTCGCTTCGATCTCGAAGCATTCCGGCGCCTTGATGTCCTCGAGGTTGATGCCGCCGAAGGTCGGCTCCAGCGCGGCGACGATGTCGACCAGCTTGTCGGGGTCGCGCTCGTCGATCTCGATGTCGAAGACGTCGATGCCGGCGAACTTCTTGAAGAGGACGGCCTTGCCTTCCATGACCGGCTTGGCGGCGAGCGGGCCGATGGCGCCGAGGCCGAGGACGGCCGTGCCGTTGGTGACGACGGCGACCAGGTTGCCGCGGGCGGTCAACTCCGCGGCCTGCGCGGGGTCGGCGACGATCGCCTCCGAGGCGGCGGCGACGCCGGGCGTATAGGCGAGCGCCAGGTCGCGCTGGGTCGCCAGCGGCTTGGTCGGGATGATGCCGATCTTCCCGGCCGGCTGGCGCCGGTGGTAGTCGAGCGCCGCCGCCCTCACGTCCTCGTCCGCCATGCCCCTCCCGCTCCCCCGTTGCCCCGGGCTATCGTCGTACCGATCTTAAACGAAAGGCCCGCTCGATGGCTCGGCGGGCCTTTCGTACTATGGTGCGGTCGAGAAGACTCGAACTTCCACAGGGTTGCCCCCACAGCGACCTCAACGCTGCGCGTCTACCAGTTCCGCCACGACCGCATTTCGTGGGAAGCGAGGCCGGGATGGGCATCCGGTCCTTGCCAAGAACGCCCGCCGGGAATAGCAAATCGCGATCCATGGATCAAGCGGCGACAACCACGGAAATCGGCCTGGAGTGGCGGGAGGAGGTCCGTCCGGTCCCCTATCCGCAGGCGATCGCCCGGATGGACGAGCGGGTCGAGGCCATCCGCGCCGGGACCGCCCGGGAGCTGGTGTGGCTGATCGAGCACCCGCCGCTCTACACCGCCGGTACCTCCGCCGATCCTCGCGAGCTGCTGGACCCGCGTTTCCCGGTGTTCGAGGCCGGCCGGGGCGGCCGCTACACCTACCATGGGCCCGGCCAGCGGGTGGCCTATGTGATGCTGGACCTGAAGCGCCGGAGGCCGGATGTCCGGGCTTACGTCCATGCGCTCGAGGAATGGGCGATCCGCGCGCTGGCCCGCCTCGGGGTCGAGGCCGAGACCAGGACCGACCGCGTCGGCCTCTGGGTCCGGCGGACCGACCGCAACACGCCCTGGGTCGAGGACAAGATCGGCGCCATCGGCGTCCGCGTGCGTCGCTGGGTCGCCTTCCATGGCCTCGCCCTCAACGTCGAGCCCGACCTCTCCCATTTCGGCGGCATCGTCCCCTGCGGCATCTCGGCACACGGGGTGACGTCGCTGGTCGACCTGGGCATCCCGGCGACCATGGCGGACCTGGACGTGGCCCTCAGGTCCGCCTTCGACGAAGTGTTCGGCCCCGACGGCAGCTTCGGGCGCCGCTAGCCCGTCGGCCGTTGGACGAAGCCCTGAGGCGGTGTGTCGGGCACCGCCGCGATCTCCACCCGCTCGACCCAGGCCGAAGGCGGGCCTCTGTGGCAGGCGGCAACCATGGCGTCGACGGCCTCCCGGGGCCCAGCGAAGACCGCCTCGACCGACCCGTCCGCGCGGTTGCGGACCCAGCCGTCGAGGCCCAGACGCGCCGCCTCCTCGACCGTCCAGCCCCGGTACCATACGCCCTGGACGCGCCCCTCGATGCGGACACGCACGACGACGCGATCGTTCACGCGAATTCCAGGATCTTCTGGTCGACCGCTAGGGAGTCGCCGGCATTGGCGTGGACAACGGCGACCCTGCCGTCCTGCGGCGCCTTCAGCACGTTCTCCATCTTCATCGCCTCGACCACCGCCAGCGGCTCGCCGGCCTTGACCTCCTGGCCGGGCTTGACCGCGACCGAGACGAGGAGACCGGGCATCGGCGAGAGGAGGAAGCGCGACAGATCGGGCGCGACTTTCTTCGGCATCAGCGCCAGGTAGCGGGCGGCGTCCGCCGACACCGCCTGCGCCTCGACCGAGCGCCCGGCACGGGCGATGCGCCAGGCGATCCCATGGCGCGACACCCGGGCGGCGCAGGGCTCGCCATTCGCCGTCCCGTCGAACAGCATCGTGCCCGGCGCGAACTCGCCGCGCAGCGCCACCACATGGCCGCCGCCGGTGACGTCGTAGCCGTGCTCGGCCGGCTGGATCGACACCGGCAGGTCGAGCGGATCGGCGCCCTCGACCGCGAGGCGTACCACCCAGTCGGTCGCGACCTGAAGGCGCCGCCCCGGGAGCTGGCCATCGATCATGGCGTCGCGCTCCGCCAACCGCCTCTGGAAGGCGGCGGCGAGCGCGGCCAGCAGATGCCGGTCGGCTTCGGTCGCCGGCGCGCCCTTGAAGCCCTGCGGATACTCCTCGGCGATCAGGTTGGTGGTGATGCGCCCCTCGCGGAAGCGCGGCAGCGCCAGGAGCGCCGCGAGGAAGTCCAGGTTGTGGCCGACGCCGTCGATCTCGTAACGGTCGAGGGCGGCGCGCGCCCGGTCGATCGCCTCCTCCCGCGTTCGCCCTGAGCTCACCAGCTTGGCGATCATCGGGTCGTAGTGCATGGAGATCTCGGCGCCCTCGTAGACGCCGGTATCGACGCGGATACCGTCGCCGACGGGTGGGCGATAGCGGGTGAGCCGGCCGATGGCCGGAAGGAAGCTCCGCCGCGGATCCTCGGCATAGAGGCGCGCCTCGACCGCCCACCCCTGGACCTTCACGTCCTTCTGGGCGAAGGGCAGCTTCTCGCCGGCGGCGATGCGGATCATCAGCTCGACCAGGTCGAGCCCGGTCACCAACTCGGTCACCGGGTGCTCGACCTGGAGGCGGGTGTTCATCTCCAGGAAGTAGAAGTTGCGGTCCTTGTCGACGATGAACTCGACGGTGCCGGCCGAGCGGTACTTGACCGCCTTCGACAACGCGACGGCCTGCTCGCCCATCGCCTTCCGGGTCTTGGCGTCGAGGAACGGGCTCGGCGCCTCCTCCAGCACCTTCTGGTGCCGGCGCTGCACCGAGCATTCGCGCTCACCCAGATAGACGACGTTGCCGTGGCCGTCGCCGAGCACCTGGATCTCGATATGGCGCGGCTCCTCGATGTAGCGCTCGATGAAGACGCGGTCGTCGCCGAAGGAGGATTTGGCCTCGTTGGTGGCGGACTGGAAGCCCTCGCGCACCTCGGCATCGGTCCGGGCGATGCGCATGCCCTTGCCGCCGCCGCCGGCGGACGCCTTGATCATCACCGGGAAGCCGACCTTGTGCGCGATGCCGACGGCGGCTTCGGCGTCCTTGATCGCCTCCAGATGGCCGGGGACCGTCGACACGCCCGCGGCCTGCGCCAGCTTCTTCGACTCGATCTTGTCGCCCATGGCCCGGATCGCTTCGGGCTCCGGCCCGATGAAGACGATGCCAGCGGCCTTCAACGCCTCGGCGAAGGCGGCGCGTTCGGAGAGGAAGCCGTAGCCGGGGTGCACGGCCTCGGCGCCGGTTTCCTTGCAGGCGGCGACGATGGCCTCGATCTTGAGGTAGCTCTGGGCCGAGGGCGGCGGGCCGATACGGACGGCTTCGTCGGCGTCACGCACGTGCAGCGCGTCGGCGTCTGCATCCGAATAAACCGCCACGGTCCTGATGCCGAGCCGTCTCGCCGTGCGGATGACCCGGCAGGCGATCTCGCCGCGATTGGCGATGAGGATTTTCCTGAATGGCGGCTTCACGCTTTTTCTCCTGACACCTTTTCAGTCGTCCTCATCCTGGGCTCCGGCGAAGTCGACTTCGCCGCTTCGACGAATGAGGACGCCGCGAGGTGTCGCAGCCGGTCCCAGTCTCCCCGCACCAGCGCTTCATTCTTGGCGCGGCTCCAGCCTTTGATCTGGCGTTTGGCCGCGATGGCGTCCTCTATTCGATCGAATGATTGCTGGAAGACAAGCTCGACCGGGCGGCGTGCCTTCGTGTACCCGCCATAGAGACCCTCATTGTGTTCCGCGCCGCGGCCCTCGAGGCCCTTGCGGGTGGAGCCGACATAGTAACTGCCGTCGGAGCAGCGGAGCATGTAGACAAAGGCGCTCATGGTCCGATCGTGCGCACGCCCACACCCTTCGACAAGCTCAGGATGAGGTCGGTTGATAGGGCAAAGTCCTTTTCGACGATCGCCGACGACGCACTCGGTCCGCCAGCAGCCCTCATCCTAAGCCTGTCGAAGGGTGAGGGCGCAGACTCGGCGGGCATCATCTCCCACCCCCGAACAACCCCATCGCATAGGCGCAGTGGAGGGCGAGCGGTGCGCCCCAGGCCACCAGCGGCAGCACGAACCATGGCTGCTCCGGCTGAACGATCACGTGGACGACGATCAGCGCGACCATCGCCGCCGCATAGGCCAGCAGGTGCAGCTTGAAGCCGCGCAGCCGCCGGGCGGCTAGAGCGGAATGTTGCGATGCTTCCGCCACGGGTCCTCGATCTTCTTGTCCCGGAGCATGGCGAGCGAGCGGCAGATCCGCCGGCGCGTCGAGTGCGGCATGATCACGTCGTCGATGAATCCCCGGTGCCCGGCGACGAAGGGATTGGCGAACTTCTCGCGGTACTCCTCGGTCCTGGCCTCGATCTTGGCGGGATCGCCGATGTCGGCGCGGAAGATGATCTCGACCGCGCCCTTCGGCCCCATCACCGCGATCTCGGCGGTCGGCCAGGCGTAGTTGACGTCGCCGCGGAGATGCTTCGAGCTCATGACGTCGTAGGCGCCGCCATAGGCCTTCCGCGTGATCACCGTCACCTTCGGCACCGTCGCCTCGGCGTAGGCGAACAACAGCTTGGCCCCGTGCTTGATGATGCCGCCGTATTCCTGCGCCGTCCCCGGAAGGAAGCCCGGCACGTCGACGAAGGTGACGATCGGGATGTTGAAGGCGTCGCAGAAGCGGACGAAACGGGCCGCCTTCCTGGCCGAGTCGATATCGAGACACCCCGCCAGCACCATCGGCTGGTTGGCGACGATGCCGATGCTCTGGCCGGCCATGCGTCCGAAGCCGATGACGATGTTGCCGGCATAGCCCGGCTGAAGCTCGAAGAAGTCGCCCTCGTCGACGACCTTCAGGATCAGCTCCTTCATGTCGTAGGGCTTGTTCGGGTTGGCGGGAACCAGCGTGTCCAGCGCCTCATCGGCCCGGTCGGCGGAATCGGCGGTCGGCCTGACCGGCGGCCTCGCCCGGTTGGAGGTCGGCAGGAAGTCGAGGAAGCGGCGGAGCTGCAGCAGTGCCTCGACGTCGTTCTCGAAAGCGAGATCGGCGACGCCCGACCGCGTCGAATGGGTGACCGCTCCGCCCAGCTCCTCGTGGGTCACCGTCTCGTGGGTGACGGTCTTCACCACGTCGGGCCCGGTGACGAACATGTAGGAGGAGTCCTTCACCATGAAGATGAAGTCGGTCATCGCCGGCGAATAGACGGCACCGCCTGCGCACGGCCCCATGATCAGCGAGACCTGCGGCACCACGCCCGAGGCGATGACGTTCCGCTGGAACACCTCGGCGTATCCGGCGAGCGAGGCGACGCCCTCCTGGATGCGGGCGCCGCCGGAGTCGTTCAGGCCAACCACCGGGGCGCCGACCTGGAGCGCCTTGTCCATGACCTTGCAGATCTTCTCGGCGTGGGCCTCCGAGAGCGAGCCGCCGAAGACGGTGAAGTCCTGGCTGAAGGCGAAGACCAGCCGGCCGTTGACGGTGCCGAAGCCGGTGACGACGCCGTCGCCGGGAATGCGCTGCTTGTCCATGCCGAAATCCGTCGAGCGGTGCTCGACAAACATGTCCCATTCCTCGAAGGAGCCGGCGTCGAACAGGAGGTCGAGCCGCTCGCGCGCCGTCAGCTTGCCCTTGGCGTGCTGGGCTTCGACGCGTCGAGCGCCACCGCCCTCGCGCGCCTGGGCGCGCTTCTCCTCGAGCCGGCGGAGGATGTCCTGCATCGCGCCCCCACGTACCTGTTCAGGTCTTTCCGGATAGCATCAATGGCGAACCCGTACCAGCGAGAGGAGGCGGGCGGCATCGCCGAGATCGGCATGCATGCCCTCGCGCCTGGCCGCGGCCTCCGGGTCCTCGCCCCAGCGCTCGATCTGGTGATCCTCGTCGAGCCGGGAGAGACGGTGCGCTTCCTCCCAGCCGATGTGTCCGTCGAAGACGGCGAAGGCCAGCACGATCGACCCGGTCCCCTGGGCCAATGTCTGGACGGCGGCCAGCTCCAGGTTGTCGAGCTCGTCGACCTGGGCCCGAATCGCCGCCAGCGTCTTGGCCGGCTGGGCCGTGGGCATGACGCCGGAGGCGGTCACGAAGCAGGCGCCCAGGGCCTCGGCTGACCAGTCGAGCAAGGGCTGCCACTCCCGGCGCTGGCGCTCGGCCAGCTCCTCCGGCCGTTCGGCGAAGTGGCAGAGGAGATCGCTCGCGGCGAAGGCCGCGAGATCGCCGGCGATGCGCGGCCGCTCGGCGGCAATACGGTCGAGGGCGGTCGCGACGAACCGGGTCATCGGCATGGTCAGCGGGCGGATGGTGCCGCCCTGCGCCCGCCATTCCTCGGCGACGGCCTCGGCGAGCGGCCGCGTCCGCACCTCGAGCCGATTGCCGGCGGGCGTGCGCATCGGCTTGCCGTCGAGGACGACGCCGTAACCATCGCCGCTATCGGTCACCTCGACCGTCTTGTACGTGCGTTTCACGCCGGCTCCCGCAGCAAGAGCTCGGCGAGATGAGCGTAGGTGTCGGCGACCGCCTCGGCGCCCGATGCCATCAGCTCCTCGCGCGGATGATAGCCCCAGGCGACGCCGAGGCCGCGGGCGCCCGCGTTGGTGGCCATCCGCATGTCGAAGCTGGTATCGCCGATCATCACCGTGTCGGCGGGAGCGGCCCCGGCGAACGCCATGGCGTTGCGGAGCATGGTCGGATCGGGCTTGCCCGGTCCGTCATCGGCGGTATGGAGCGAGAGGAAACGCTCGAGCATGTCGTGGCGGGTCAAGGTGGCGATGAGGCCGCGCCGGCCCTTGCCGGTGGCAACCGCCAGCATCCACCCCGACCGCGCCAGGCGATCGAGGGCGTCCCGCACTCCGTCGAATAGCGGCTCGTGGTGGTCGGGGTCATGCTGCAGGGTTCGGGCGATGTCGCGGTAACCCTCGGCCAGGCGACGGATACGGACGGCCTCGGCATCGGGGGCCAGGAGCGCCATCGCGTCGGCGAGCGGCAGGCCAATGGTCCGGCGGATGGCGTGGTCGGCGGGTGCCGGGAGGCCCTCGGCGGCGAAGGCCTCGCCCATGATGCGGACGATCGCCGCCTGGCTGTCGACCAGCGTCCCGTCGCAGTCGAAGACCGCGAGCCGGAGTCGCCTCATGGCCTCTCGCCGCCGAAGGGATCGCGGTCGGGGCGGGCGGAGAAGCCGAAAGCGGCCCAGGTCGAACGCAGATGCGGCGGCAGCGGCGCCTCGACCTTGAGCACGCGGCCGTTCGGCCGCTTGAGCGCGATCGAGCGGGCATGGAGCTGGAGCTGCTTCGGCGCGTCCGGCAGGTCGAGGTGGGCGGCCTTGCCGCCGTACTTGCCGTCGCCGAGGATCGGGTGGCCGATCGCTTGCAGGTGCGCACGAAGCTGGTGGGTACGGCCGGTCAGCGGCTTCAGCGCGACCCAGGCGGCGATCCCCTTCACCTCCTCGACCACGGCGAAGTCGGTGACGGCGTGCTTGCCCTCGCGTGCGTCGACCGCCACGCGCTCGCCGCTCTTGCCCGGCAGCTTGGCGAGCTTCAAGTCGATGCGGCCCTGGCGCGGCTTCGGCACACCCGCCACCACCGCCCAATAGACCTTGTCGGCGTCGCGGCTCTTGAAGGCCTCGCCGAGCCAGCGCGCCGCCTCGGCGGTCCGCGCCAGCACGAGCACGCCGGAGGTGTCGCGGTCGAGTCGATGGACGAGGCGCGGCCGCTCCTTGGCCTCGAAGCGGAGCGCCTCGAGGAGCCCGTCGAGATGCCGGTCGGTGCCGGTGCCGCCCTGGACGGCGAGCCCCGCCGGCTTGTCGATGACCAGGATCTCCGCGTCCTTGTGGAGGACGCGGGCGCGGAGATCCTTGGCCTCGCGCTCTTCGACGGCAGACGGCTCCCGCTTCGGCGCCGGCGCCTCGATGTCGAGCGGCGGCACCCGCACCACCTGCCCGGGCTCCAGGCGCTGGCCGGCCTTCACCCGCTTGCCGTCGACCCTGACCTGGCCGGTGCGCAACAGCTTCTCGAGCCGGCCGTGGCCGAGGGTCGGGAAGTGGCGCTTGAACCAGCGGTCGAGGCGGAGATCGACCTCCTCGGCGGCGACTTCGCGCTGCTCAACCGGCATCGCCCGACGCCCTCATGGCCGTGGCACCCCGAAGATCCATCCTTCCCGCCTCAACGCCTCGTTGTCGTGACGCGGGGCATCCCATACCCCGCCCGCCCCTGCAAGGGCCCTCAGGCCGGCTGCGGCGACCAGGGCATCGGTGTCGTGGTCCGAGGGCGGCATCGGTCCGGCCACCGGCGAGCGCGATCCCAGCGCAGCCAGGGCGGCCCCAAGGTCGCCCCAGTCTCGGATCTTGGCGTTCCCGGCGCCGGCCCGCCTGAGGAAAAGCCGAGGGTAGATTTCGGCCAGAACCGGGCGGCCGGCATCGCCGTCGAAGGGCCAGACCGCTGCCGCCGCTTGGAGGCGGCGGAGCACGCGCATGCCGGCGAGTGCTCCCAACCCCACCTGCTTGGCGCCGATCAGCTTGTAGGGGCTCTCAGGCGCGCCCAGGCCGGCCGCCCGGCAGGCCACCTCCGTCGGCCGGTGCGGCTCGACATAGCCGGGAGGCCGCGGCCCGGCCCGCCAGAAGTCCGGGGCGAAGCGTGGATCGGCGGCGAAGCCGCCGCCCCACAGGTCGTGCGCGTCGCCGCCGAGCCCGTCGACCAGGGCCCAGAGGTCACGGACCGAGGGATCGGGGCGGCCGAAATAGCGTCGGGCCCTGCTGAAGGGCAGCGAGAAGGCGAAGTCGAAGCCGACCAGCACACGCTCGCGGGCGATAAGAGCCGTCACCCATTCCAGCGCCTGGAGGCGCGACCAACGGCGGCCATCAGGGCAAGCGACCAGACGGGGCGCTCCCCGTCCGGGCGCGCAGACGGCGATGGCGATGCCGTTCGCTCGACGGGCGCCGGACCAGTCGAGGGCGGCGAAGCGGGTGAAGCTCACCCGCCCTCGCCGGCTTTGCGCTCGCGCAGTTTCGCCCAGTAGTCGAGTCGCTTCTTGACCTCGCGCTCGAAGCCGCGCTCGACCGGCTGATAGAACTCGCGACGGCTCATGCCGTCCGGGAAGTAGTTGCGGCCGGAGAAACCCTCCTCGGTATCGTGGTCGTAGGCGTAGTCCCTGCCGTAGCCGAGGGTCTTCATGAGCTTGGTCGGCGCGTTCAGGATGTGCATCGGCGGCATCAGCGAGCCCGTCTCCTTGGCCGAGCGCATCGCCGCGCCGTAGGCGGTGTAGGCGGCGTTCGACTTCGGCGCCGTCGCCAGATAGATCACCGCCTGGGCGATCGCCAGCTCCCCCTCCGGCGACCCCAGCCGCTCGTAGACGTCCCAGCCGGCCATCGCCTGATGCACCGCCTCGGGATCGGCGAGGCCGACGTCCTCGACGGCGAAGCGCACCACCCGGCGCGCGATGTAGCGCGGATCCTCGCCGCCGGCGAGCATGCGGGCGAGCCAGTAGAGCGCCGCGTCGGCGTCGGAGCCGCGCATCGACTTGTGCAGCGCGCTGATCAGGTTGTAGTGGCCCTCGCTATCCTTGTCGTAGACCGGGGCGCGGCGCTGCACCGTCGCCATCAGCTTCGGCCCATCCAGCATGGCGTCCGCCGGCAGGCGCTCGATCTCGTCGACCAGGTTGAAGAGGAAGCGGCCGTCGCCGTCGGCCATGGCCTTGAGGGCGTCGCGGGCCTCCGCGGTGAGCGGCAGCTTCCGGCCGAGATCGGCTTCGGCCTTTGCGAGCAGGGCCTCCAGCGCCGCGTCGTCCAGACGCTTCAAGACGAAGACCTGGCAGCGCGAGAGCAGCGCCGCGTTCAACTCGAAGGACGGGTTCTCGGTGGTGGCGCCGATCAGCGTCACCGTGCCGTCCTCGACATAGGGAAGGAAGCCGTCCTGCTGGGAGCGGTTGAAGCGATGGATCTCGTCGACGAAGAGGAGGGTGCCGCGGCCGGAGGCGCGACGGCCCTTCGCGGCTTCGAACACCTTGCGGAGGTCGGCGACGCCGGAGAAGACGGCCGACAACGGCTCGAAATGGAGGTCGGTCGCGTCGGCCAGCAGGCGCGCGATGGTGGTCTTGCCCGTGCCCGGCGGTCCCCAGAGGACCATCGAGGCGAGCCGGCCGGAGGCGACCATACGCCCGACCGGGCCCTCCGATCCGATCAGGTGGTCCTGGCCCGCGACCTCTTCGAGCCGCTTCGGACGGAGCCGATCGGCGAGCGGCCGCGGCGCCGAGGCCTCGAACAGGCCAGCCTGGCTCACCCCTGCACCTGAACGTTCATCACCCGCTCGCCGCGCTTGATCGAGAGCCGCCAGGTCTGCCGCTCGCTGCGCTCGACGGCGCGACGGAGGCTGTCGACCGACGTGATCTCCGCGTCGTTGATCTTGAGGACAATGTCGCCGGGCGCAACACCGAGGCGCTGGGCGACGGACCCCGGACGGACCTGTGTGACGATGACGCCGCGGGCCAGGCCTTCCAGTCCCAGCTCCTCGGCCAGCGCCGGCGACAGGTTGGCGACGGTGGTGCCGGAGAACGGGTGGCGTCCCTGCAACGGCGTCGTCTGGCGCGGCGGGTCTTCCGGCGGCGCCTCGAGGGCGACGAAGAGCTGCTGCGCGCGGCCCTGGCGAAGCACGCCGAGCCGGACCCTGCCGCCGATGGCGAGCGTGCCGATGCGGAACCTGAGCGCCTGCGGGTCCTCGACCTCGCGGCCATCGATGGAGACGATGACGTCGCCGACCTTGAGGCCGGCCCGCGCCGCCGGCCCGTTGTTCGCCACCTGCTCCAGGATCACGCCTCCCGGACGGGCGAGGCCGAGCGAGGCCGCGACGTCCGGCCCCACCGCCTGGCCGCTCGCCCCGAACCATGGGCGGACGATCTTGCCGCCATCGACCAGCCCGGTGACGACCGCGCGCACCATGTTGGCCGGGACGGCGAAGCCGATGCCGACCGAGCCGCCGGTCTTCGAGAAAATCGCGGTGTTGATGCCGATCACGCGGCCATCCATGGCGACCAGCGCGCCGCCGGAATTGCCGGGGTTGATCGCCGCATCGGTCTGGATGAAGAAGCGGTAGTCGGAAATGCCGACCATGGTCCTGGCGGTCGCCGAGACGATGCCGCTGGTGACGGTCTGACCGACGCCGAAGGGGTTGCCGATGGCGAGGACCAGGTCGCCGACCTCGATGCCGTCGGAGTCGCCGAGCTCGAGCGTCGGCAGGTCGGACGTCGTCTTGACGCGGAGCACGGCAAGATCGGTCCGCTCGTCCGACCCGATCAGCGTCGCTTCGAGCTCCCGGCGGTCGGAGAGGACGACACGGATCTCATCGGCGCCCTTGATCACGTGGTGGTTGGTGACGACCACCCCATCCTTCCGGACGATGACGCCCGATCCCAGCGAATTCTGCTCGCGTTGCTGCTCGCCGCCCGGCTGGTCGCCGAAGAAACGGCGGAAGAACGGGTCGTCGAACAGGGGCGAGGTCACCCGTTCGCGCACGACCCTGCGGGTGAAGACGTTGACCACCGCCGGCGCCGCCCGCTTGACCAGGGGGGCGAAGGACTGGAGGACGGCGCCGCGACTCTCGGGGAGCGCGCGGGTGGCCGGCGCGGGCGCCGTCTGGGCCGCCGCCGGCGGGCCGAGGGCGGCGACGGCGACGAGCAGGACCGTGAACCACTTCATGGGGTCGAATGTAGTGCGCCGGGCCCGGCCTTCCCAGGGGCCTCGGGTTCAGCCCGCCCCGCCGGTCCCCGCCAGGGCCGGCGTGCGCTCCGGGGCGACCGTGTCGTCTCGGGCCCTTTCCTCCTGCCGCCGCCCGAGCCAGAGGCTGGACATCACCCAAGCGACGGATAGCGGCACCGCCACGATCGAGATCCCGGTCATGCCGAGGCCAAGGAAGACGAGCAAGGCATAGGCCCAGCTGCCGATCTGGTCGCCGGCGCGGTAAACCACGGTGTCGATGAAATTCTTGGCCTTGTACTTGTCCTCGCGCGTAACGACGGTGAACAGGATCTCGCGGGTCGGACGCGCGAGCGCGAAGTTGCCGACCCGGCGCGCCACCTGGAAGGCCACCAGGGCACCGACGACCGGCACCATCGACAAGGTGGCGAAGCCGATCACGTTGAACAGCGGCAGAGCCGCGAGCGTGAGCGCGACCCCGAGCGCCCCCAGGATGCGGCTGGTCAGAAAGATCTGGATCACCAGCGTCAGCACGTTCACCAGGAGATCGATGCGGGCGAAGAAGGCGGTGCGCGCCGCCCGGTCGGTGAAGGCGTCGGCGGCGATCTGCGCCTGCTGGAAATAGAGGAAGGTCGAGGTGATGGCGTAGAGGAGGATGTAAACGCCGATGTTGAGGAGATAGGGCGAGCGGAGCGTGTGGGTCAGGCCGGCGAGGACGCCACCGCCGATCGGCGCCTCGGCCGGCGACGCGCCCGGCTCCCGACGCAACCCCTCGGCCAGGCGCGAGAGGCGGCGAACGCTGAAGACCGCCAGCTCGAGCAGCAGGATCGAGGCGACGAGCAGCACGGTCGAGCCGACGCTCTGCACCATCGAGGCGGTGAGGCTCGATCCGAGGATGGCGCCGACCGTGGCTCCGGCGGCGATCAGGCCGAAAAGGCGCTTCCCTTGCCCGGAATCGAAGACGTCGACCATCAGCGCCCAGAACACCGAGACCACGAACAGGTTGAACACCGAGGTCCAGACGAAGAAAGCGCGGCCGAGCCAGACGTTCTGCGTTTCGGTCGAGAGCGCGAGCAGCACCATGAAGACCAGCAGGTTCGCCATGAAGAAGCGGTAGGCGACGGCGATGAAGCGTTCCCGCGGCAGGCGCCGGACCAGGGCGGCGAAGGGCGGGTTGACCGCCAGCATCGCCAGGAGCGTGCCGGTGAACAGCCATTGCAGGTTGTTGACGCCGCCCTGCACGCCCATCTCGTCGCGGATCGGACGGATCACGTAGTAGGCGGAGAGGACCGCGAAGACGTAGAGGATCGACCAGCCGAGGGCGGGGAGCTCCGCGGGCCGGATGTCGACCGCGCGGCGGAGCAGCCGGTAGACGGGCCCTTCTCCCGCCTCAGGCGGCATCGATGAAGGCCTCCATGCGCTTGCGCATCGCCGCGTCCGGCAGGCGCCCCTGGGCGGCGCCGATGTTGTCGTCGACGTATTCGGCCTTGGCCATGCCGGGAATGGCGCAGGTCACCGCCTCGTGGCCGACGATGTATTTGAGGAAGAACTGCGCCCAGGTCTTGCAATCGAACTCGGCCGCCCATGTCGGCAACGGCTTTCCCTGAACCGCGTTGAACAGGCGCCCGCGACCGAAAGGCAGGTTGGTCATCACGCCCATGCCGCGGTCCTTCGCCAGCGGCAGCAGGCGCTCATCGGCGTTGCGGTTGTCGAGGGCGTAGTCGATCTGGATGAAGTCCAGGGTCTCGCGCTTCATTACCGCTTCGAAGTCCACGTATTGGTTCTCGAAGGAGGAGGTGATGCCGATGTAGCGGATGCGCCCGGCCTGCTTCAGGTCGCGCAGCGTCTTCAGATGGGCGTCGGTGTCCCGGAGATTGTGGACCGCAATCAGGTCGAGCTTGGGCGTCTTGTATTTCTTGAAGGACTGCTCGATCTGCTGGATTCCGGCCTCACGCCCGCCGATGCTGACCTTGGTCGCGAGGAAGAGACCGTCGCGGATCTTGAGCTCGTCGACCAGGTCGCCGACCACCGCCTCGGCGGTGCCGTAGGTGGGCGAGGAGTCGATCACCGTGGCGCCCACCTGCTTCAAGCGGCGGAGGGTGTCGCGGAGCGGCGCCAGGTCGGCGGCGGTCGAGGCCGCCTCGTAGCGACGCGCCGTGCCGAGCCCGATGACCGGCATTGTCTCGCCCGATGACGGGATCGTCCGGCGGATCAAGGGCGCGCCCTGGGCGCGGACATCCCCGGCGAGAAGCAGCGCTGCCGTCGTTCGGGCGAGCCCGACGAGCGCGTCGCGGCGAGTTATCTGCAAGGGAACCTCCTTGACCCGGGCTCTTCAGACCGAGGCCCGGACGCCGTTCAGTCTGTCGCAGGCGTCCCAACTTGTCATCCCGGCAGCCGCCGAAAAGACGAAGGGCGGGCCTTGAGCCCGCCCCTCGGAAACCTTGGCTCGCCGACGAGGGTCAGGCCGCGGCCGGCGCCTCGTCCGTGACCTGGACTGGGCCGGAATCGAGCCCCTTGGCTTCGGTGTCACGGTCGACCAGCTCGATCACGGCCATCGCCGCGGCGTCGCCGTAGCGGAACCCGGCCTTGAGCACGCGGGTGTAGCCGCCCTTGCGGGCGGCATAGCGCGGACCCAGCACGTCGAACAGCTTCTTGGTCGCGGCCTCGTCGCGGAGCGCCGCGTAGGCCTGCCGACGGGCATGCAGCGAGCCCCGCTTGCCGAGCGTGATCAGCTTCTCGGCCACCGGGCGAAGATCCTTCGCCTTCGGCAGCGTCGTGGTGATCTGCTCGTGCTTGATCAGAGCCTGGGCCAGGTTCTTGAACATGGCCTTGCGGTGGCCCGACTGCCGGCTGAAGCTCCGGCCGGACATGTTGTGACGCATTCTAGTCTCCTATCCCCTCAAGACCGTCCGCCTTAGAACGGTTCCTCGAGGCGCTTCGCCAGCTCCTCGATGTTCTCCGGC
The DNA here is from genome assembly GCA_009694025.1 of Alphaproteobacteria bacterium. Taxonomy (GTDB): domain Bacteria; phylum Pseudomonadota; class Alphaproteobacteria; order SHVZ01; family SHVZ01; genus SHVZ01. Next base: position 13,892 of record SHVZ01000034.1, on the reverse strand, counting down.
GGCCAGTTCGGGACCTCCATGCCGAGGTGCAGACCCATCTGCGCCAGCACTTCCTTGATCTCGTTCAGCGACTTCCGGCCGAAATTCGGCGTGCGCAGCATCTCCTGCTCGGTCTTCTGCACGAGGTCGCCGATATAGACGATGTTGTCGTTCTTGAGGCAGTTGGCCGAGCGGACCGACAGCTCGAGCTCGTCGACCTTGCGGAGCAGGTTCTTGTTGAACGGCAGGTCGGCGGCACGGTCTTCGACCACGGCCGCCTGCGGCTCCTCGAAGTTGATGAAGAGCTGGAGCTGGTCCTGGAGGATGCGGGCTGCCAGAGCCACCGAGTCCTCGGGCGTGACCGCGCCGTTGGTCTCGACCGACAGCGACAGCTTGTCGTAGTCGGTCATCTGGCCGACGCGGGCGTTCTCGACCCTGTAGGAAACCTTGCGGACCGGGCTGTAGAGGGCGTCGACCGGGATGAGGCCGATCGGCGCGTCCTCGGCGCGGCTGGCCGAGGCCGGGATGTAGCCCTTCCCGTTCTCGACCACGAACTCCATCGACAGCTTGGCGCCGCGGTCGAGCGTGCAGAGCACCAGGTTCGGGTCCATGATTTCGATGTCATGGCCGGTCTCGATCATGCCAGCGGTGATCTCGCCCGGGCCAGAGGCCTTGAGGCGCATCCGCTTCGGCCCCTCGCCGTGCATCTTGAGACCCAACGACTTCACGTTGAGAACGATGTCGGTCACGTCCTCACGCACGCCCGGGATCGAGGAGAATTCGTGCAGCACGCCGTCGATCTGGATCGACGTGACGGCGGCTCCCCGCAGCGAGGACAGGAGGACACGACGGAGCGCATTGCCGAGCGTCAGACCGAAGCCGCGCTCGAGCGGCTCGGCGACGATGGTGGCGATGCGCTTGGATTCACCGACAGCTTCGACGTTGAGCTTGTTCGGCTTGATCAGGGCTTGCCAATTCTTCTGGATCACGGACGGACCTCTCGACGACCGGGGGCAAGACCTTTGGGGGCCCTGCCCATCATGCGGGATACGACGCTTGGAGCCGGGTTAGGGCCCCTCAGACGCGCCGGCGCTTGGGCGGCCGGCAACCATTGTGCGGGATCGGCGTTACGTCTCGGATCGAGGTGATCTGGAAGCCCACCGCCTGCAGCGCGCGCAGCGCCGACTCGCGGCCCGAGCCTGGACCCTTGACTTCGACCTCGATGGTGCGGACACCGTGCTCCATCGCCTTCTTGCCGGCATCCTCGGCCGCGACCTGGGCGGCGTAGGGGGTCGATTTCCGGCTGCCTTTGAATCCCAGAGAACCCGAAGACGACCAGGCGATGGTGTTGCCCTGCGCATCGGTGATGGTGATCATCGTGTTGTTGAACGACGCGTTCACATGCGCGACGCCGGAGGTGATGTTCTTCCGTTCGCGGCGCCGCGCGCGCCCTGCGGCCTGTTTCACCATGATCTCTTCCTCAAATCCTTCCAGCCGCCTTAGGAGCGGCGATCGAGCCTAGGAGGCCCTTACTTCTTCTTGCCGGCGATCGGCCGCGCCTTGCCCTTGCGGGTCCTGGCATTGGTATGCGTGCGCTGGCCGCGGACCGGCAGGCCCTTGCGGTGGCGAATCCCGCGATAGCAGCCGAGATCCATCAGCCGCTTGACGCTCATCGCGGTCTCGCGGCGGAGGTCGCCCTCGACCACGAAGTCACGGTCGATGAACTCGCGGATGCGCAGCACCTCGTCGTCGGTGAGCTGATGCACCCGTCGGTTCTCCGGAATGCTGAGCTTCGCGCAGATGGTCTCCGCCCGGGTCTGCCCGATCCCGAAGATGTAGGTCAGCGCGACTTCGACGCGCTTCTGCGTGGGAATGTTAACGCCAGCGATACGCGCCACGCTCGGATCTCCTTAAGATCGCAACGGTCGATTTAAGCTCGGAAAGGGCGCAAACTTGGCACGCACGGACCCGCTCGGCCGCCGAAAGCGCCAAGGGGCGCGATTATAAACACGCACCCTTGCCTGTCAACGGTCTCAAACCCTGGAATCTCGTACCTTAGCTTCGCCTCCGCGCTCTCCTCAGAATTGTTCTAATCTAAGATCGCACTGATCTGCCGGGCCACGTCGTCGATCTCGGCCATGCCGTCGACCGACTTGAGGATCCCCTTCGTCCGATAGTAGGGCAGGATCGGCTGGGTCTGCTTGCGGTAGGCGTCGAGCCGGGTCCGCACGGTCTCAGCGTTGTCGTCGGCCCGCCGGGTGAACTCGCGGCTTCCGCAGACGTCGCAGACGCCCGCCACCTTCGGCTTCTGGAAGGCGTCGTGGTAGCCCGCCCCGCACTTGGCGCAGGTGTAGCGGCCGACGATGCGCTCGGTCAGGATCTTCTCGTCGACCGTCATCTCGATGACGTGGTCGAGTGCGAGACCCAGCTTCGCCAGCATGGCATCCAGCGCCTCGGCCTGGGCCGCAGTCCGGGGGAAGCCGTCGAGGATGAACCCCTTCTTGCAGTCGGGCTGCTGGACTCGCTCCTCGATCATGGCGATCATGATGTCGTCGGAGACCAGCTTGCCGGCGTCCATGATCGCCTTGGCTTTCTTGCCGATCTCGCTCCCCGACTTGACCGCCGCCCTCAGCATGTCGCCGGTCGAGAGCTGGACGATGCCGCGCTCGTCCTGGAGCTTCCGCGCCTGAGTCCCCTTGCCCGCGCCGGGCGCGCCGAGGAGGATCAGATGGTTCACCCCTTCCTCCCGCGCAGCTTCGCCTTCTTGATCAGGCCTTCGTACTGGTGGGCGACCAGGTGGGCGTGGATCTGCGCGACCACGTCCATGGTCACGGTGACGACGATCATCAGGCTGGTGCCGCCGAAGTAGAACGGCACCGCGAACCTGGAAATCAGGATCTCCGGAAGGATGCAGACGATCGACAGGTAAGCGGCGCCGAGGACGGTCAGGCGCGAAAGGATGTAGTCGAGGTAGTCGGCTGTGTTCTTGCCCGGACGGATGCCCGGAATGAAGCCGCCATAGCGCTTCAGGTTGTCGGCGGTCTCCTCCGGATTGAAGACGATCGCCGTGTAGAAGAACGCGAAGAAGGCGATCATCGCCACGTACAACAGCATGTAGAGCGGCGAGCCATGAGCAAGATATGTGGCGATCAGGCTCAAGATTTCGTTCGGTCCCTCGCCCGCCTGGACGCCCTGAACCGCCGAGAAGCCGGCAATGGTGGTCGGCATCAGCAGGAGCGAGGAGGCGAAGATCGGCGGAATGACGCCGGAGGTGTTGAGGCGGAGCGGCAGATGCGAGCTCTCGCCGCCGAACATCCGCTGTCCGACCTGGCGCTTGGGATACTGGACGATCAGGCGCCGCTGGGCGCGCTCGATGAAGACCACGAAGAAGACGACGCCGACCGCCATCGCCAGGAGGACGACGATGAAGATGGTTGAAAGCGCACCGGTACGGCCGAGCTCGAGGGTGGCCGCGACCGCCTGCGGCAGGCCTGCGACAATGCCCGCCATGATGATGACCGAGAGACCGTTGCCGACGCCCCGCTGGGTCATCTGCTCGCCGAGCCACATCAGGAACATGGTACCGCCGGTCAGCGTCACCACGGTCGAGACCCGGAAGAGGAGGCCGGGATCGATCACCGCGCCGCCGACCGAGCCGCGCGTGCCTTCGAGGCCGATGGCAATGCCGTAGGCCTGGAGCGAGGCGAGGATCACCGTGCCGTAGCGGGTGTACTGGTTGATGACCTTCTGGCCGGCCGGCCCTTCCTTCTTCAACTGCTCAAGCTTAGGCGAGACCGCGGTCATCAGCTGGACGATGATCGAGGCCGAGACCCAGGGCATGACGTTGAGAGCGAAGATCGTCATACGCCCGAGCGCGCCGCCCGAGAACATGTCGAACATGCCGAGGATGCCGCCTTGCTGCTGGCGGAAGATCTCGGCCAGGACCACCGGGTCGATGCCGGGTATCGGAATGTAGGTGCCGAGGCGATAGACGATCAGCGCGCCGAGCGTGAACCAGATGCGCTTCTTCAGCTCCGTAGCTTTGGCGAGGACGCCGAAGTTGAGCGTCGCGGCAAGCTGTTCAGCAGCGGATGCCATGTGCAGCGTCCTCTCGGAGTCCGGCCCCTAGGCCTTCGCCTGCGCCGGCTTCTTCGCCATCTTCTTCACCTTCTCGACCGGCTTCGGCAGCTCGATCGAGCCGCCCGCCGCCTCGACCGCCGCCCTGGCTTTGGCCGAGACGCCGGCGAGCTTGAGCGCGAGCTTCGCCTTGAGATCGCCCTCGCCGAGCAGACGGACGCCGTCGCGGGACCGGCGTAGGACCTTGGCGGCGACCAGCGCCGCGCCGTCGACCGGCTTCATGGGATCGAGCCGGCCCGCGTCCACCGCCTCTTGCAGCTGCCAGAGGTTCACCTCGACGAGCTTCACCGGATTGATCGGCTTGAAGCCGCGCTTCGGCAGCCGACGGTAGAGCGGCATCTGGCCGCCCTCGAAGGCGTGCAGAGACACGCCGGTGCGCGCCTTCTGGCCCTTGACGCCGCGCCCGGAGGTCTTGCCCTTGCCCGAGCCGATGCCGCGCCCGACGCGCATGCGGCGCTTGTGGGCGCCTTCGTTGTCGCGGATCTCGTGGAGCTTCATCGTCGTCGGTCCTCTATTCGCTGTCGACCCGCACGAGGTGCTGGACCTTGCGGATCATTCCGCGCACCGAAGGAGTGTCCTCCAGCTCGCGGCTGCGGTGACGCTTGTTCAGGCCGAGGCCGATCAGCGTCTGGCGCTGGTCGGCCTTGCGCCCGATCGGACTGCCGATCTGGGTGACGCGGAGCGTCGACTTCTTCTTCTCAGCCTTGGCCATGGCCCGGTTCCTTTAGGAGGCTTCCGCCTCGCGCTTGGCGCCGACAAGGTCGCTCACCTTCTTGCCGCGGCGTTGGGCCACGGCCCGGGGGCTCGTCACGGCCTTCAGCGCGGCGAAGGTCGCCTTGATCATGTTGTGGGGATTCGACGTGCCGATCGACTTGGCGACCACGTCATGGACGCCGAGCGCCTCGAACACGGCGCGGGTCGGACCGCCGGCGATGATGCCCGTGCCCGGTGCGGCGGCGCGCAGCACGACACGGCCGGCGCCGTAGTGGCCGATCATGTCGTGGTGGAGGGTGCGGCCCTCGCGCAGCGGCACCTTGATCAGGCTGCGTTTGGCCTGCTCGGTCGCCTTGCGGATCGCCTCCGGGACCTCGCGAGCCTTGCCGGCGCCATGGCCGACCCGGCCGCGGCCGTCGCCGACGACGACCAGCGCAGCGAAGCCGAAGCGCCGACCGCCCTTCACCACCTTGGCAACACGGTTGATGCTGACCAGCTTCTCGGTCAGCTCGGACTCATCGCGGCCACCGTCGCCGCCACGGCCGCCCTGGCGCTCGCCACGGGGCCCGCGTCCACGGCCGCCTGGGCCGCCGCCGGCGCCATCGGTCCTAACCCCGCGTCCACGACCGCCGCCGCCACGGCCGCCGCGGCCGCCGCCGGGACGACCGGGGCGATCTGGCTTCGACGGCGCCCCTTCGGGCGTCGCGGGAGCCGCCGTCGCGTCCGCCGGCTTCTCGGGGGTCTCGGGAGTATTCGCCATCGCCTTTTGATCCTTCGCCGAATCGAATTTGGTCAGAACGAGAGGCCGGCTTCGCGGGCGGCATCGGCCAGCGCCTTGACGCGGCCGTGATAGAGGTAGCCGCCGCGATCGAAGACAACTTCCTTGACGCCCGCCTTGAGCGCGCGCACGGCCAGCAGCTTGCCGACCTCGGTCGCCGCCGCCTTGTCGGCACCGGTCTTGTGCTTGCCCTTGAGATCTTTGTCGACCGAGGAGGCTTGCGCGAGCGTCACCCCCTTGGAGTCGTCGATGACCTGGGCATAGATATGCCGCTCCGAACGGAACACGGTCAGCCTGAGGCGGCCGCTCGAGTTCTTGCGGATACGGTAGCGGACGCGAGTCTTACGCCGCTCGAACAGATTGGCAGTCGACGTCATGGCAACGCCCCTTACTTCTTCTTGCCTTCCTTGCGGAGGATCCTCTCGGAATCGTACTTGATGCCCTTGCCCTTATACGGCTCGGGGCCGCGGAACGAACGGATCTCGGCGGCGACCTGGCCGACCTTCTGGAGGTCGGCGCCGGAGATGGTGAGCGCGGTCGGCTTCTCGGCCTTGACCGTGATCCCTTCCGGGATCGGGAACTTGATCTCGTGGCTGTATCCGAGCTGGAGGATGAGCTCCTTGCCCTGGACGGCGGCGCGGTAGCCGACGCCGTTGATCTCGAGCGCCTTGGAATAGCCGGTGGCGACCCCGTTGACCATGTTGCGCACCAGGTTGCGGGTCGTGCCCCACATCATGCGCGCCCGCTTGGAGTCACCGACCGGCTGCACCAGTACCTGGCCCTCCTCGACCTTGACCACCACGTCGGACGACAGCCCCATCGTCAACAGGCCGAGCTTCCCCTTGGCGGACAGCTTGCCGCCGGAAACCTCGACATTGACCCCGGCCGGGATGGCCACCGGATTCTTGCCCACGCGCGACATTTGACTCTTCTCCTTGAACCCGCGAGGGATCAGAACACCCGACAGAGGACTTCGCCGCCGACATTGGCGGCGCGGGCCTCGACGTCGGACATGACGCCCCTCGGCGTCGACAGGATCGAGATTCCGAGCCCGCCATAGATGCGCGGCAGATCGGCGATCTTCGCGTAGACGCGCCGGCCGGGCTTCGAGATGCGATCGATCTCCTTAATGACGGGCGAGCCGTCGTGATATTTGAGCTCGATCGTCAGCTCGCCGATGCCGGGGCGCGCCTCGCCCGCCTTGTAGTTTCGGATGTAGCCCTCGCGCTTCAAGACATCGAGCACGTTCACTCGAAGCTTGGAGGCCGGGCTCGTGATCGACGACTTGCCCGCCCGCTGTCCGTTACGGATGCGAGTCAGCATATCGCCGAGCGGATCGGTCATCACCATGGTGGTTTACCTTCCTAATCCCTACCAGCTCGACTTCGTCATGCCGGGGATCTGCCCGTTAGACGCGAGCTCGCGGATCGCGATGCGCGACAGCCTGAACTTCCGGTAGAAGGCGCGCGGCCTTCCCGTCAGCTCGCAGCGGTTGCGGATCCGCACCTTCGACGAATCGCGTGGCAGCTCGGAGAGCTTGATCTGCGCGGCGAAGCGCTCCTCCATCGGACGCGACTGGTCCTGGATGACCGCCTTCAACTTGGCGCGCTTGCCCGCGTACTGCTTGGTCATGCGGCGGCGCCGCTTGTTACGCTCGATCGCGCTCGTCTTTGCCATCTCGTCCTCCGACGATCCCTAAAGTTCGCTGTCAGATCGTCAAACGTCAGTTGTAGAAAGGCAGGTCAAAGCCCTTGAGCAAGGCCTTGGCCTCCTTGTCGGTGGCCGCGGTCGTGCAGATCACGATGTCCATCCCGCGGATCTCGTCGATCTTGTCGTAGTCGACCTCCGGGAACACGATCTGCTCCTTGAGGCCGAGAGCGTAGTTGCCGCGACCATCGAAGCTCTTGCCGTTGAGTCCGCGGAAGTCCCGCACGCGCGGCAGCGCGATGGTGACCAGCCGGTCCAGGAACTCGTACATGCGGCTCTGGCGGAGCGTCACCTTCACGCCGATCGCCTGGCCCTCGCGGAGCTTGTAGATGGCGATCGACTTCTTCGACTTGGTGATCACCGGCTTCTGGCCGGCGATGCGCGTCAGCTCCTCGGCCGCGGCCTGGATCTTCTTCGAATCCGACACCGCCTCGCCGACGCCCATGTTGATGACGATCTTCTCCAGGCGCGGAACCTCCATCGGGTTCTTGTAGCCGAACTCCTTCATCAGGTCGGCGCGCACCTTCTCGTCGTACTGCTTCTTGAGCCGGGTCATGGCTGCATCTCTCATCACAGATCGATGACTTCGCCGGACCGCTTGGCGAAGCGGACCTTGCGGCCATCCTCGAGGGTGCGGAAGCCGACGCGGGTCGGCTCGCCGCTCTTCGGATCGACCAAGGCGACGTTGGAGATGTCGAGCGACATCTCCTTGTCGACAATGCCGCCGGGGTTGCCGGGCGCCTGGCGCGTGTGGCGCTTGGCGACGTTCGCGCCGGAGACGACGACACGGCGGCTCTCACGGATAACGCGCAGAACTTCGCCCTTCTTGCCTTTGTCGCGACCGGTGGTGACGACCACCTGGTCGCCCTTCTTGACCTTGAACTTCTCGGCCATGGCCTTAGAGCACCTCCGGTGCCAGGCTGACGATCTTCATGAACTTCTTGGCGCGCAGCTCGCGGGTCACCGGCCCGAAGATCCGTGTCCCGATCGGCTCGCCGTCCTTGTTGATGAGCACGGCGGCATTGCGGTCGAAGCGGATGGCGCTGCCGTCCGCACGGCGGATCTCCTTCGCCGTGCGCACGATCACCGCCTTGTGCACGTCGCCCTTCTTGACGCGGCCGCGCGGGATCGCCTCCTTGACCGAGACGACGATGATGTCGCCGACCGAGGCGAAGCGGCGGCGCGAGCCGCCCAGCACCTTGATGCACATCACACGGCGCGCGCCCGAGTTGTCGGCGACTTCGAGATGGGATTCCGACTGGATCATCGCTGGAACTCCACTATCAGCCGGCCACCCCGGAGGCGGCTGCCTCCGAGATCACTTCCCATCGCTTGGTCTTGGACACCGGGCGACATTCCCGGATCCGGACGAGGTCGCCGACCTTGCAGCGGTTGCCCTCGTCGTGCGCGTGGTACTTCTTCGAACGCGTGATGAATTTCTTGTAGAGCGGGTGCATGACGCGGCGCTCGACGACGACCGTTACGGTCTTGTCGGTCTTGTCGCTCACCACCCGTCCCTGCAGAACTCGCCTGGGCATCTTCGGCTCCTCAACCGGCCTTCGCGGCCTTGGCGCGCATGACGGTCTTGATCCGCGCGATGTCGCGGCGGACCGCACCGACACGCGAGGTGTTCTCGAGCTGGCCGCTCGCCCTCTGGAAGCGCAGGTTGAACTGCTCCTTCTTGAGGTCGCCCAGCAGCTGCTTCAGCTCGTCGGCAGACTTGGTCTTGAGATCAGAGGCGTCCATCGCCTATCCCTCCAGCCCGAGGCGGGCGACGAAACGGGTCTTGATCGGCAGCTTCGCGGCCGCCAGCTCGAAGGCCCGGGCGGCAAGCTCGCGCGGCACGCCGTCGACCTCGAACAGGATCCGGCCCGGCTTCACCCGGCAGACCCAGAACTCAGGCGCTCCCTTGCCGGAGCCCATGCGGACCTCGGCCGGCTTGGTCGAGACCGGGACGTCCGGGAAGACCCGGATCCAGAGGCGGCCCGACCGCTTGAGATGACGGGTGATAGCGCGGCGCGCCGCCTCGATCTGGCGCGCCGTCACCCGCTCCGGCTGGACGGCCTTGAGGCCGTACGAGCCGAAGGTGAGCGAGGTGGCGCCCTTCGAGGTTCCCTTGATCCGGCCCTTGTGGGCCTTGCGATACTTCGTGCGCGCAGGCGACATCATGACGCGGCATCTCCACCACGCGAGGTCGAGCGGCCCATCTGCTGCTGCTGCTCGGCCAGGCGCTTGTCCTGGGCCATCGGGTCGTGCGCCAGGATCTCGCCCTTGAACACCCAGACCTTGACGCCGCAGGTGCCGTAGGTGGTCTTGGCCGTCGCCTGGCCGTAGTCGATGTCGGCGCGGAGCGTATGCAGCGGCACGCGCCCCTCGCGATACCACTCCAGCCGCGCGATCTCGGCGCCGCCGAGGCGGCCCGAGCAGTTGATGCGGATGCCGAGCGCGCCCAGGCGCATCGCCGACTGCACCGCACGCTTCATCGCGCGGCGGAAGGCGACCCGGCGCTCGAGCTGCTGGGCGATGCCTTCGGCCACCAGCTTCGCCTCGATCTCGGGCTTGCGGATCTCGATGATATTGAGCGACACCTCGCCGCCGGTCATCTTGGCGAGGTCGGTGCGCAGCTTTTCGATGTCGGCGCCCTTCTTGCCGATGACGACGCCGGGCCTCGCCGAATGGATGGTGATCCGGGCCTTCTTCGCCGGACGCTCGATCACGACGCGGCTGCAGCCGGCCTGCAACAGACGGTCATGCAAATAGGCCCTCAGCTTGAGGTCATCGTGCAGCAGGTCGGCGTAGTCCTTGTTCGCATACCAGCGCGAATCCCAGGTGCGGTTGATCCCGACCCTGAGCCCGATCGGATTGACTTTCTGGCCCATCAGGCTGCCTCCCCACGCTCGCCGACAATGATGACGATGTGGCTGAACGGCTTCAGGATGGCGGAAGCGCGCCCACGGGCACGCGGATGGAACCGGCGCATCACGAGACCCTTGCCCACACTGGCTTCCTTCACGAAAAGGCGATCGACGTCGAGCTGGTGATTGTTCTCGGCGTTGGCGATCGCGGACTGCAGCGCCTTCCTGACATGCTGGGCGACGCGGCGCTTGTTGACGGCGAGCTGGGAGAGCGCGACCGCGGCGCCGAGGCCGCGGATCGACTCCGCCACCAGGTTGAGCTTGCGCGGGCTGGTGCGGAGGTTCCGCAGCACGGCCATCGCCTCGGTTTCTCCCAGCCTGCGCTCGGCCTTCTTCTTGCTCATGGCGCTTAAGCCCTCTTCGCCTTCTTGTCGGACGAGTGCCCGTGGAAGGTGCGGGTCGGCGAGAACTCGCCGAACTTGTGGCCGACCATGTTCTCGGTGACCAGCACCGGAATGAACTTGTGGCCGTTGTAGACGCCGAAGGTGAGACCGACGAACTGCGGCAGGATGGTCGAGCGCCGCGCGAAGATCTTGATGACCTCGTTTCGGCCGGACGCGCGCGTCTTCTCGGCCTTCTTCATCAGATAGCCGTCGACGAACGGGCCCTTCCAGACAGAGCGGGTCAAATCGACCTCCTTACTTCGCGTTCCGGCGGCGGACGATGAACTTGTCCGTCCGCTTGTTGTTGCGCGTCTTGGTGCCCTTGGTGCCCTTGCCCCAAGGCGTGACCGGGTGGCGGCCGCCGGAGGTACGGCCTTCGCCGCCGCCATGCGGATGGTCGATCGGGTTCATGGCGACGCCGCGGACGCTCGGCTTGATGCCGAGCCAGCGCGAGCGTCCGGCCTTGCCGAGCGAGATGTTCTGCTGGTCTGGATTCGACACCGCGCCGATTGTCGCCATGCACTCGGACGAGACCGTCCGGGTCTCGCCGGAGGCGAGGCGAATGACGGCGGAACCGGAGTCGCGGCCGACCAGCTGCACATAGGTGCCGGCCGAGCGGGCCATCTGGCCGCCCTTGCCGGGCTTGAGCTCGACGTTGTGCACGATCGTGCCGACCGGGATGTTCTTCAGCAGCAGCGCGTTGCCCGGCTTGATGTCGGCCTTCTGGCCGGACACCACCCGATCGCCGACCTTGAGGCGCTGCGGGGCCAGGATGTAGGCCTGCTCGCCGTCGGCGTACTTGACGAGCGCGATGAACGCGGTGCGGTTGGGGTCGTATTCCAGGCGCTCGACGGTCGCCGGCGCGTCGAACTTGCGCCGCTTGAAATCGATGACGCGGTAGCGCTGCTTGTGGCCGCCCGACTTCCGCCAAGCGGTGATGCGGCCGTTGTTGTTGCGGCCGCCGCTCTTGCGCTTGCCCTCGGTGAGGGCCTTGACCGGACCGCCCTTCCACAGCTCGCTGCGGTCGACGGTGACCAGCTGGCGGGTGGACGGCGTTACCGGCTTGAAGGACTTGAGTGCCATTGGGTGTGTCCGATCAGAGCCCGGTGGTGACGTCGATGCTGTGGCCCTCGGCGAGGGTCACGAGCGCCTTCTTCCAGTCGCTCCGCGCACCGGGGCGCCCACGGAAGAGCTTGACCTTGCCGCCGACGATCGCGGTGTTCACGGCCTTGACCTTGACTTTGAACAGGGTCTCGATCGCGACCTTGATTTCAGGCTTGGACGCCTTGAGCGGCACCTCGAAGACAACGACGTTGTGCTCGCTCTGGCGGGTCGCCTTCTCGGTGATGACCGGGCGGCGGACGATGTCGTACATCGCCTCGCGGCTCAACTTGACCTGCTTGGCGTTCATCGGGCGCATGCTCATTTCAGGCGCGCCTCCAGGCGCTCGACGGCGGCCTTGGTCAGCACCAGCGTATCCCGCCTGAGGATGTCGTAGACGTTGGCGCCGAGCTCGGGCAGCACGTCGACATGCGGCAGGTTGCGGGCGGCGCGGGCGAACAGCTCGTTGACCTTCTCGCCGTCGATGAACAGAACGGAGGTGAGGCCGAGCTTGCCCAGCCGCTGAGCCAGTTGCTTGGTCTTCGCTTCCTTGACCTCGGCCGCGTCGAGGATCAGGAGCTTGCCGTCGGCCTGCTTAGCCGAGAGCGCGGCCTTGAGGCCGAGCTTGCGGACCTTCTTCGGCAGGTCGAACTCGTGGCTGCGGACCACCGGCCCGAAGATCCGGGCGCCGCCACGGAACTGCGGCGAGCGCAGCGAGCCCTGGCGAGCACGGCCGCCGCCCTTCTGGGCGAAGGGCTTCTTGGTGGTGCCCGAGATGTCGCTGATACCCTTGGTCTTGTGGTTGCCGGAGCGCCGCTTGGAGAGCTGCCAGTTGACCACGCGGGCGAGCAGGTCGGCCCGGGGCGTCACGCCGAAGACCTCGTCGGCGAGATCGATCTCGCCGACGTCCTTGGCGTCGAGGTTCTTGATCTTGACCTTCATGGTCTTATTCCTTCGCCGCAGCCGCGGCAGCCGCGGCCTTGATCGCCGCGGGGAACGGGAGCTTCATGTCCTTCGGCTGCTTGCGCTTGGCGGCGTCCTTGACCAGGACATAGCCGCCCTCGGCCCCGGGAACGGCGCCGCGGACCATGAGGATTCCGCGAGCGGCATCGTTCGAAACCACCTTCAGGCTCTGGACGGTGATCCGCTTGCCGCCGAGACGACCGGCCATCTTCTTGCCCTTGAAGGTCTTGCCCGGATCCTGGCGGTTGCCGGTCGAGCCGGCCGATCGGTGCGAGATCGACACGCCGTGGCTCGCCTCGAGACCGGAAAAGTTCCAGCGCTTCATCGTGCCGGCGTAGCCCTTGCCGATCGAGGTGCCGACCACGTCGACGAACTGGCCGACGACAAAGTGCTCGGCCGAGATCTCGGCCCCGACCTCGATCAGTGCGTCGGCGGAGACGCGAAACTCCACCAGCTTCCGCTTCGGCTCGACCTTGGCCTTGGCGAAATGGCCACGCTCGGGCTTGGTCACGTTCTTCACCTTGGCCTTGCCGACGCCGAGCTGGACGGCCGTATAGCCGTCCTTCTCGGCGGTGCGAACGGCCACCACCTGGCACTGGTCGATCCGGAGCACGGTGACGGGCACATGCTCGCCGTCGTCATTGAGCACCCGGGTCATCCCGACCTTCTGAGCCAGGAGTCCGGAGCGCTGGCGCTTTGGGTCCGCCATGTTCGATTCCCGCCCTTACAGCTTGATCTCGACGTCGACGCCGGCAGCGAGGTCGAGCTTCATCAGCGCGTCCACGGTCTGCGGCGTCGGATCGACGATGTCGAGGAGCCGCTTGTGCGTCCTGATCTCGAACTGCTCGCGGCTCTTCTTGTCGATGTGCGGCGAGCGGTTGACCGTGAACTTCTCGATCAGCGTCGGCAGCGGAATCGGCCCGCGCACGCGCGCACCGGTCCGCCTCGCCGTGTTCACGATCTCGCTCGTCGACTGGTCCAGCACCCGGTGGTCGAAGGCTTTGAGCCGGATGCGGATGTTTTGGCTGTCCATGTCTGTCCCCGCGCGATGCCGCGCTTTCGTCTTTATTCGATGATGGAAGCGACGACGCCGGCGCCGACGGTCCTGCCGCCCTCGCGGATGGCGAACCTCAGCCCCTCGTCCATGGCGATCGGCGCGATCAGCTTCACTTCCATGGCGATGTTGTCGCCGGGCATCACCATCTCGGTCCCCTC